>CAJTTI010000007.1:0-17619 GCA_910579225.1 uncultured Lachnospiraceae bacterium | reverse complement strand
TGGTGAAAAGTATGACTGATCAGAAGGCGGTCCTCCGGGGGCAGGCGGTGACCAGATATTATTATTATTAAATTGCCCTTCAGAGCCGTCGCGCAGCGACCAAAATGGCGAAGTCGGGAAGGCGCACGAGAGGAACTTTCATGAGAGCGTTTGCGAATGAAAGTTCCTCTCAGGGGCGGTGCGGCGAAGGGACTTTACCCTTTAGTGCCGTCGCGCAGCGACTATAAATAGGAGGTGAGAAGATGCCGTTGACAAAGGACGAGAAGAAGGTACTGGACAGCGTCCAGATTATGTTTACGAAGCAGGAGGACGACTATCTGGCGGCCCATACCAGTAAATTATACAAAGCGAACAAGGACAAGGGCGATCGTGCCGAGACGAGGGTCAAGAGGGAGAGGAGAGAGAGGCTGGAAAAAGTCAGTCAGATCAGAAAAAACAGCAGCATTCAACTTCCGACGGTTTCCCTGCAGGGCAAGTCCTATGGAAACTCCTTTAAAGAGAATATAGGCGCCAAAAAGAGAAAGTCCCGCTCCAATAACCAGAAGTCCAGGCTCTACAGAAAGAGAGTGAACGCCAGTACGGTGGAGGAGGCCAGTGGCACCTGGGAACAGACGCTTGCGGGCAGGACGAGGGATCTGGAGAAACCGGAGGGCTGTCTGCCGGGGGATTTCCGGGCGCTTTCCCAATTCCTGACAGAAGACAAGGACCATAACAGGACCCTGATTCCCGGGCAGATGCAGGAGGGGAATCTGACCCGGGAACAGATCGCTTCCTGTATCAGTCAGTACATGGCGCTCGACATGGGAGTGGATCTGCGTACGGATGAAACGATCGCAGAAGAGAGCGTCCGCCTGGAGGAACTGGCCGGGAAGACGGAAGGACTGCGGCATCTGCTCGACGGCCATCCGGAGATGACCGCCCAAATGACCGAGGAAGAGAAGCAGAACCTGCTGGTAAAGCTGGATATGGGAAATCAGATTGCGGAATATTACGCAATTCAGAAAAAGGTGATGACGAACAGCTGGTACAGAACCCATTATAATTCGGAGATCACTTACAAGTGTCATTTAGGGGATACCCTGGAACAGAGGAATCTTGCGCTTCTTCTGTGGCAGGCGGAATTTGTGAGAAACCGGGAAGCGTTTCAAGACGACAGAGCCGGGAGAGACTGGCTGCTCGGTTATAACGAAGAAGTCAGTAAGCAGGAAGCGAAAGCCGAAGCGGCTGCAAAGGCGTGGATACAAAAGGCGCCCAAGACGATCGAATTCGGAAAAGGCGGCGGCGCGATCCCGGATTCCCGTCATGCGGAGTATTTCCGGCAGCACAGCGGCAAAGAGGATCCCGTATACCGGCGGATCAGAACCGATGATTATTATGTGGTGGGAGAGCCGCATGCCATGCATGAGGGCTTATGCCGACATATCGCCAATCTGCCCCGGCTGGAAGCGATCCAGCATATGGATAAGGAATCGTTCCAGCAGATGATGGACGATCTGATAAGACTGCCTGTCCACATGTCTGATCCGGAGGAGGTGGAAGCCTGCCGGCAGGCAAATCTGAACGGGGTGCGGATGTATAAGGATCTTTTGAAAAAGCAGATAAATTATTTGAAGAGAAAATATGGAAATGGTTTTCTTTTGCTGCCCCCTGATGAATTTACGCAGTATGCCGATGACTTTGAACATGATTTTACCAATATGCAGGGGATGTCCTTTTTTGTGAAATATTTAAAGAAGCTGCCGGGAATGTTTGACCCGGATGATTCTGCGGACCGGGATCTGGAACAGTGGATCACATATTATCAGGCGATCCTCGTTTCGGACGGTTATGCCAGAACCGATTACAGCAAAGGGACCCATAAATCTTTTTCGTCGTATAAGCTGGGCGCCATGTTCACTACGATGAACGGGGAGGAAACCAGAATGGATGTCATCAAAAGTTCGGGTGAGCTGCATCTGGATGTGCGCTGGGGTACGTTTTTCGATGAGAATGACGTACTGTTTGATGAAGTGCTTAAGTGCGCCGGACGCATACCCGCAGACCGCTTACAGGAAGAGGACTTAAGGCATTATACCTGGAACCAGCTGACGGAGGAGACCCGGCGGATGCCTAGGAGCGAGGCAATCCGTCACTTTATTGAGAAGGAATATGTCATCGCGCAGGAGAAGCAGGAGTTTGACAGTGATCTGCAGGGCCGTGTGCAGACGGCCGGCAGGATGCTGGAAAAGCTTGATCAGCGCCGGACGGAAAGCGCAGGCGGCGCCAGGGCTCTGTACGACCAGATGTGCACGGACATTGCAGACTGGCTGCGGGAGAACAGAGGGTATTGACCATGCCGCGGGAATAAAGGAGTGAAGATATGGGAGACGCATATACGAAGGAAGCCTACAAAATCATCTATCAGCATCCGGACTGGCAGTCGACGGCGCAGGAATATGAAGACAGGTTCGCCGCCAATCTGTACAACTCTGCGCCTGTGCGGCAGGCGGCCGCACAGGCCCTGACCAAATTGAGCGGGACGCTGACTTCCTATTACCGGGTGAAGAACCTGAACCAGGAGCAGTCGGAAGATCTGGCGGCGGTAGGGCAGGTGGCGGAACAGATCAGCGGACGCACGCCTGACGACTGGAAGGTGCTGGAAGGCGCCCTGCTGCAGAGAGACAGCGGAAGCGGAGCCGGGCAGATCGGCCGCTGGCAGCTGGGGGATTACGTAGAGGGGAAAGAGGCGGCAAGGCTGGGTATGGAAGGAGATTACGTGCTGTTTGAGCAGGACGCGGATTTCCTGAATCGGCAGAATATCCAGAACGTCTTTGACAACGGCAATCTGCGGGAACAGATGACCATGCTCTATAACGGGATGTTCATCAACGGCGGCAAGACAAGAGAGCAGATCGAAGAGAGCCGGTCTTTGAAGAACCTTCTCCTGAATATTACTGAAGAGGATCAGGGGAAAATGAACGAGATGGGGGCGGACTCTCATATTCGGTTTGACCTTCTGCAGGAAATGGGGCATTATGAAAAGAAAGAAGATCTGTTTGACACCTACTCCATGGCCAGAGACTTGAAGCGCGGAAAAGATAAGATCAAGGGTAAAGGGAACTGGTTTAGCAGGTGGGCGTCCGGGATCAGACGGGCCTTCTCCGCGGCCTTTTCCAGTAAATTTACCAGAAGCACGAAAAAGAAGGCAGAGCAGGCCGGGCTGGGACGGGAGCACTATGAGCGGCTGGGGATCGGCCTGTCCGAGCGGGAGATGGCCAACGGGCTGGATGAAAACGGGAACCTGAAATGGAAGGAAGGACAGTCTTACTTCCGGATGGATACGCCGGTGACGGCGGAAGGAATGCTGCAGACCGCGGGGCCCTCCGGGACGACCCTGCGGATGCTGGGGGCCTACCGTCTGCTGGGAGCCGGCAAAACCGACCTTTTGAACTTCCGGCTGGCGCTGATCGCCTGGATGGTCAGCAGCAGAGACCATTCCATCTACGAGATCCTGAAAGGCTCCCACAATGCCGGAGTCAAGGGCCGGGAGGATCTGTCCGAGGCCGCCAATATGTACCGGACCATAGATCCGCTGTTTGAGGATCTGATCCGTGAGGAATTTGCTCCGAACCGTCGGTTCCCCCATGAGACGATCTATCTCAAGATGGTCGATCAGCAGGCGAAAGATATGGGCGGAGAGGGGATCACGGACCCCGAGAATGAAGAAGACGTCTTTGGGGGAGTGCCTGCTTACGGATATGCCGCAGGGGTCTATAGCTCCTCTTTGTATAAGATTATGAATACGTCCTCCAAATACGGAGAGCTGGCCGGACATATCAGAGTGTGGCTGATGGATAAGACTCTGCCCAAGGATGTCTCCGAAGAATACCGCAGGGAGACGAAAGGAGTGCAGAAAACGGCATTTGACATGGCGAAGGTGACCCAGCGGATGCTGTCGGAGGGGCTGGAGGCATGGGGAAGCTATGCGCCCCCGGTGCAGGAGGGACAGGAGGAGCTGGAGTCATACAGCCCGCGGCGGGCCTATCAGGAAGAGGGGTATAAGGATCAATGGATGGACCTGTCCCATGCGTTCCGCGGCATTACCTACCGGGGAGGCAAGATGGGATCCGCCATGAGGAGCGGCGGAGGCTTTGTCACAAACAGCTTTTACAGCACCTCGCTTCTGCCGTCGGTGGCCATGCATTTCTATGATCTGTGCAAGGAAAAGGAGGAAGACAAAGCGATCTTCCGCTTTCGGCTGGAGGGAAAGGGCGCGATTAACATTACCGGCGTGTCTATGTACGGCGAGGAGGAGATGGAGGTGCTGGTCCCCAAAGGATCGAAGTTCCAGGTTCTGGGCGCGCCCCAGCCTGCTTACTATAATAAGATAACCGGGGAAGTGTTTGAGGAAGCGAAGCTGTCGGAAGAAAAGCTGGAGTCTGTTATGGACGAATTGGAGTATGGCGAGGACGGCTTCTGGCAGAAAGTGCAGGTCGTGGATCTTCAGGAGATCAGTGGTCCCGGCGAGGAGCGGCGGAAGAGGTCGGAAGCAAAGGACAGGAAAGGGCTGCAGGAACTGATACGGCTGAAGGAACTGTGGGAAGGAGCCGGACATACCGCTTAAGAAGGATTCCATCTGTGCGGGGGGATGCTCTGGGCAGCATCCAATCTGACTCCACAGTGGGAAAAGGCTTTAAGAAAGGGGATACCGATGTCGAAGACTGGGCAGGATACTTATGGTTTTATCGAATTATATTTTCCGGGACAGAAGGAGGAACCTTTTGTCTCGGAAGCAGAGCAGTGGAGCGCCTGGGAGCGTTTCATCGATCTGCTGTGCATGATCAGTCTGGTGATGAAGGAGCAGAAGCTTCCGGAGAGCCTGGGGAGGATCGGATGTCTTCTGGAGGACGAAGCGCTGGTCAAGACCCTGGAGCCAAGGGAGAAAGCCGCATTCCCCTGTCGGGCGCGGGTGCGGCCGATCTACGAAGAACTGATCCGAAGAGGAGAGGAGGAGACACCTCTTACCCGGTTCCTGTCGCTGGATCTGAAGCCCGTAGAGACGATGGCCTTTCTCCTGGCCGCCTGCGCGGACCGCAGTCGGAAGTACGAGCGGATCTTCGGAATCCTGCAGGAGGAGAAGAGCGGGACGGCCAAGCCCACGGCGGGACTGGTACACGACCTGTGCGCGCTGTTTCTGGAGGAGTCGGAGAATTTACCGGAAATTCTTCTGGATGAAGACCGTTTCCTCAATCGTTTTCTGCTGCAGCCGGAGAGAGACAACCCAAGGCTGTCCCGTCTGTCCCGTCCCGTGACCCTCAGAAAGCCGGTACTCTTACTTCTGCACGGCAACACGGAGATGCTCGGAAGTATGGCCTGCTGTGGGGAAGTGCTCAGCGGGGGCGATACGGATGCTGTGATCAGTCACCAGGAAGCGCTGAACCGACTCAGGCAGGTCTATGTAAGGATGACCGTGCTGCAGGAGGAGGGGCTGATCTGGCTTCAGGGAGCGAGCGGAACCGGCAAGAAATATCTGGCTCAGGCCATGGGGGATTCGCTGGGGATGGACGTTCTGTGCCTTCATGTGAAAAAACTGCTGACTCAAAGTCCGGAGGCAGTGAACGAGACGCTTGCACAGGCGGTCTTAAAGACAGTGCTCGCCCATCATATCCTCTATCTGAACATGAACGATATTAGCCGGGAGGAGACAGGGCTGGTGATGCAGATGCTCACGTATTTAAGGGATTATACCGGAAGATTTCTGATCGGAGCCGACGCCTCCTGGATGGAAGAGCCGGAGATCATGGGGAATACATATCGGATTCCGGTGGATCTGCCGGGAGCGGGGGAGCAGAAAGCGTTCTGGAAACATTTTGCAGAGGAGTACCGGATCCGGTTCACGGAGGACGTCGATTTGGATCAGCTTGTTTCGTTGTATGACCTGACGCCGGAGAGGATTCGGCGGACGCTGTCCTGCGTGATGTGCACATCTCCCATGGGAAAAGACGGTTTTCTCGCGTCCAGGAAGGAACTGGAGGAGGAGATCCGGCATCAGTGCAGCGGAAGTCTGGACCAGTACGCCGTCCGGCTTCACAGTCCCTTTGTGTGGGAGGACCTTACGCTTTCTGAGGAAAGCCGAAAGCTGCTTGAGAGAGCCTGCGACCGGGTCCGCTACCGGAGCGTAGTCAATGACGCATGGGGATTCGGCCGAAAACTACCGTATGGAAGGGGGCTTTCCATCGTACTCTACGGACCGCCCGGCACCGGCAAGACCATGGCGGCCCAGGTGCTGGCAAAGGAGCTGGGACTCTCCATCTACCGCATCGACCTGTCCCAGATCGGCAGCAAATACATCGGGGAGACCGAGAAGAATCTGGGAGCGGTATTTGACGCGGCCCGGTTCTCCAACGCGATCCTTTTCTTCGATGAGGCGGACGCCCTGTTCACGAAGCGGACGGAGGTGTCGAACTCCAACGACCGTCATGCCAACGCGGAGACTGCCTATTTACTGCAGAAGATCGAGGAGTATTCCGGCGTGTCGATACTGGCCACCAACGTGATGCAGAATTTCGACAATGCCTTCAAGCGCCGGATGACTTTCCTGATCCCCATCGAACAGCCGGGCGAGGAAGAGCGTCTGGCTCTGTGGAACAAGGTCTTTCCAAAGGAGGCGCCGCTGGAAGCGGAGATTGATTTCGCCGTCTACGCGCGGGTGGCGGAGCTGACCGGAAGCGGGATCAAGTCCGCCGCCCTTGCGGCTGCATACCGGGCGGCGGCAAAGCGCCGGAAGATCTGCAATCAGGATCTGATCGAGGCGGTAGATTTCGAGTACCGCCGGACCGGACGGACCGGCGTCGATCAGGAACTGTACGCCGCACTGTACATGAAGATATGAAGCAACACTGTGAAGAGGAGAAAGCCATGCCTGATACAAGATATTTTCGGCCCAAGAAAGCGGTAAAAAAGATGAAACTGGCCCAGAGTCTTAGCCAGACGGTATATGTGTACGGCGTGACGGGACTTGGCAAAACGGCGTTTGTAAAGGATTATCTGGGCCGCAGGAAATACCTGTATTATTCCGCGGAAGATTATGTCAACTGGAATCTCCGGATGCCGGCGGAAGGGGAAGAGCAGATCATCGTTATCGACGACTTGTATCTGTTCAACTCGCCGGAGCTTCGGGAAGAGCTTTATCCGGTTCTCGAACTTTTGATGGAGCGTAAGGAAGTATGGCTGATTCTGATCTCGCGAGGCGCCGTTCCCCGCTGGCTGATGTCTCTCTACGTCAATTATCTGTTCTGTGTGATCGGTGAAAAGGATCTTTTGCTGGAAAGAGAGGAGCAGGACGCCTTTTTCGAGTCCTGGGACGTCTATCCGGGAGAGCGGCTTTCCGAACGGATCTGGAGGGAGGCAAACGGCCATCCCCTGCCTCTTAGGGTCCTGGCGCTGGAGCTTCTGCGGAGCGGTCTGGGAAGCAGAGAGTCGGATGTGGGCAGTCAGGAAATGATCTACAATCAGGCCAAGGATCAGATGTGCGGCTATCTGGAAACTCACGTGTATGACCAGTGGGATCTGGAGCTGCAGGAATTTCTGATGGAACTGTCCGTGGTGGAGAGTTTCGATATTCAGATGGCGCAGATGGTCACCGGGAAGAAGAATGTGGAGCAGCTTCTGGACCAGGCCATGGAGATTGGGGATTTTATCGTAAAGAAAGGTACAGTCTACCAATATAAGAAGGCGTTCCGGGAGTCCATGCGCCGGCGTCTGAGGAGAAGTACGAAAGCGGACCGGGTTCACCGGCTTTACTGCAACGCCGGCTACTGTTATGAAATGCGGGGCGAAATCGCTCTGGCGCTTCAAGCGTATGCGTCCTGCGGGGATGAGGAGGAGATTTCCAGGCTGCTGATCACCAATGCAAGAGAGAACCCGGCCAATGGTCATTACTTTGAACTCCGTCACTATTATCTGTCGCTGTCCGAGGATACGGTGAAGGAGAGCGCGGTGCTGATCTCCTGCATGAGTATGCTGCAGTCGATCCGGATGAATGTGGAGGAGAGCGAGCGGTGGTATGGAGAACTGGAAGTGTATGCTGAGAATCATACGGGGAGCGCCAGAAAAGAAGCGAAGAGCAGACTCTTGTATCTGGATATTGCGCTGCCCCATCGGGAAAATGTTCAGATGGTGGATATTTTTAAACGTGCGTATCCGCTGATTCGGGAGCGCAGGGTACTGCTCCCGGAGTTTTCTGTCACCAGCAACCTTCCATCCCAGATGAATGGAGGGAAGGACTTCTGCGAATGGAGTAAAAGGGATAAAGAACTGGCGGCCAGCATCGGAAAGATCGTCTCGGTGGTGCTGGGAAAATACGGCAAGGGCCTGGTGAGTCTGGCCCTGGCAGAGAGCTTCCTGGAAAAGGGGATGGACAGCTATGAGATCGTCTCCCTGGCGGAAAAAGGCCGGATGCAGGCGGAGAGCGTGGGAAAGACCGAGCAGTGCTTTGTGGTCGTATGGCTTTTAGGTCAGCTTTCTCTTCTGAGCGGGCACGCGGAAGACGCGCTGGAGCGGCTTTTGAGCTTCGAGAAGACGGCCGCCCAGGAGGCGCCGAGGCTGCTTCCGAATATCAGGGCCTTAAAATGCTGGCTTTTCATGTACCAGGGGCGGATTAAAGAGGTCATGGAGTGGTCAAAGGATGCGCCGGACGAGCATCAGGACTTCTGGTCCATGGAACGCCTGCGCTATCTGGTGAAAGCGAGGATCTATCTTCTGAACGGCAGATACGAACAGGCTGTGGGACTTCTTAAGCAGCTTCTGTACTATGCGGATAGGATGCATCGAACTTATATCCGCATCGAGGCAAAGCTTCTGTTGGCGGAGGCCCTTTATCATATGGGCTGGGGAGACTGGAAGCAAAGCATGCAGGAGTGCATCACAGAGGCGCAGAGCTATCATTTTGTCCGTGTGATCTCAAGGGAGGGCGGTGCGGCGCTGAAGCTTCTGCGGGCGGAGGAATTCATCTGGACGGATCGCGAATACAAAAAACAGGTGTTGGAGGAGTGCCAGCGGATGGCGGACTTCTATCCTTCTTACCTGAAAAAGCATGCGGAGGGAGAGGTTACTCTTGTGCCCAATGCTCTGAAAATTCTCAGACTTCAGGCGAACGGATGTTCGACAGAGCAGATTGCCGTCCAGCTGGGGATCACGAAAAACACGATCAAATATCACAACAAAGAGACCTATAAAAAGCTGGGAGTGACCAGCAAGGCGGCAGCGATCAATGAGGCCAGAAATCGAGGGCTTTTGTAGAAGGGTGGTATCAAGTGAATGATGAACGATTGGCAGAAAGCGTGGGAGCGGTTTCTGGAGGACTGTGAACACGCAATGGAGATCAGCCGCGGAAATTTGCGCCGTCTGATGGAGGACAACAAGGACACAGAGTATGGCAGAAAATATGGATTTGCCGGGATCAGCAGCACAGAGGATTATCAGAGACAGGTGCCCATATCAGATTATCCGGATTATGAGGAGGCCATTGGCCGTATGGAGCGGGGAGAGGAAGAGATTCTGACTTCCTACGAAGTCAAACACTATATCATGACCTCCGGAAGCACCGGCAGGCAGAAAAGGATTCCGCTCACCAAAGAAGCTCTTGATCGCTGTGTTTTTTCGATCTACTATGCGGCGTATGCCTGTGTACCGGGGATCGAGACCGGGAGATACCTGCACTTAAGCGTCTTTCGGATGGAGCCGCCGGCTTTGGAGACGGAGACCATTCTCTCCGCAGCTTATTTCCGGGAGCTCTATGACCGGGGAACCTTCGGCCTGGAAGAGCGTTATCTTGGCGGGACCGGACTCCTCTTCTCCAAAGGAGTGGGGGAAGTACCCTATGTAAAGCTCTGGATTGCCCTGTCCTCGCCGGAGATGGCGGGGATACAGGCGTTCTTTTTATATGATATTCTGCTGTTCTTCCGGTATTTTGAAGAAAACTGGCAGCAGGTGCTTCGAGACATTGCCTGTAGGCGGATTCCAAAGGAGCGGCCTTTGTCGGATGCGGTCCGAAGGGAACTTCTAAAGCTTCCGGCGCCGGAGGAGGCGTGGTTTCAAAGGGTGGAGAGGGAGTGCAGAAAGGGATTTGACGGGATTGTCGGGCGGCTTTTTAAAGAGATGAAATTCGTCAGCGGAGTCGGCGGAAGTACGTTCACGGCCCAGGAGCCCATGCTGCGGGCCTATCTGGGGGAGGTGCCGGTTCATTACTTTACCTATGCGGCCAGCGAATGCATGATGGGCATCACGACCCAGATGGAGAGCACGGACAATGTGCTGATTCCCAGAAGCGGATTTTATGAGTTTCTTCCATATAATAAAGAAGGGGACCAAAGGCCCAGAACCATGGAAGAGTTGGAAGTCGGGGCGTACTACGAGCTGCTGGTGACGAATTTCTCCGGTTTGTACCGATATCGGCTCAATGACGTGGTGCAGGTGACGGGCTTCTGCGGTCAGGCGCCGGTGCTTAGGATCTGCTTCCGGAAAAATCAGGCCATCAACATCGCCGGGGAAAAGATGGATCTTCAGACGATCTCCCTGGCGGTGGAGCTTCTGGCCAGGGAGTGCGGCGTCCGTATCCTGGAGTACAGCGTTTACGATGAGAAACGTCTGCTTCCCGGAAGATACCAATGTTTTGTGGAGACGGACGAAGACTTTCACCAGCCGGACGCAGGACGGATTCTGGACCGGATTCTGATGGAGCAGAACGAGGACTACAAGGACTTAAGAGGACTGGGACTGATCGGGGAGGCGTCGGTTTACCGGGTACAGAAAGGGACACATCCCGAGTGCCGAAGGCGGTTTCTGGCGGGGCAGTCCAACCTAAAGCCCCTGCAGTATCTGACGGATCAGAGACTTGTGGAGTTTATGAGAGAAAGAGTCGCGGATCATTCCGCGTGAAGTTAGAAAGGACAGATCAACCATGTATTCCGACCAGAAAATGCTGACCAGGGTTTATTACCGGGCGCTGCTTCCCAATATGCTTTCGATTCTCGGAGGGACGATCAACGTCCTCTTTGACGGGATCCTGGTGGGCCGAAGGATGGGCGAACTGGGGATCGCCAGTGTGAATCAAAGTCTGGCGGTCTATCTGCTGCTGTGCACCGTGGGATCGCTGATTGCTTCGGGGGCGTTCGCGGAGTCGGCGGCGGCGCTGGGGCGGAACCGTCCGGAGGAAGGGCAGCGGTATTACGGGCTTGCCCTGGAGCTGGCGGCTGCCGTTGGGTTTTTACTCTGCGGGGCCGGATTCCTTTTGTCGGAACCCATCGCGAGAAGTCTTGGTTCCGTGGATTCATGGGAGCTGGTGGAGACCTATATCCGGATTACGTTCCTGGGCGGCGTCTTCAAAGTGCTTCTCTATGTGCCCTTTTTTTATCTTCGGCTGGCCGGGAAGACAACTCAGTCCGCATGGGCGATGATGACCATGACGGCACTGAATATCGTTCTGGATTATCTCTTTTTGTTTGTCTTTGATTTTGGGATCGGGGGAGCGGCGTGGGCGAGCGTGCTGGCCACGGCGGTGGCCTGCGGGATGAGCTTCTGGTTCCTGCTCCGGTTAAAAGACGGCTTCCGATTTCGGCCGGTGTGCCCCCGCATGGAAGAGCTCCGCAGGATTGTGAAGGCCGGGAGTCCTATGGCGGCCAACAATCTGTGCTCGGCCCTTCGGATCGTACTGCTGAACGGAATCATGAATCTGGCGGGCGGCAGCTCTATGGTGGCGGCTTTTGCCGTGACCAATAATCTGAATGAGTTCTCCATCTGCATCCAGAACGGAGTCCCCCAGGCCGGTTCCGCCATGCTCGGGATCTATCAGGGGGAGCAGGACCCGCTGTCTGTGAAAAAACTTCTGAAAATTCAGATGGTCTGCGGATTCTGGCTCGCTTCGGCTTTTGCCGCGGTTTTGTTCCTGACCGGGAGTCAGGTGGGAAATCTCTTCGGCAGTTCCATGGATCTTCGGTTTGCCGCGGGCTGTCTCGGGATCGGCGTGATCTTCGGCACTCTGAACAGCATCATGACCTACTATTATTACGCCATTATGAAGCCAGGCATGGCCAACCTGATCACGGTACTTCGGGTTCTGGCGGTGACTGTGGTGCTGGCATGGTTCCTGACGCCTCTGGGAGAGGGGATCTTTCATTTCTACTGGCTGGCGGAGCTTTTGACGGGTGTGATCTGGATCGGCGCGGGGTTTTTGTCTGCCCGAAGGGCGACCGGGCGTTTCAGTCTGTATATGCTGGATGAGACGGCGTTTCGGGAAGGAAAATGCATCAATTTTACCGTGGCCTGCGAAACGAAAGCGATCTGCGAGGCCAGCGAGAAGATCCAGGACTTCTGTCAGCGCAACGGCTTTACAGAGGATCAGACCATGACCATCAGCCTGGCTCTGGAGGAACTGATGGTCATCACCGCGGAAAAGTCCATGCACCATCAGGGATTTATAGATGTGAGAATCCTGCGCACAAAGGAAGGCGGGATCTTACGCATCCGCTCGGAGGGAAAACGCTATAATTCTCTGGAATACGCCGAGGCGGGCATGGAGTACCTGGGCGTGAAGATGATCATGAAGATGGCAAAAAAGACGGAGTATCAGAATACATTAGGATTGAATACATTGATCGTCGTGATCTGAAGGAATGGAAACAGGAGTGAGCATATGAAAAAACATTCGGCATTAGTATTAAAAATTCTGACAGGATTCGCGGTTCTGGCCATACTGATCTGCGCGGCCTGCACCGGGATCGGATATATCCAGTACCGGGCCTATATCCAGAAGCAGTACAACGATACCGCCTATCAGATCGCGGAGACGTTCCGGGGATATTTTGAGGAAGGGGAGCTGGAGCGCTACATCCATCTGGCCGCTCAGTATAAAGACGGGGAGATCCCGAAAGAGACGCTGGAGCGGGAGATGGATTCTGACCGCTATCAGGAACTTCGGGAACAGATGGACCGTCTCAGAGAGCATATGGGGGCCAATGATATCTATCTGGCCCAGCTGGACATGCAGGAGCTGTATGATTTCTATGTGGCCAGTCTGGACGAAACGCCTGCGGGTGCGTCGGAGTCTGCCAGGAACTGGAACCCCATGACCTACATCATGGACAGTTATGTGGAGCCCTATGAGTTCGGAGATATGGGCGGACCGAACCCTGCGTATATTAAGGAAGCAGTAGCGCTGGCAAGAAGCGGTGAGCGCTCCGACAGCTATTTTATCTCCAAGAGCGCCTACGGCTATAATACGTCGGCCATCCTGCCCATCGTGCTGGAGGGCAGTACGGCGGCGGTCGTCGGCGTGGAGATTCCCATGGCCACGCTGCAGAAAACGCTCGGCGACTATGTATCCCATGCGGTCTTAAGCATGCTGGTGGTGACGGTCCTCTGTCTGGCCGTCTATGTACATATCCTGTACCGCTCCATCATCGCGCCCATCAATCTGATCGCGGCGGAAGCCAGCAGTTTTGTAAAAGAGGAAAATCAGGTGTCCACAGAACTTCAGAAGATCCGCACCGGCGATGAGATCCAGACCCTGAGTGAGACCCTTCTGAAGATGGAGATGGATATCAACCACTATATTGACAATCTCACCAGGGTGACGGCGGAGAAAGAGCGGATCAGCGCAGAACTTAACGTGGCCACCCAGATTCAGGCGGATATGCTGCCGAGGATCTTTCCTGCCTTCCCGGGCAGGCAGGAATTCGACATTTTTGCCACCATGAATCCTGCGAAAGAAGTGGGCGGAGACTTCTATGATTTCTTCCTGACGGATTCCGACCATCTGGCGCTGGTAGTGGCGGACGTGTCCGGCAAGGGGATTCCGGCGGCGCTCTTCATGGTAATTTCCAAGACCCTGATCAAGAACCAGGCCCAGATGGGAGACTCTCCCAAAGAGATTCTTCAGGCGGTCAACGATCAGCTCTGCGAAAATAACGAAGCGGAGATGTTCGTGACCGTATGGCTTGGCATTCTTGAGATCTCCACCGGCGTGCTGACCGCGGTGAACGCAGGCCATGAATATCCGATCATGAGAAAGGCCGGAGGTGCTTATGAGCTGCTTGACGACCCCCACGGATTCGTCATGGGCGTCATGCCGGGGATGCAGTACCAGGAATATGAGATTGAGATGCACCGAGGGGACAGTATCTACGTCTATTCCGACGGTGCGCCGGACGCGGTCAACCTTAAAGAAGAGCAGTTTGAGCGGGAGCGCCTGCTCGCCTCCCTGAATCAGGCTCCGGACGCATCGCCTGAGGAGCTCCTTGGACAGGTGAAAGGCGACATCGACCGGTTCGTGGGGGATGCGGCGCAGTTTGACGACATCACCATGCTCTGTATGCGGTACAGCGGGGAATGAGGACGTATAAAATAATGAAATATTTTTGCAAAAAAGGACAAATCTTTCACTTGTAGTGAAAGATTTGTTTGACAATACAAAAATCTTTCAGTAGAATGAAGAAAGGAGGTGAATCTATGATATGCCGAAAACACTATATAGAACCCATTCGGGAATTTTATGATTCTGATTTAATTAAAATTATTACAGGAATACGACGTTCTGGTAAATCTGTGCTTTTGGAACAGATTATGCGGGAAGTCAGGGAAAAAACGGACAACATTATTTTTATAAATTTTGAAGACAAACGGATATCATCCAATATTTTAGATGGAAACATGCTGATTGAGTATGTGGAAAATCATCGAAAAGAAGGAAAATGCTATCTTTTTTTTGATGAAATCCAGGTATTGGACAATTGGCAGGATGCCTGTAAGACACTTCGACTTTATGATTACTCCCTTTTTATTACAGGTTCAAATTCAAAATTATTATCAGGAGAGTTTACCAAAGAGTTAAGCGGGAGATATGTCTCGTTTCGTATCCGTCCTTTTGTCTATAAAGAGATTTTGGAATATACAAAAGAGCTTGGCAAGAACAGTTCTGTGATCGACTATTTAATTTGGGGAGGATTTCCAAAACGATTCGAGTTTGATCATTCCGATGCCAGACTCAGATATCTAAACGATCTGGACGATACGATTGTAATAAACGATCTTATGCATCGACATAAAATTCGCAAGGAAAGTCTGTTTAAAAACCTCGTGAATTTTATTTTGCGTTCAAACAGCAGAATTATATCTGCAAAATGCATTCATGATTATATTAAGAAAGAGCACGAAACATGTTCTGTAAACACAATTATGAAATACCTCGGTTATCTTGAAGAGGCTTATGTGATTGAATCCGTCAAACGATATTCGACAAGAACTAAGCGGGAACTCAGCTATTACGCAAAAATATATAATGAAGATGTAGCCTTTAACTCGCTGCGATGCATGGATAACCGCTATGATCTTACACATAATTTGGAAAACATTGTTTACAATGAACTGATCTATATGGGCTACAAAATCTGGGTATACGATAACGATGGAAAAGAAATTGATTTTCTGGCTCAACAGGGAAATAAAAAATATTTTATTCAGGTTGCGTACAGTGTTGCTGAGGATAAGGCGTACACAAGAGAAATGGGATCATTTAAAGGGATTGATCACTTGTCAAAGAAGATTTTAATTACAAACGACGACATTGATTATTCGACAAGTACGGTCCAGCATCTTCGGCTAAAGGATTTTTTGTTGATGCAGGACTTGGATGATTGTATTGAATCCAAAGAGGGAGCGTGATGCCGCCATGCGCCAGTTACAGAAGATCAGAAAACTTCCGTTAAAAACCGTATATTACCTGTCGTTTTTCTTTTTGATTGTCATTCCGATCCTGACGGTGCTCAATGTGGCGCTGATCGTGCTGAATCGGCAGTTCCGCCAGCAGGCGCTGGAGAATATCAGGCAGGCGCAGGAGACGGTGATCGCAGAGCTTCGATCCGATATTGACGTGATGTCCATGCGTCTGTCCCATCTGATCTACACGAACAACAATGAGATCCTCTCCTATGCGGCAGGCACGGATACCTATGACGGGAATCTGCGGTATGAGTATGAGCAGAACTTATGAAGTAAAGGGGCTGCCGGTTACCCCTTATCTGGTTCCCCAGGACTGTGGGATGCATATGGATACCCAGTGGGTAAAGGTGCGAAGGAGCCGGGTGCTTGACAACCGCAGACAGGGGGCCTGCGCACAGGCGCTGCGGTTCCAGTTGGAGGACGGAGCCCCCTTCGCGTTTTCCTGTCTGCCCTATACGGCGGCAGAACTGGAGAACGCGCTCCATCAGGAAGAACTGTCCCCTGCCAGAAGGACGGTGCTGTGCATCTACAGCGCGGTACGCGGAGTGGGCGGGATTGACAGCTGGGGTTCGGACGTGGAACCGGCATACCGGATCAGCGCGGAAGAAGAGCATGTCTGCCGCTTTCGGATTCTGCCCATATGAGGATGACGCATCCGGATTGCGGTCTGGGCCGGAAGGCTTTCTTTGCGGGTTCCAGACTGCTGTCCGGATTTTCTGAAAAAATTAAAAAAAGGGATTGACACAAGAAGAAATCTTTGGTAATATAATCAAACCGATTGCGGAGGCGGTCGGGAAAAACGTCGCATTTTAGAGAATGAAATCGCTTTTTAGAAATTGATTAGAAAAATTTAGAAAAAAGCTATTGACAGTCTTGAAGAGATGTGATATTATCAACTGGTCGTCGCGAGAGCGGCGGCGAGAACATGAACCTTGATAATTAAATAGTGCTTTTATAAAGTCTTCGAAAATTCTTTTATAAAAACAATTTTTGAGAACAGCTTTTGAAAAAAAGCGACCTAAAACAGTAACGGATAGAACAGCCAAGTGTTGTTCTGGAAGGGACTGAACTTTCGTGAAAAGTGTAGTGACGACTCCGGAAAACGTTGTTTTCTGTCGTTGGTTAAAAATCACTACGTGCTTTTCAAACCATTTTATCGAGAGTTTGATCCTGGCTCAGGATGAACGCTGGCGGCGTGCTTAACACATGCAAGTCGAACGAAGCACTTAAGAACGATTCTTCGGATGAAGTCTTTTGTGACTGAGTGGCGGACGGGTGAGTAACGCGTGGGTAACCTGCCTCACACAGGGGGATAACAGTTGGAAACGACCGCTAATACCGCATAAGCCAACAGGGGCGCATGCTCTGGTTGGAAAAGATTTATCGGTGTGAGATGGACCCGCGTCTGATTAGCCAGTTGGCAGGGTAACGGCCTACCAAAGCGACGATCAGTAGCCGGCCTGAGAGGGTGAACGGCCACATTGGGACTGAGACACGGCCCAAACTCCTACGGGAGGCAGCAGTGGGGAATATTGCACAATGGGGGAAACCCTGATGCAGCGACGCCGCGTGAGTGAAGAAGTATTTCGGTATGTAAAGCTCTATCAGCAGGGAAGAAAATGACGGTACCTGACTAAGAAGCCCCGGCTAACTACGTGCCAGCAGCCGCGGTAATACGTAGGGGGCAAGCGTTATCCGGATTTACTGGGTGTAAAGGGAGCGTAGACGGTGATGCAAGTCAGAAGTGAAAGCCCGGGGCTCAACTCCGGGACTGCTTTTGAAACTGTGTAACTGGAGTGCAGGAGAGGTAAGCGGAATTCCTAGTGTAGCGGTGAAATGCGTAGATATTAGGAGGAACACCAGTGG
>CAJTTI010000006.1 GCA_910579225.1 uncultured Lachnospiraceae bacterium | reverse complement strand
TTTTCATTACGTTTTGTGCCTGAGCGAAGCGAAAGGAATGGATATAAACATGAAAAAAACGTATAAGATTGATGTGGATTGTGCGAATTGTGCCAACAAAATGGAAGAAGCTGCCAGAAAGACGGCAGGCGTCAGAAATGCAACCGTAAACTTTATGACGCTTAAAATGAATGTGGAATTTGAGGAGGGGCAGGATTCGAAGACCGTTATGCAGGAAGTTCGAGCCAACTGTAAAAAGGTTGAGGACGACTGCGAAATATTTATTTGACATCACAGTCCGGCTGCAGGTACTTGCCGGGTAAAACGTAAAAAGGAGGCATAATTTATGAATAAGAAGCAGAAAAAGATGTTGGTGCGAATTTTGCTTGCCGCGTCTTTGATGATACTTCTGAATTTTCTCCCGGTGCATGGATTTGTCCGGTTTGTACTGTATCTGATTCCGTATCTGATTATTGGGTATGATATTCTTCTTAAGGCAGGAAAAGGAATCAGAAACCGGCAGGTGTTTGATGAAAGTTTTCTGATGGCGGTGGCAACGGTCGGGGCCATGGCGCTGGCAGTATATAAGGATGGAGATTATACAGAGGCTATTGCGGTTATGCTTTTCTATCAGGTGGGAGAATGGTTTCAGAGCTATGCAGTGGGCAAGAGCCGCAGGAACATTAGTGAGTTGATGGATATTCGTCCGGATTATGCCAATGTGGAACAGGAAGGGGAACTTGTGCAGGTGGACCCGGATGAAGTGGAAATCGGCAGTATGATTGTAGTACAGCCAGGGGAGAAAGTTCCTATTGACGGAGTTGTTGCAAAAGGCAGTTCCAGTCTGAATACCAGCGCTTTGACCGGAGAAAGTGTCCCGCGCAATATAGAGACCGGAGAGGAAGTAATCAGCGGATGCATTAATCTGACCGGAGTTTTGAAAATCCGTACAACAAGAGAATTTGGAGAGTCCACGGTATCCCGGATTTTGGATCTGGTGGAAAATGCCAGTTCCAGGAAGTCAAAATCTGAGGATTTTATTTCGAAATTTGCAAGGGTCTATACACCGCTGGTCTGTTACAGCGCCCTTGCCCTGGCGCTGGTGCCGCCTGTGATTCGGATGTTTCTGCTGGGACTTCCGGCGGACTTTGGGGAGTGGGTTTACCGCGCCCTGACCTTTCTTGTAATCAGCTGTCCCTGTGCGTTGGTGGTTAGCATTCCGCTGAGCTTTTTTGCCGGAATTGGAGGAGCCAGCAATGCAGGAGTCCTGGTTAAAGGTTCTAATTATCTGGAAACCATGTCCAAGGTGAGGTGCGTGGTATTCGACAAGACCGGAACTTTGACGGAGGGTGTTTTTGAAGTCAATGCAGTTCATCATAATCAAATGGAACAGGAGAAACTGCTGGAATACGCAGCGCTTGCAGAGAGCGCGTCATCCCACCCGATCAGCAGAAGTCTGCAGAAAGCTTATGGAAAGCCTATTGACCGGTCCAGGGTATCAGATATCCAGGAGATCAGTGGCAATGGAGTGATTGCCCGGGTGGATAATATCATGGTAGCTGCAGGCAATGCAAAGCTGATGAAACGCCTGCAGGTGGAGTACCGGGACTGTCATCATACAGGGACGATTGTTCACATGGCGGTTGACGGATCTTATGCAGGCCATATTGTGATCTCTGACCGGATTAAACCCCATGCAAGAGAAGTAGTTGCTTCCCTGAAAGCTTCCGGGGTGAATCGGACGGTTATGCTGACTGGCGATACAGATATAGTTGCGAGACAGGTGGCAACAGAACTGGGGATTGACGAAGTATACAGCGAGCTTCTTCCCGAAGGAAAGGTACAAAAAGTAGAAGAGCTGCTGAAACGGCAGAGAGGCGCAGAGAAGCTTGCATTCGTTGGAGATGGCATCAATGATGCACCGGTTTTGTCCAGAGCGGACATCGGTATTGCCATGGGCGCCATGGGCTCGGATGCGGCTATCGAAGCGGCAGATGTGGTTTTGATGGATGATGATCCCATGAAGATTGCAAAAGCCGTCAGGATTTCGCGTAAATGTCTGCGGATTGTTTATGAAAATATATGGTTTGCCATCGGTATTAAAGCAGCCTGTTTGCTGCTGGGGGCCTTGGGGGTTGCCAATATGTGGCTGGCTGTATTTGCAGATGTGGGTGTTATGGTGCTGGCTGTTTTAAACGCAGTTCGGGCGCTGTTTGTAAAAAAATTATAGGAGTTAGTTGGTCAGCTTTGGGATTGTTGTAGAATGTGACCCTGTCTGGTATATTCCATTATGAATGCGAATCATACAGGTGGGCGGTATTTTGCGACAATCCCTTATTTATATTGTTGCTGTTGTTATAAATTGTCAGGATTGTAAAAAGACAGGAAATCAACTATACTTTTAAATATAGATTACAGATGTACAAGGTTGACAGGAGGTAGAAAATGGCAGATAAGGAACAAATGCAGAGGGAAGAGGCCGTCAGAAAATCAGACATGTGGAAAACAAAGATCGAAGAGGGGCTGCAGGAAGTACAAGAACTTCGGGAGCGGTTACATCCAGTGGAGTTTGCATCTGGTCTATGGGAACAGTATGGAGGCGCATATGGAGATGTAAGGGAGGATGTAGCCTTTTTATTCTGTCCGGAGGAATTGATCCCGGAAACTGAAAAGATACGCAGGCTGGACCGGGAAGAGAAAAGTGACTATGAAATTATATTTGATAATTTGTGTGAGAATCTGACACATCAGTTAAGCTGGTATGAGGCCGGTTATCTGGCGATGCCTTATCTGGTTCTTTTGCTGGAGAAGAAGCGAAGGGAACAGAACTATGAATGGGAGAAAAAGATTATCTCAGCGGCAGGAGATATTTTGTGTACGGACAGTTCCTGCTGCAGAGGTGAAGGCCAAATACAGATTCCGGATCCTGTGAAGGAAAGTTATTATTTAAGTGTAGAGCTCTTGACGGAAATGACAAAAGAGTTTCTGAGCCGGAATATGCATCGGCTGAAAGAAGAGGAGCCTGGATGGCTTCAGTATTTTAGCACAGACCTTCTGGCAATTCTGGGCGACCGGGATGCGGCATTTCAGATGATGATAGGCCAGTGGGAGCAGTGCCTGGTGACTTGTCCGGAGTGCGGGTATTATGATGAAGATATGGAAGCAGACGGCTTCAGTGATCAGGAACAACTCAGGAAAATTGAACCTGCAAAATTTTTGATAGGAAAATGGGACGGAGAAAGCTATGAAGACACCTATCTCTGGTTCAGTAATCTGGTTCATGATCTGGGAGTGGAGGATGAGTGGAAAGTATCCTATTATTATGGAACATATTGTTGTCCGGAGTGCAATAGTAAAGGGATTTTGATTGAATGGATGAAGGAGTCAGACGAATAAAAATCCTCTTTTCATATTGACAAAGTAGGATATATAGAGTATGATACAGCTGTTGAATTTGAACAGGAGGACAAATGACAGTACTGCAGTTCTGGTGCCGGGAACTGTAGTATTGTGATGAAAATAAGGCAGGAGGCAGAAAATATGAGGAAGATCTATAAAGGGATGTTGGAGCTGATCGGTAATACGCCGCTGGTGGAGATTACCAATGTGGAGAGATCACTGGGATTGGAAGCAACGATTCTGGTCAAACTGGAATATTTGAATCCGGCCGGCAGTGTAAAAGATCGGGTTGCAAGAGCGATGATTGAAGATGCGGAAAAGCAAGGGCTTTTGAAAAAGAACTCGGTGATTATCGAACCAACTTCGGGTAATACAGGAATTGGACTTGCTTCCATTGCAGCAGTGAAAGGATACCGCATGATTCTGACCATGCCGGAGACTATGAGTATTGAGAGAAGAAATATTCTGAAAGCATATGGAGCAGAGGTGGTTCTGACAGATGGAACGAAAGGAATGAAGGGAGCCATTGAGAAAGCGCAGGAACTGGCGAAAAATATTCCAGACAGTTTTATCCCGGGGCAGTTTGCGAATCCGGCCAATCCCGCCGCTCACAGAGAGACGACCGGACCGGAGATTTGGCAGGATACAGAAGGTAAAGTGGACATTCTGGTGGCTGGAGTGGGAACAGGAGGAACACTTACAGGTGCCGGCGAATATCTGAAGTCCAGGAATCCGGATATTCGGATTGTGGCAATGGAGCCGGCAGGGTCTCCGGTTCTGTCAGAAGGAAAGGCAGGGCCTCATAAAATTCAGGGAATCGGTGCCGGCTTTGTACCGGAAGTTTTGAATACGAAGCTATATGATGAGGTTATTAAGATTGAAAATGAGGAAGCTTTTGAAAAAGGAAAACTTTTGGCAAAGCAGGAAGGTGTGCTGGTAGGAATATCCTCAGGAGCGGCACTGGCCGCCGCAATTCATCTTGCAAAGAGACCAGGGAATCAGGGAAAGACCATTGTTGTAATTCTTCCGGACAGTGGAGATCGGTATTATTCTACTCCACTGTTTGTGGATTGATTTTATGTAATTAAGAAAGCAGTACAGAAATCGGAGCAGGTACTTTAAGGATGGAGAATTCCTGTCTGCAGAAAATTTCCAGGGGAAGGATAAGGAACAGAGGATTATATAGCGAAGAGGGCACTTGCGTTCAGGAGGAGACTGGCTGACTGTGCGCATGCGCTTCTCTCAGGCAGATAATATGCTTTTACTGACAATGTAGTCTCATCAAAGTCCAACTCCACCCAAAAATCTCTGATGAAATACGACTGATACCAGTCCTGTAGAGAATAGATTTCAAGAGTTTGGAAATCAACCAGACAGAGTGGAATTGCCTGCTTTTCCTCTGTTTCCCATTTCCAGAAATGCAGGGAGGCAGTTATTTTATCCAGACAGTATTGACACAGATTCTGTCTGATAAAAGTACTGTCCGGCTCATAGTCTTCTCTCAGAGTGATTCGGACTCTCGCCATTCCTCTTGATGGGTTTCCGCTGGAAAAGCAGGTAATCTCACCGGTGTTCCTGTATAGAAAACCAGGATCACCGGTGCTTTCTGTCTCTTCTCCCTTCTCATGATTATTCAGTTGAAAGTCTATGATTGTCCAGTCGTTTAAAGAGATTAATCCAATCGTATCCCAATTCCGATAGTAACTGATTCGACTTCTTTGGCTGTTGCCGCATAAAAAGCACTGCTCAGGCTCAGGCAACTCCGAGCGCCATTCATCAAAGGTAATTTCCACACGCGTCTGTGTTTCTTTTTCAGCGGTATTCCTTATTATATGTTCCAGTAAATGATAGCTTCCGCAGATTCCCGCTATTAGCAAAAAAGCCAGGAACAGCAGTATTTTCCGTAAATATTCTGTCCGTATTTTATGATTCCTTATAAGTTTCTTTTTATGGCACATTTTCTTCCTCTTTCCATGGGTTGGACCCGTTCTGGTCCCATTATATCAGATGAAACCGTTATGATAAAGAAAAATCGGACTTATATGGGTCCACTTTACGGAAACGATTATGGAACAGAAGATAAAACAGTCGGGGATTAATATCGGCTGGAATATACGGCAGATCAGACTGGAACGGGGTATCGGGCAGACAGAGCTGGTGCGGATGGTGCAGCTCCGGGATGTGGATATGACAAGAGAGACGCTGGTGAAGATCGAGAGAGGAATCCAGCATATCACAGGCTCTCAGCTCAGAGGACTTAAGGACTGTCTGGACACCACTTATGATGAACTGCTAAAATGAGGCCACAGAAAAGAAACCGGAAGAATGATTTTTCGCATTCGGGAAATAATGGTAATCAGAATCATTCATTGAGAGGAGATCCAGGATATGAATCTGATGGACCATGAATTTGTAAAGTATATGAGTCGGTTCGATGACTGCCCGTTTACACTTGTGCTGCATGGAGAAAAGCACCAGATCGGGAAGGGCGAACCGGCTTTTTCGGTTGTAGTCCGGCAGATACCAAAAGTAAAAGAGTTGCTGAAAAGTACGTCCCTGGCCCTGGGAGAGGCTTATATGGACGGAGATATTCAAGTGGAAGGAGAGCTGTATCTTGCACTCCGGTATTTTATGGGGCAAATGGGGAAATTTTCCACAGATACAAAGGCTCTTGGAAACCTAATGTTTTCCTCAGTATCAAAAAACAACCAAAAGAAGGAAGTGTGTTCTCATTATAATATAGGGAATGATTTCTACAGTCTTTGGCTGGATGAGACGCTCAGCTATTCCTGTGGTTATTTTCAGACAGAGGAAGATACTCTCCACAGAGCCCAGTGCAATAAAGTGGACCGAATTTTGAAAAAACTGTATCTGAAAGAAGGAATGACGCTTTGCGATATTGGCTGCGGATGGGGGTATCTGTTGCTGCGCGCGGCGAAAAAGTATGGCATAAATGGTGTGGGAATCACTTTGAGTGAGGAACAGAAGAAAGTATTTGAAGAACGGATCAAGGCCGAACATCTGGAAGAACAGTTAAGTGTCAAGCTTTTGGATTACAGGGATCTGAAGACACTTGATATCTCTTTTGACCGTGTGGTTAGTGTGGGAATGGTAGAACATGTGGGAAGAGAAAACTATATACCTTTTATGGAATGTGTAAAACAGGTATTAAAGCCTGGAGGACTGTTTCTTCTGCATTTTATCAGTGCGCTTACTGAACATCCCGGGGATGCATGGATGAAAAAATATATCTTTCCAGGCGGTATGGTTCCGAGCTTGCGAGAGGTGTTTCAGATTGCCGGAGGACTTAGTCTGTATACGCTGGATGTGGAAAGCCTGCGTCGGCATTACAGCCGGACATTGTTGTGCTGGAATGAAAATTTTCAGAAGCATCGAAGAGAAGTGGCGGAGATGTTTAATGAGCGGTTTGTCAGAATGTGGGAACTTTATCTGTGCTCCTGTGCTGCAACTTTTATGGATGGAGTTATTGACCTACATCAGGTGCTTTTTACGAATGGGGTGAATAATGATCTGCCCATGACCAGATGGTATTAATACATCAGGTAAATAAAAAATTCATATGTTAAGAATATTGATCCATCGACAGAGAAATAATTTTCTGCCGGTGGATTTTTTTGAAAGTCTTTTCAGAGAGATACCTTCATGTTGTTGTGGTAGCAGGATACAGAGCAGTCTAAGATAAAAAGGTGATAATTGATCTGCAAAAGAAGGAGGATACAATGGGAAACATCTATGGATATACTCGTGTAAGCACAAGAGAACAGAAAGAGGACCGGCAGTTGTATGCACTTATGGAGATGGAAGTGCCGAGGAAAAATATTTATATGGACAAGCAGTCCGGGAAAAATTTTGAACGTCCCATGTACAAAAGGATGGTCAGTCGGTTAAAAGAGGAGGACCTTCTGTATATCAAAAGTATTGATCGTCTGGGAAGAAATTATGAGGAGATCTTGGAGCAGTGGAGAATATTGACCAGAGATAAAAAAGTGGATATTGTGGTGTTGGATATGCCGCTTCTGGACACGAGAAGGGGCAAAGATCTGATGGGAACGTTTTTAAGCGATGTGGTACTGCAGGTTTTGTCCTTTGTGGCGGAGAATGAACGTACAAATATCAGACAGAGGCAGAGAGAAGGAATCGAAGCAGCCAGACGTAAAGGAGTCCGGTTCGGCAGGCCCAAGAAACCGCTGCCGGATAATTTTGAACCAGTTTGCAAACGGTGGATATCAGGTGAATTGTCCTGTAGAGAAGCAGCCAGACTGTGCGGGATGCCCCTGACATCATTCTGCAGAAAAGGAAGCGAACGAAAAGAGGAGCAGAAATATCCGGTTTCGGGACATATGTGAACAAAAGAGGAATGAACCAGAATGTGTACTTTTTTGGACACTAGCGTTTCACGAAGTATCCATTTGGGATATCGGCTATATTTGTGTAATCATAAGGAATTCTAACATAATTTTATGTAAAAATCAAGGAACACAGTTTTTTCCCTTTGGCAATTTCATCCTGTGAAAACAGTGTCCAAAAAAGTACACTATTTGGGACCTGCACCCTGAACTAAGAATAGCCAGAGGAAGGTAAAGATGCCGTCAGATACTGTGTGCAAGATCATACGTCAATATAACAGCGCACCTATTCCTGCAGAGGATATGCAGAAACTTCAGGAGATTGCAGAAGATTATGCCAGCGTAAAGAACTATGTTTATCAGCGATATGGAGGAATCCGGAGCCTTCATAAGATATATCCGGGATATACGGTACAAAATGAGATGACACAAAGCGGCCTTCGGGAAAAACTTGATATGCCATCCGTATATTTTTACCTTGCTGTATTTGATGCTTTGAAAGAAATTAAAATCTGTTGGTCTGCGGTTAAAACTAGAGTTTTGAAGCAGGTGAATATCCATGAAGGACTGACAGAAGAGGAAAAACATTTTCTTCGGTATTTATTGAAAGTGAACAATGCATTTGAGACAGTTCTGATGGGTATTCCTCTGAAACTTCCAAAAGAGATTCAAAAGCAATATAATGCGCTTTCCGCTTGTGTAGATGTCAAAAAAATGGAAAGTTATCTGCGCAGACAGGTACGCAGACACAGTAGAAAGCTACATGCAGACAAAGCGGAAGGATTTTCCATAGGGGAGAGGGCTTACCGCTATGATAATCGCGGAGTTTATATATCTGTGAAACAGAAAAGGAAACGCGTCTTTATACCATTGACAGATGGGAAACGGTATACGAGACAGCTGTACATCCGACTATATCCTGACCGGAGAGATGTGGAACTGCGGGTTCCTGTGAATGTTAGAGTGAAGAAACACCAGGATTATGATAGAAGTGTCGGGATTTCTATTGGAATGACATCCTTGTTGGTAACAGATGAAGGTCATCAGTATGGCGGGGAATTTGGCGACTATCAGTCCCGGTTTTCGGAGTGGCTTAGAGAACAGACGCGAATTTATCAGAAAAACCGCGGCGCAAACTCCGGAAGAGAAAAATATCAGGCGAAAAAACATCGGATGGAAGAACAGCTTCACAGCTATATAAATCAGGAGTTGAACCGGTTTTTAAGAGAGGAAAGACCCCAAATTGTATATATGCCAAAGCTTCCGGGGGGCGGAGTAAAGGGTCCGGTCAAAAAGTTCAATTATATGGCGTCCACATGGCAAAGGGGATATATCAAAAGCCGGTTGGTTCAGAAATGCCGGGAACAGTCAGTGACGCTGGTGGAGGTTTTTGCAAAGGATATCAGTAATGAGTGCAGCAGATGCGGAGCAGCAGGAAACAAAAAGGATGGGTGGTTTACCTGTCCGTTTTGCGGATATATGGTACAGCAAAGAACAAACACAGCAAAAAATGCAAAAAAACGTGGAGAAACCGGGACTAATCCATATTCTTTACATCAGATCATAGAGATACAAACTCTGGATGAATGAAGGCGATGAACCTTGATTTGACCAAAAGGACCAGAAGAATGTATCTGTGATAAAAAAACATCATACGGCATTAGAAGACAGACAGAAGAAAGACTGTCTGTGTATTGGGTATGCCAGGACCTTGTGAACATACGGAAAGTGTATGCCTTGTGCGTGCAGCTGCCTGCAGTAGTGCCGGCAGTTATGAGGTAGCAGGGAGCGAAGTAGCCAGGCTGCATCATCTGAAAGGATGACCAATATATTTTATTTAAAAAGAACTGCCAGGGAAAAGTGAGAGAGGGGCTGTCATGAGAAAAGCACATAAAAAACAGGCGGAGAAGCTGCTGAGGTTGCTTGATCAGGTGCACGAAGGGATTCGTACAGAATTAGAAGCAGATAGAAAACAGGAAGCTCTTGAACTTCTCGGGCAATGTCAGGATGCAGCTATTCAGCTTGGAGAGACAATTGAAGAGTCAGAAGGGGAAGGTTTCACGGCAGTTCGTCTTCTGGAAGTATATTGTGAACAGCTCTATCAGTATTATGAAAAGATTCGTTTGGGAGAAGATTTCAGTGCTGAAAAAGTATACAAACATTTGCATGAATCATTGATTCAAATTGAAAACAGTGTGAAGAATGATATTAAGATACGCGTAGAAGCAGTATTTCTTCCATATAAAGCGTCCATGTGGGACTCTTTGGAAAGTGTCTGGAGGGCAGCAGAGGCCGATCCGGATTGTGATGCTTATGTAATTCCTATTCCGTATTTTGATAAAAATCCGGATGGAAGTTTCCGGCAGGAGCATTATGAGGGAGATCAGTATTCGGAAGATGTGCCGGTAACACCATATGATGAGTATGATTTTGCCAGTCGCAGACCGGACATGGTCTTTATCCATAATCCATACGACGGATGTAATTTTGTGACCAGTGTTCATCCATTTTTTTATTCAAATAATCTGAAACAATATACAAATCAATTAGTATATATACCATATTTTATATTAAGGGAAATTGATCCTAATAATCAGGAAGCAGTGGAGGGGGTATCACACTTTTGCAAGGTTCCTGCAATGGCACATGCAGATAAAGTTGTTGTCCAGTCAGAAGAAATGAGGCAGATATATATAGGCGTACTGGCAGAGTATGTAAAAGACTCCGGGGCAGGAAGGACTTTCTGGGAACATAAGATTCTGGGAATCGGCTCACCGAAAATAGATAAAGTGTTGCAGACAAAGAAAGAAGAGCAGAAGATTCCCGTGGAATGGAAAAGGATTATAGAAAAATCAGATGGGAGTTGGAAAAGTGTAATTCTTTATAATACAGGAATCGGAGCGTTACTCCAATATGATGAGCAATGGTTGAGGAAGATCAAGCAGACATTAAAAAAGTTCAAAGAGAAGAAAGAAAAAGTGACATTACTCTGGAGACCACATCCATTGATTGAAGACACTATGAAATCTATGAGGCCTGGCATCCTAAAAAAATACCTGCATTTAAAAGAAAATTATATAAAAGATGGATGGGGGATTTATGATTGCAGTTCGGATCTGCACAGGGCGATTGCCTGCAGTGATGCTTATTATGGAGATGGCAGCAGCATCACTGCTCTGTATATGGCAGAAGGTAAGCCTGTTATGATTCAAAATACAGATACTACAGAAAACTATGCAGCGGGCGAGTTGATATTTGAGAATTTATTTGATGATGGAGAACAGTTCTGGTTTACTTCGATGAATTTTAACAGTCTTTGGACAATGGATAAAACAACTTGTGAAATAAAATACATGGGCTCTTTTCCTGCTGAGCAGGGTGAGAAGTGGAGACAATTTTATTCTATAGTAAGAGAAGCAGACAGATTGTTTTTTATTCCGCTGGCAGCGGACCATATTGCCGTATACTCTATTGAAGAAAAAAAGTTTAGTACAATAAGTATTCCTGAATACCCGGATTCTGTTGAGCAAAAGATAAAGTTTAATCCAGAGAGTAAATTTGTTGGAGGATATATTTATGAACACAATCTCTACCTTGCGCCCAGTACATATCCGGGAATATTAAAATATAATCTCAACACTGGAGAGATGAAAATTATAGACGACTGGCTTCCGGAAATGAATGGACTTATTAAAACGTCATATTCTATGGGATATTTTTCGCGTGGGATATGTAGTCAGAATAAATTATTTCTTGCATGCATAGAAGCTGATGCTCTGTTTGAGTTCGATATGGAGGACAATTCTTATTTATTCCATAAAATAAACAGCGGTAATTTGGGGTATCATGGCATTTGTTTTGATGGAAAAAGTTATTGGCTGTCCCCTGTAAAGGGGGGAAGCGTTGTGAAATGGAAACGATCAGCCGGCATACAGGCAAAACTGAATGTGCTTACTGACGATGAGGATACTTTATTGTTCCCTTTTACGGATATTTCTTTTTGCGGAGACGATATCTGGCTTTTGCCATTAAATAGCGATAAAGCCATAAAAATCCTGCCGGATAAAAACCAGGTTGTGACTGTAGATGAATTTCAGACGGAAATAATCCATCCTCAGTTAAAAAAGGGAATTGATTCAAAGCTGTGTTTTTTATTACAGAAAAGTAATGGCCATAAGCTGTATGCATTTTCTGTAAAATCCTGTTCCTTTTTTGTATATGACTTAAAGAATTGTAAATTAAAAAGATGGCCGGTTCGGATAAATGAAGAGGAATTTGTAAATATATGTACTGGATTAATGGAAAACCGTGGGGCATATCATATGGATTGTCATTATGAAGGTGCTTCAGAGCTTACAACCCTTGATGCCTATTTGCATTTGATAATGAATTTGAAAGACAATTCTATTGTTAAGAAAGAGAATAATATGACAGAATTTATTGGAAACAGGATTTATGCGCATATGAAAAACGAGGTGCTGTGTTCATGAATATTGTTATGGTCCTTTCTGGAGGAAGTGGACTTCGGTTTGGCGGAAGTGTTCCAAAACAGTATATGCAATTATGCGGAAGTGACGTGGTTTCGTATCCGGTCAATGCTGCGAAGCGTTCAAAGAAATGTGCGCATATAATTGTTGCCGCACACGATCCATACATGGAATATATACGGGAAAAGTACAAGGTAGAGTGTTGCAGAGGAGGGAATACACACAGCGAAACTGTTTATCATGCTCTTACATTTGTGAAAAAGAACTATCCGAATTGCAGCAATATTCTGTTTGCGGACAGTGTCCGGCCTTTTCTTACCGCGGATATTATTGATGAATATTTTACAAAGTTAAAGGATGCAGATGCTGTAATAACAGCACAGCATATTACGGATAGCCTTGGAAAAAAGGGTGTGCAGTTTGTTGACAGAAGCAGTTACTATTTGATCCAAAAACCAGAGGCCTTTCGATTTGATCTGTTGTATAAAGTGTTTGACTGCAGAAGTGAGAAAACGGCTATTGTACAGCAACTGCCTCCTGAGGCAAAGATAGAGCTATATTATGGCATGCAACATAACCTGAAGATTACATATCCTGAGGATTTGCATTTGGCTGAAGTAATGGTTTCGCAGAATAAGAAATATATCAAACCACAAGGAGGATTATTATGATTTATGCTGCGATACTTGCGGCCGGACTTGGCGTCCGTATGCATAGACAGGATTTACCTAAGCCCTTTCTTGATCTTGGCAGTAAGCCTGTTATTATTCACACTCTTGAACAATTTTATGTTAATAAGCATGTTGAGCATATTATTGTGGTAACTGCAGACACGTGGCGCACCTATGCAGAAGATTTGATCAGCCGGTATGGAACACTGGGGAAAAAGGTGACAGTGATTCATGGTGGCGAAAGCAAAACGGAATCAATTAAGCGGGCTGTCGAATATATTGGTGAAAAATATGGTGCCTGTGCTGAGGACATACTTGTTACACATGATGCCATCCGTCCGTTTGTAACGCAGAGGATGATTGATGAAAATATAGATGCTGCACTTAGATATGGAGCGGTGAGTACAGTTATGACAACAAATGATACGATTGTTGTATCAACAGATGGAATCAAGATGAGAGAAGTGCCCAGAAAGCTGCAAATGTTTGCAGAACAGACTCCGCAGACTTTCAGTCTGGAAAAGCTGAATGAGGTATTTGCACAGGCGGAAAAAGAAAATGTGAAACTTGGAGAGGAAACAGCCATTGCGAGACTGTTTTTACGATTTGGACATGAGATTCGACTTGTCCGGGGAGAATATTCTAATATGAAAATCATCAATCCTTATGATTTGGAGGTAGCCAATGCGTTGCTGGTGGAAAGAGAGAAATGATTAACCGTATTTACAGATTGATGGACACAAAACGTATAGATATGATTCAGAGGGAAATTTCTTATGGATCTGACCTGGTTATAGCAAGTCCGCAATATGTGTCTGTGTGTGCAGCAGACCAAAGATATTATCAGGGAAAACGTAAACGTGAAATTATGCGTGAAAAACTTCCCATGGCGCTTATTCATGAGGCAACTGCGGTTGTCATGTATGATTCAGGTGGAATATTTTCTCCAGGGACAGCGGTTGTACCGATTCCGTTGCTGCCTAATAAGAAAACAAGTGTAAAACCAAATTATGACGAACAAAGTGAATTTTGTTCCAGCGGATGCGATGGTTTCCTCCGTGATTATATAGTAATGCCGCGGGAGAGATTTGTACCAATCTGTGACGATTCGATTATTTATGTATTTTCTGAACTGGTCAGTGTCGTATTGAATGCGTTTGAAGGGTTTGAGCAAAGCTGCATAACCAGGTGTGATTCATTTGGCGTTTGGGGAGATGGCAGTGTGGGATATGTGGTATGTCTGATACTGCGGTGTTTTTTCCCGAATGCAAAAATATACATATTCGGAAAAACTGCCAGGAAGTTGCATAGGTTTTCCTTTACGGATGCAGCTTTTTTTATTGACAATATACCACATGGATTGAGAATTGATCATGCTTTTGAATGTGCGGGAGGAGTGGGAAGCGAATCAGCGTTGAGACAGATCATTCAAATTATTCATCCACAGGGATGCATCAATCTGCTTGGGGTGAGTGAAGAAGAAATCTGTGTAAACACTCGTATGGTGCTTGATAAAGGCCTGAAGTTGCTTGGAAGCAGCAGAAGTGCAGCTGATGATTTTTATAAAGCTGTCAGGTTAATAGGAGAAAATGCAGTCTGTCAGAAGTATCTTGAAACGCTTATATCTGAAGTGATAGATATACGGGTGGAATCTGATATTACAAAACTTTTTGAAAATGATATTCTGAATGATTTCAAGACCATAGGCAGGTGGTTGCTATGAAACAGAGTCGGGAAATAGAGCTTACACCGGATATTCTTCGTCAGATGCAGCTAATACAGCTTGAATGTCTGGTGGAGCTGGATCGTATCTGCAGGAAACATACAATTAAATATTCACTTGATGGAGGGACTCTTCTTGGGGCTGTCCGACATAACGGATTTATTCCGTGGGATGATGACATTGACGTAATTATGGAACGTAAGGAGTACGAACGTTTTTTCGTGATATGTCAGACAGAACTTGATACAAAACGTTTTTTCCTGCAGGAACACAGGACAGATGTTTATTATCGCGTAGGATTTCCGCGCATTAAGCGAAATGGTACAACATATGTACGTGCGGGACAGGAAAGATCAAAACAGCATCAAGGCGTACAGATTGATGTGTTTGTACTTGACCATATGCCGGATGGTTATGCTGCAAGACGGATACACAGAATGCTGACATATTTCTTCCGTAAAATCTTATGGTCCAGAACGGGAAAGAAAGTATCCGATTCTGCAGCCCAGCGGATGATATATACATTGCTTGATTTGTTTCCGGCAGGATTAGCATTTTGGGGATTTGATATTTTGGCAAAATATTGTAACCGGCAGCCTGCTGAGCTTGTGAGACATTATGCGATGACGTATCCTGCGCCGGAAGTTAACGGATATGGAATTCCTGCGGATTTGCTGAATGATTTTACAGAGTTGGAGTTTGAAGGATATCGGTTTCAGGCAGTGGCTCAATATGACAGGTATTTAACACTTCTGTATGGAAACTATATGGATTTGCCGCCGGAAGAAAAGAGAAAACCTCATATACATTTATCGGCGTTTAAGGGGGGTGAAAACGATGGACAGGAGAAGCAGTTTAAGGGGGGAAATCTATGAAGCATGCATTGATAACAGGGATCACAGGACAAGATGGATCATATCTGGCTGAACTTCTTCTGTCGAAAGGATATGAAGTATACGGGTTGTACCGACGTAAAAGCAATCTGGATTTTGGGAATGTTGCACATATCATCCATAGGCTTAAAATGATAGAGGGTGATCTGCTGGACTATCCGTCGCTTGTTGCTGCCCTGAAAGAGAGCAGGCCAGATGAAGTTTATAATCTTGCAGCACAAAGCTTTGTGGGCGCCAGCTTCAGACAGCCGGTGGCCACAGCGGAAATTGACGCGCTGGGTGTGGTACATTTGCTGGAAGCAATACGGAATGTAAAACCGGATGCGAGGTTTTATCAGGCATCTACAAGCGAGCTGTATGGAGGTATATATGACACTCCCTGCAATGAAGAAACACCATTCTACCCACGAAGCCCGTATGGTGTTGCGAAACTCTATGCGCATTGGATAACAAAAAATTACCGCGAAAGTTATGGGGTGTATGCCTGTTCAGGAATTCTTTTTAATCATGAATCCGAACGACGCGGGAAAGAATTTGTGACGCGTAAGATCACGAGCACAGTAGCAGCAATTAAGCGTGGAGAAGCAGAATGCCTTGAGCTGGGAAACCTTTCATCAAAACGTGACTGGGGTTATGCTGCTGATTATGTAAAAGCCATGTGGCTGATGCTGCAACAGGACAGACCTGAGGAATATGTGATTGCAACAGGAGAAACAAGAACCGTACGTGAGTTTGCAGAACTTTCTTTTCGCAATGTGGGATATGATATCCATTTTGAGGGAGAAGGGGAAAATGAAGTTGGCATTGACAACAAAACCGGTAAGGTTTTGCTGCAGGTAAACCCTGCTTTTTTCCGCCCGGCGGAAGTCAATGTACTATTTGGTGATTCGACCAGAGCAAAAAATGAGCTTGGATGGGAGCGGGAGGTTCTGTTTGAGGATCTTGTGAGCAGAATGGTAAAAAGTGATATGGGAGAATCTGTCTAATAATATGAAATAAAGGAGTATATTTTAATGAAGAAAGCGATTGTATTCGGCATTGGAAGACATTGGGAGCGCTATGCCTGTGAAATAAAGAAGGAGTATCAAATTATTGCCTTTGCTGACAATGATACCCGTAAACAGGGACTTTTGATTGATGGAAAGCCTGTTCTTCAGCCATGTGTTATTTCTGAGGTGAATTTTAATGTTGTAGTTATTACTTTGACGGGTAAAGCACTGGAGCAGATCAGAAACCAATTGCTTTCTCTTGGGATTGACGAAAGCAGGATTGTGGCTTATGAAAAGCAGATAGGAGACTTCCTGATTGATGCAATGTTTTTTACAGATAACCTGACAAATATTCAAAAGCGTAAATTGTTTAAAAATAATGTGGAACTGGTTTTCCTGGAACTGAATTCCCAGTGCAACAGGCAGTGCTGGATGTGCACGAATTCAGTTCTGGACCGGCACTCACAGAATAAAAAACTGCCAAGAGAAGTATTAGAAAAGGTTCTCTCGGAACTTCAGGAGATCCATTATGATTGTGATATCTCCCTTTCAGTTTTTAATGAACCCATGCTTAATGATGATTTAGATGAAAGTATTTCCCTGATTAAGTCGTTTCTTCCTGATGCGCCTGTGCATTTTAATACAAATGGAGATTATCTGACAGCAGGCAGACTTGAGCAACTGGAAAAACTGGGGCTGGATTTTTTGCCGGTTAGTCTTTATATTGATACTCCTGAGAAACCCTGGACACAATCCGGTGCAGAGCAGGCCATTGAAAAAGCAGCAAGCAGGCTGGGTATTTCTGTAAATAGTTTAAGCGTGGAGGATCATACGATTGTAAATGCGGATTGTCAGTATAAATCACTTCATGTATTGTTTCGATGTGCGAATCACCGCATCGTGGCGGGAGACAGGTGCGGATCCGTGCCGGAGGATGCTCCTGTACGACGTTTTAAAAAGGTATCAAGAATATGTGACCGGACGTTTACGCAGTTTACCGTAAATCATAATGGGGCAGTTACTTTGTGCTCTAACTTTCATCCGGATTTTGTGCCCCATGCACCTTATATTTGTGGCAATGTGGAGACGGAGAGTATTTTTGATATCTATGCTTCCAGACGATGGACAGAATTTCGCCGTAAACATATTGGCGATATAGAATCTACTCCTTGCAGCACCTGTGGTATTGTGTCCGGTGTATGGGGAGACACATCTCTGTCGCTTATGGATTTTCAGCCGTTTCGTGATCGTCCGCGTTATAGGAAATATGGAACAGATTGTTAAAGGAGGAAGATTATGAGAACATCTGATGAAAGTAATGCGATGTTTTGCTCATGTCTGCTAAAACATACAAACTTTGACGGAAAACGAATATTAGACATTGGCTGCGGCAATGGGGATCTGGTTAAATATATAGCAAGGAATTATTCTCCTGCTTCTGTTATTGGTGTAGAACCTTTTCTTGAGGATTGGGGAGTAGAAGAGTGTGAAGAGGATAACTGGTGTATTGTATCAGGCAATGCGCACAATCTCGCTTTTGATGATGAATGTTTTGATTTAGTGATAAGTTTTTCGACATTTGAACATATTGCGGATATCCGGAAAGCTCTGTCGGAAATCAGACGTGTGCTCCGGCCATTTGGAAAATTTTATACAGAATTTATGCCTGTATGGACTTCTGCAGCAGGTCATCATTTTGTGGACAGTATGCAAAGCTGGTGGAATTCTGAGCATATTACCCTGATCCCGCCGTGGGGGCATTTGTATATGTCGGAGAAAGAAATGCATAGTTATCTTGTATCAGAGCATGTGGATAATGATTTGATAGAAAAAATTGTAAAGCATATCTATCATACGAATATTATTAACCGTTACACACGTACAGATTTGGTTAATTGTATCATGGGTTCCGGTATGGTGATTAAGCATTATGAAGAGCGTATTTCTTTTAATCGTCTTGGAATGATCACGGGTGAAAAGGAGTCGGAACTGACAGACGTTATTTTACAGAGTATCCAAAATACACCCTACCTGGTTACAGATTTGGGCGTGGTCGGTATGAGAGTTTGTCTTGAAAAATATAAGGAAATAAAAAGCAGATCTGGAGGAGCCATATGAATATTATTATGCACAACCGGCTGTTTGCAGAGGGGATTGCTGCATGGCTGCCGCTTACCGGAAAACGTGTTCTTGAAATTGGTTGCGGAAACGGCGATCTGCTGAAATACATTGCAAAATACTATTCTCCCGATTATATTATTGGCATTGATCCGGGACTGGATAACTGGTGGAATATAGGAGAGAGTTCAGGAGATAACTGGGAAGTAAAATCGGGTGACGCTGAATTACTGGAGTTTGAGGATAATGAATTTGATGCAGTTATTACAGTTTCAACTTTTGAGCATATTGGAAATACTGCAAAAGCACTTTCAGAGATTAAACGCGTATTAAAACCATATGGAAGATTCTACACAAGTTTCCGCCCTGTCTGGACCTCAATTGTAGGGCACCATTTTGTAGCACCTGAAGATGACTGGTGGAACGAAAGACATTTGGCGTTGATTCCCCCATGGGGACATTTGTATATGTCAGAGTTGGAGATGAAAGAACATCTTGAGTCGGAAAATGTCTGGGAGCCACTGAAGTCGCAAATGATAGATTTTATTTATCATTCTGCGTTTATCAATCGTAAACCGCAACATGAAATCACTGCAGATATATGTAATAGTGGAATGATTGTGCGCTATTATAGTGAACAGGTGAAATTTTCACGGTTTGATGCCGGATCACAGAATGAGCTGACTGCTGAAATTATCAGACGACTTCAAGATGTGGGCTATGGCGCTGCAGAAATAGGTGTATGGGGGATGAAAGTCTGTCTGGAGAAATTAGCTGCAAATCAGGGAGGATATTGATATTGAAAAGGCCTCATATTACGGTAGTGAATTATTATTATATTCTGCCATGTAATAATGGCGGTAAACTTGCCACACGTGATTTTTATAAAGCGCTTTCTGAGTGGTTTGATATTACTATTGTGTGTTTTGTTGGATCCGGGCATACATGTGTTTCCTCTTTAAGTATCAGTCCGCACCTGAAGATCGTTCCCCTTGCTCTGCCGGAGAGATTAATGGAATTGGATGAAAATATTCAGTGTGAATTTGGTGTGAGCCGGCGGTGCGAACCTACATTTGTCACATCTGTCATCAGGAATGCACATCAGTGCCAGGAGCTTGTGTCAAAACTTTGTGATCTGTCAGCGGATTCCAGTGTTATCATTACAGAACATACTTACGCGTATCGACTGGTTAAAGCAGTTGCAGACAAAAGAGATGATCTGCTGATCTGGTATCGTGCCCAGAATGTGGAGTATGATTATAAACGCAATACCTGGGGAGTGTACCAGGTACCAGAACGCGCTTATCATGAAGTTTTTGAAATTGAGCAGGAGTGCTGTTCTGGCTGCCAGCTCATACTGACGATTACAGAAGGGGATGCGCAACGGTTTCAAGAACTTTATAAGACTCCGGAACAAAAATTACTGAACATATCTGCAGGATATGATGCGGGAAATATGAAGTGTATTTTGCCGGATAAACGGAAGCAGGAGACTTCTGTTTCTGCATTATATATATCAAGCAGTGCACAGGTTGCAGTGGATGCTGCATATAAAATTGCTGAAACGGCAAAGAGTTTTCCTCAGGTAACTTTTTATATAGTAGGTGCCGTAGGTGGTAAATTAATAACCAATGATTTTCCAGGCAATGTGATTGTATGCGGATTGGTGTCTGAAGAAACAAAATACAAGTTGCTGACATCTTGCGACTTTGCTTTGAATCCTATAGTTGGAGGTTCGGGATTAAACATTAAGATGCTGGAATACTTTGCGTCCGGGATTCCGGTGATTTGTACAGAATTCGGAGCGCGTGGTATTGAGGTTGCTGACGGAGAAAATTGCATCCTTGTCCAGAAGGATGCTCTTGCCGATGCAATCAGGAGATTTTGTGCGCTGGATCTGCATGGGCGCAGTCGGCTTGCAGCAAATGCATATTCGCTTTATTTACAGAAATATACATGGAGGAACAGTGCCTGCAGAGTAGTGGAGGCGTTAAATGATCGTTTCTCTGACCTTTGTAAATCTGCCGTATCAGAAACGGATACGAAGCTGTTTGATTTCCATGAGATGCCCTCTTTCTTTCCAACAGGAAGGATATATATCTATGGTGCGGGAGAGTGGGGAACTGTATGCCTGAAGACTTTACAGGGACATGGAATCATACCAGCTGCATTCCTTGACAATGATAAAAACAAGCAAGGGAAAAAAGTGAACAACGTTATGGTAATACCGCCAAATTCTGAAGAAATCGGCGACAGGAATGTGACCGTTGTACTTGCACTGGTAGACTGGGAAGAGGTGCTGGAATCTCTCTTTGTAAGAGGAACAGATCCGGAGCATATTGTTGTCAGTCTGTACGGAAATAAGCTGTTTCGTCTGTCAGATGGCACAGGATGTATCCCTTATTTTGTAGATTTTAACAAAATTCAAAGAAAGGTGCATTCTTTATGCGAGTTATTCTTGAAGCCCAGCATGCAGTAGGACATCCTCAGCCCCGTGGAGTCGGGCATTATGCAATTCAGATAATTCAGACACTGCTTAGCAGACGTACATTTGATTATGGACTGGCATATTTTGACTGCAATGGAGAAGCAGGAAACCGAAAACGTGCTGAAAAATATTTTGGCAGTTTTCATGTACCATTCTATGAATGCAATGAACTGGATTATCGTGTTGCCTCACGTGATGATGCCAGATATGGCATAAAAACATATAATGAATGGACTGGTTCTGAGGGAGAGATCTATCATTTCATGTCGCCTGTTTGCGTTCCTGTGAACTTGGACGGGAAAATGATTGTTACAATACATGATTTAAGCTGGTGTTCAAATCCAGGCGTTCTTTCCGAACATGAAACAGATTTATTTAAGACTGGCAGACGGAGGATCGAACAGGTCAGACCTGTGATCATAACAGATTCAGATTCATCCAGAAATGAGATTTTAAAATATATGGACAAGATCCGGCCGGAACAGGTGAAGAAAGTATATTTATCTTATGATGAAAAAAATATGTTTCCGGAAAAAAACGCAGGTCCTTTTAATGAAGAAAGCAGATATCTGTTTTTTGTAGGTGCTTTTGAGCGAAAGAAGAACATTGCCTGTCTGATTAAAGCATATGATATTGTGGCAGCAAAAGATAAAGAGCTTAAACTTGTGATTGCCGGAAAGCCAACATGGGATGACACATCAGAAATCTATGACGCAGTTAATACTTCGCCTTACCGGAACCGGATCGTTATGCCAGGTTATATAAGTGCTGAACAAAAGAGGAAGTTATATTCCAATGCTTTATGCTTTGTGTTTCCTTCTATTTGCGAAGGGTTTGGAATACCCGTTTTAGAAGCAATGGCATGCGGGTGTCCTGTCATTACTGCAGACAATACATCATTACCTGAGGTCGGTGGCGACGCAGCAATATATGTTGATGCCCACAGCATAGAACAGCTTGCTTTTAGGATGGAACAGGTTATAACTTTGGAAAGCCTGAGACGGGATATGGTTGCCAGAGGGTTTATTCAGGTGAAGAAATTCTCCTGGGACAGGACAGCTGCACAGGTTGAGAATATTTACCGGAACGTGAGCAGCAAATAATAAGGCAGCCTGTTAAGCGGCAAATTCAGAAAATGTCGTTTAACAGGCGGCTTTTAATAAATGCTATTTTGGTGCGGAAACTACCGTTCCATCCTGCTGATTGATTCGATTCCCACACTTCCGCCCCGGACTACCTCGATATCCTTAAATTCACTTTTCATCAGCTGTACAACAGCGTCGTTTTTTGTGGCAGTCTGCACGAACTCCAGGAGAAGACTGTTCTTGCCATAGTCGATGACTCTGGCTTTGAAGGTCTCGGCAATCTGGAACAGTTCTACTTTATCTTGAGAAGTGCAGTGAAGTACTTTTACATAGAGGATTTCTTTCATCCGCACGAAAATATCAGTAAAGTCAATTACCTTGATTACTTCCACCATTCGGTTTAACTGTTTTTTGATTTGTTCAAAGGTTTCATCATCGCTGACGGTGGCTATGGTCATACGGGACACGGTGGGGTCCTCGGTTGTGCCTACAGTCAGACTGTCCAGATTGTAGGACTTTCCGGAGAAAAGTCCGGAGATTTTGGAGAGCACACCTACCTGGTTTTCTACATACAGAGAGATCCATCTCTTTTTCATTGCGTTATCCATTCCTGTAATCCTCCTTAACAATCCATGATCATATCTTCCAGTGTTCCACCCGGTTTGATCATCGGGTATACCATTTCGTCCGGATCAATGATAAATTCAATCAGGGTTGGTGCTTTGGTATTTTTTCTGGCTTCTTCAAAAGCAGCAGCAATCTCTTCTTTTCTGGTGATGCGGATTCCTTTGGCGCCGTAGCTTTCTGCCAGACGTACGAAATCCGGAGTATATTCCGGGTATTCTTTCCGGTCAGTGCGTCGGGAGAGAGCTCCGGCTTTCAGGTTGGTCATGCCATAACGTTTGCCGTAGAACAGACTCTGCCACTGGCGTACCATACCCAAATATTCATTGTTGAAAATGCAGACGATGATCGGCAGTTCTTCCAGGACAGCAGTAGCCATTTCTTGAATATTCATCTGAATACCTCCATCTCCGGAGATAGAGATAACAGGCGTGCCGGGATTGCCGATCTGCGCGCCGATGGCTCCGGGGAGTCCGTATCCCATGGTCCCAAGGCCCCCGGAAGTGACAAGCTGCTTTTTCTCAGTGATGTCTGCATACTGAGAGACGAGCATCTGATGCTGTCCCACATCCGTGACAATGAGTGCTTCGTCGAACTGGCGGTTGATCTCTCCAATGATGTCCATGGGGCTCATGCGGCTGTTGGGACGCATAACCAGAGGATGTTCGTTTTTCCAGTTTTCAATCTGGGCCAGCCATTTGCTGCAGTGATTTTCTGATACATACTCACTCATGCGGGTAAGCGCTTCTTTTGCATCTGCTACGATGGGGATATCCACCTGAATGTTTTTGGAGATGGAAGCTGTATCAATGTCAATATGGACAATCTGTGCATGAGGGGCAAATTCATGCGCTCTGCCGGTGATCCGGTCATTAAATCGGGTACCAATGGAGAAAAGTAAGTCGCAGTTGCTGACCGCGTTGTTCGCCGCGTAAGAACCGTGCATGCCAATATTGCCGATATAGAGCGGGTGCAGGGTGGAGACGGCGCCTCTTCCCATGATGGTGGTGACCACGGGAATGCCGGTCTTTTCCACAACTTTGGTAAATTCCGCGTTGGCGTGGGCAATGTTGACGCCTCCGCCGGCCAGGAACAGGGGTTTCTTTGCTTTCTGAAGAAGTTTGATGGCCTTTTTCAGCTGTCCCATATGAATGCTGGTGTAGGGCTTGTATCCACGGATATTGACAGTTTTCGGGTATTCTGCAGAACCCATTTCAGCCATGACATCTTTGGGAAGATCCACAAGTACCGGACCGGGTCTTCCGGTTCGCGCAATGTAGAATGCATCTTTGATGATTCGTCCAAGGTCTGCCCGATTTCTGACAGTGACGCTGTATTTGGTAATATTCCTGGTGATACCAACGATATCCACTTCCTGAAAAGCGTCATTTCCTATCAGGTTCTTTGCCACCTGACCGGTAAAACATACCAGCGGTACGCTGTCATAATTTGCCGTAGCCAGCCCGGTGACCAGATTAGTTGCTCCTGGACCGCTGGTGACCAGACAGACTCCTACTTTTCCGGTGGTCCTTGCATAGGCGTCTGCTTCGTGAGCCAGCGCCTGTTCGTGCCTGGGCAGTACAACAGCAATCTGATCCTGGCGATACAGTTCATCACTGATGTCGATGGTACATGCACCCGGATAACCAAATACAACTTCCACGCCTTCTTCTTTTAATGCATTGACCAGTAATCTGTTTCCTGAAATCTGTTTCATTTTCATAAACCTCCTGTGTTGAAAGTCCTGTTCCAGAGGTTCGGAAACGGACTTTTGCTGTTATTAGTTCCGTATGTGTACCGGCGTATAAAAAAGGCCCCAAGCTGTAAAGCTTAGGGCGAATTCATCCGTGGTACCACCTAATTTCAGAAAAAACATTTCTGCACTTATCCGATACAGAATACTCCTATATCGTCTCCCGGTAACGTGGGAACACGTCGAAGCCTACTGAGCGCCTGTCATGCGCCGTTGGGTCCGCTGCTCAAAGGCTACTTCCACAATACCGTCATGAAGATTCCCACCTGCCATCTTCTCTCTGGGCATCCGAATATTGTGTACTCCTCCTTGTCACTGCATTTGCTGCTCGATTAAGATTGTCTTTATTATATGGGGATAAGGAGAATCTGTCAATCAGTTTTTTTGGCAACAGAGATATTTACGCAAAGTATGCATTTAAAGGGACAAAGTATGTACATAATGTTGCGGGCTACTTGCAAATAATATAATTTGAAAAGGGGAAATTTTGTTAACAAAAGAATTGCGTAAAAGAAAGAAGAATGTTATAATGGAGAGAATCTTAAACATGGTCTACAGGTGACGAAGAGAGTTGTGGAGCGCATTCTTTTTCGCAATTTGCATATATTATATGGGAGGTGAAAGTGCTATGGATTATATGATGTATAACAGGATGCGTGTGGATACTTTTTTAGCTGTTGCATCAGTTAAGACAAAAAATAAGAAATACTTCCAGAAGACAGAAGAAGAGAAGCAGCAGCTGTGTGATGATTTAATCAAAATTGCAGAACAGGAAGAGATGTTGCCGGATTAGTTGGATGAATGAGGCTGATTCGGCAATGTTCTGTGTCTATTATCTTATATATGGGATTCTGATCTCCATTTCTTTTTCTACAAATTTCCCCTAAATTCATAAACAAAGGAGAAACTATGTCTGCAAAAAGTAGATATTCAACGCATGTTGTAGAATTAGTTCGTAATAACGGGATATCTGTAAATGACAGGAAACCAAACAATACGACTGTATTTTTGATGTTCGATTATTTCGATGTTCTGATATATAAGGAACTGGAAGGGGAAGAAAAAAATTATCTTAATTATTTTTCCATAGGAGATACATTTGAAATCGATAAGGATTATAAGGTATCCTATAAAACGTTGGGATTGTACCGGTCTTCAGATGATGGAGAGAATCCGTTTCGGATAAAAAAAGACTGCGGGTTGACAGACATTCCGTTTCTGGGACTGATTCAAATCAGTTTGTGCAAAGAGAACTTTGTCCTGAATGAGAAAAAAGAAATAGATGTGGAATGTTTCCTCAAAGAATGTGAAGATGAGATCTGGAGAATAACAAGAATGCAGGATCTTGGTTTACATACAGTGATGCAGCTGTACCGCAGTTCCACAACAGGGGATTTCTGCCTTGCTGTCAGGACAGATTCTGTAGAAAAGATATACGATATTGCTCTTTGTCTGAGCGATTCCCAAAGTAATCCTGAGAAAAAGATTAAGATGCTAACATATACGAGTGTAGGACTTGAGAGCTGTATTTTGCCGGATGGAAGTTATGGAACACTGACAGAGGAATTCATCGGGCAGCACGAAGATATGGTCTTTTCACTTCGGTTGTCGGCTGACAGCAGACTGAAAACAATTCTTAAAAAATATGAAGGGCAGGGCCGTCTGATTGAAGTGACAACTGTCAGGGGACTTTTTGGAAGATATGATTATCTTATGAATATTGGGATGAAAGAATTTGCAGAAATCTATCCGGTACTTTGTGAGAAAAAAATAGGCACTTCAAATCGGGAAAAAGAGGAGTATAATGAGCAGGCAGTGGATCTGAAAAACATTCTCAGATATCCATTCCTGAGGAATGTGAACGAACGTATACTGGTTAAAGTGGATATTTCTACTGAAAGTACAGCAGAAAATATTAATGAAGATAATGAATATTTAAATCATGTAATAAATAAAAATAGAGAATTATTTGAAAAAATTGAGAAGATAGAAGACTGGAGAGCTTATTTTCCAAGTGAATACCGTGCTTTTCAGGATCTGTTCCGCGGAATGAAAGAGATTTACAAGACCTTTTCTGCAGTTGGGATGGAAAAAGAGGCTTATATTAACTGGCTTATGTTTTGCCATGATATGGAAGCTCTCTGCCAGAGCATTAATTTCTGTATGCAGGAATATATAAATGAAAGCAGTAAGCTCAGTGAGACTGAAAAGCGAAGAAATCGTCTGGCGCTGTTGAAAGGATGGCGTGTGAACATACAGGCCATTAATCAGTATACGAGACTGGTGCAGAATGTAAATTATCAGACCTATCAGTCCCCTGTCTATGAGATTCAGACCCAGATTGATACCGAAAAGATGATGGTAGCATACAGGGAGGTTATGAGATCTTATATAGGTTCCTGCCTGGAAAGCGGTCTTGGAGGGAGTGCAGGAGAACGGGTAATTGTTCCGGTGATTTATCCGGATTTATCGAAAGATAAAGTAGAAGTGACAGCACCATTTATTAACCAAAGAAAAAGGGAAATAATCTGTACAGTTCCGTCATTTGAATATTTTGGAAGACTGTATGACCTGCTTCCCTGGATAGTCCATGAATCGTCCCATCATCTCAGAACTTTGAACAGGGATGAACGAAACTTTTTTGTGGCAAGATATGTATTGGATTATGTTTTTAATGCGGTCATGGGAGACATGATGCTGAAATTGTCTGACCATAAGCTTTATGGTGCCACGGGGAAAATCGAAAAATATCTGACTGACAGTATGATAGAAGTTGCGTATAATGAACTGAGTGGAAAACCTGGATTTGCAGAATGTGATTTTGAGGGAATGCTAAATGAAATAGATAATTATCTGGAAAGGATATTTCCATTTGGCGCTGATTTTGAAGGGAGGCAGTATCAATATAAATTACAGGAAGCAAAAAAAGATTTATATAATTTTTTCTACGACAGATTTCAGAAAGAAGAGTTGATGACAGACGAGACTATGGAATTGATCCTGGAGCTGTGGGAATGGCCGACTCATCTGAAGTGCCAGAAACTTGCGCAGATATTGCTGGAAAAATATTATGATTATGTGGCACCTGAAGATGCTTCTGCTGACGAAGAGAAAATTTTGCTGACAGATATTCTTTCTGAAAAATTATATTTTGAAAAAAAGCTGCTTGAAGTGCGTAAATATCTGCTGGAAAAATCAGTAGAAGAATACGCAGTCAAAGAGTACTGTATCCGGGCAATTGAGGTACACAGAGTATTAAATTTATATAAAGCAGTGGAAAACCGCAACGATAATGCAGAGGAACACTTAAGCAATTATCTGGATAAAGTGTATGAACATTATCAGAAGCAGTATAAAGAAGGTCTGCAGTATGAGGAGAGTATCTGGCTGGCAGACCCGGATCTTATGTACACTCTGCGGAACCTTGGGCTTCTTAACTTTGATAAAGAGCTTTTTTGCAGAAAAATGCTGAATATATTTCTGGAAACAGACGGAATGAAGATTAAAAAGCATAGAGAAGTCGCTACAAAGATTTATCTGGAAAGTTTTGCAGACCTTTTGATGACAACCTCGCTTGAAATCAACAGTTTTGGATATTGCAGACAGGTGCTGCAGACTGTCAGCGATGCAAGAATTGATGAACAGGAATATTTGCCTAACGATATAAATAATGAGAGGTTTAAAATTGTAGCTGCAGTTTTGATGGCAAGGGAAATGGAGGAAGAGGGAACCGCGGATTCAATGGTCCAAGAACTGGGAGTGATCAGGATGAAAGCAGACCGTCTTCTGGAAAAGGGGATGGAATATTGTGAATATACATTGAAATGTATCAGACAGAAAATGCTGGGGGCAGTTCGGGAACGAAATGATGTCCGGTTGGAAAAACAGGTTGCATATTTCCTGGGAAGCATCAATGCGCAGATTAAGCTGTATTTTCAAAAAATGGGAGAGGAGGATGCTTACCGGAAAACTTTATTGTATATAGTTCTTCATGGGATACAGAATGCAGATGAGAGGACAAAATCCTTATGGCAGAAGTATGAGGAGCTGGAAGAGTTCTGTATACCGGTTAAATATATTTTCAGAAGACTGGAATGCTTTTGCCTTGGAGTGGGGAATATTCTGGATGGTGGATATCTTATAGTATCAGAGCATATTTTTTCCCATATGATGGAGATTCGAAAGCAGATTGAGAACAAAGGAGAGCCGGGCTGTAAATGGGAAAAAGACTGGAAGTGTTTATCTGATCCTAAAATGGATGTGGGAGAATTCTATAATGTGCCCAGTCTTGTGTATGAGAAAACAACAGAACAGAAACTGGAGAATACCATTGATTTTATACAAAATTATTATTATTACAATCGGTTTAAGATGATGGAAAAGGAGATGTAGTATGGGTGCACCGAATAGAGGAATAAAAACCAGATATGCAGGAAGTCTGGCAGAAATATATCAGCATGTTCAGTGTATCAGAAAAGAGATACAGAAAAATGCGGACGAGAGGCCATTGATGTGGTTTCGGGGGCATTCCAGGGCGGCTTTCCATCTTGAACCTAGTATATTCAGAGATGCAGACTATCAGTATAATGACACGCAGAGGTACAGCAATAATCATTTGCGGGAGGAATACCGCTTTCAGAGTTTTATGTCCAGAAATTATGATAATTTGAATTATCAAATGCCGCAGTTTGTAATAGAATGGCAAGAAGTAATGCAGCATTTTTTCACGAAAACCAGGTTGATGGACTGGAGTGAATCACTGACAGTCGCATTGGAATTTGCGTTGGAGTCATTTATTACGCCGGTGAAAGATCTGGAAGTTACGGAGCGGTGCCGGATTGCGGAACCGGTAATCTGGATATTGGAGCCCGCAAAACTGAATAAAGAAGTATATGGGGCATTCTGCCATGGAACAGTAGAATTGATCTGTAATTCCCTGGGAGAAAAAAATGTGCCTAATTTAAAATTGGCAAAAAATATTCTGAATGAGCTGCAAAAAGAAGAAAAAAGCGGAATTTATTATAACATCAAAAAGGTACAGGAGAAAAATATGAATGCAATGATAGGCTTGTCCGCTCTTGAGATCATCAGACGGTCTTACAAGGGCAAAGAGCTGGAAGCCTTGAAAAATTTTGAAATGAATCCATTTTTCTTCCTGCTTCTTCGCTATTATTCAGATGGACTTCCGGTAAAACTGGGAGAGATTCCGCCGCTGGCAATCATTCACCCTTATCACAGCGAAAGAATTAAGATGCAAAGAGGTGTATTTACTGTATTTCCATATTATGTACCCAATGTACAGATGAGAAAGGTGAAAGCAAGAACCCGGTCGTATCCGCCTATTGGTATGGAATATATGCCGAGATGCATTCCGCATTTGCATTGTATACATATTTTAAACCCCCGGAAAGTGGCGGAAGAGCTGATGATGACGGGAGCCAGACGAGGAAATCTTTATCCGGATATGCAGATTGTATCACAGGATATGGAGAATGCAATTATATAAAGGAATGCTGACATAAGCGATTCCCTCACCGGAAACAGAACTTGGGGCTGCCGCGGTTTGAGACAGCTCCATTTTTGTATTGTGCTGGTATTTTTGCCGCCTTTCTGGTATAGTAATAACATGATGTTACAAATATATGCAATGAATGTGGAAGGAAGGAATTTCACAGAAGACAGATGGAAGCGCTATCGGTCAGAAGAACGTCTGGAAAGAGCGATAAAGATGCGGGCAAAAGAACAGCAGCTTTGCCTTGGCGCAGAGATACTTTTAAACCTGAGCCTGAAAAAGACGTTTCCTTCCATACAACTGCCGGCACTCTATGAGAGGAATGCACATGGAAAACCGTATCTGCTTTCTCAGGAGAACCTGTATATGAACTGGTCCCATTCAGGGAGCTGGGTTGTCTGTGCGCTTGCAGACAGAGAGGTGGGGATTGATCTTCAGTATACGGGAAAAGAACCAGGTAATTCTCTGATTCGCAGAGTTCTTCAGCCGGAAGAACAGCCTTTTTATGAAAAGGCTGCAGCGGAAAGGAAACAGCGGCTTTTTTATGAATATTGGGTGATAAAAGAGAGCTTTCTAAAAGCATTGGGAACCGGATTTTATACTTCTCTGGCTACTTTTTACATCAGAATGAAAGAACCATATCCTGAGATTGTTAGAAAGGAACCGGGGGGTGCCTTTACCTGCCGGCTGCTGGAATTTTCGACAGCGGATTATACGGCGGCTGTCTGCATCGAGGGAATTCATCCGGAGCTCGAAAGACATACATCAGTCAAATTTTTATCAGGAGACTCAGAAATATGACAGAAGCATTGGAAACACTCAAAAGATGGGTAAATGAAAGCGACAATATTGTCTTTTTTGGAGGGGCAGGCGTCTCTACGGAAAGCGGTATACCAGATTTTAGAAGTGTGGATGGATTGTACCATCAGCAGTATGATTATCCACCAGAAACGATTCTGAGCCATACATTCTACCGGAAAAAGACAGAAGAGTTTTACCGGTTCTACCGTGCCAAGATGCTGGCGCTGGATGCCAGGCCCAATGCAGCACATAAAAAACTGGCTCAGTGGGAGCAGGAGGGAAAGCTCCGGGCAGTGGTAACGCAAAATATTGACGGACTTCATCAGGCGGCAGGAAGCAGAGTTGTTTATGAGCTTCATGGTTCCGTACACCGGAACTATTGTGAGAAATGCGGTGCATTTTATGATGCTGCATATATTTTACACTCTGCAGGCGTACCTGTCTGCGAGAAATGTGGCGGAAAGATAAAACCGGATGTGGTTTTATATGAAGAGGGACTTGATACGGCTACCATGCAGGGAGCAGTAAAAGCGATTCAGCATGCAGATATTCTGATTGTAGGAGGGACTTCTCTTACCGTTTATCCGGCAGCAGGATTGATTGACTATTATGATGGCCGGAAACTGGTGCTGATCAATAAGTCCGTTACTCCCATGGATTCCCGGGCAGATCTTTTGCTGCAGGGAAGTATTGGTGAGATCTTCGGTCAGTTATAAATCAAAAGAAAGACGGACAGGAGTCAGATATGGAATACCAGGTAGGAGATATTGTAAAATTAAAAAAACCACATCCCTGCGGGAGCCAGGAATGGGAGATTCTCAGAGTGGGGGCAGACTTCCGGCTGAAGTGCGAAGGGTGTGGTCATCAGGTGATGGTAACCAGGAAACTGGTGGAAAAAAACACGCGGGGACTGCGAAAAAAAGCTTGAAAATATGGGAAAATTATGCTATAGTTTTATTCTGTGATATATGACAGCCCTGTTTTCAGGGCGATTCCTTGTGCATGGCAGCCCCATGCGCCAGAGACCAAAAGGAGGTAGAAGCATGAACAAATACGAATTAGCACTGATTGTGAATGCAAAAATCGAAGATGATGAGAGAGCAGCAGCCGTAGAGAAAGCGAAAGAAATCATTACACGTTTCGGCGGTGTGGTGACAGAAGTGGAAGACGGCGGCAAGAAAAGGCTCGCATATGAGATTCAGAAGATGAGAGAAGGATTCTACTACTTCATCCAGTTCGATGCACCGGCAACCTGTCCGGCAGAAGTAGAGAAACGTGTGCGTATTCTGGACAATGTCATCCGTTATCTGTGTGTTCGCAAAGATGCATAGTAACAGCATATTAAGGGGTGATTGTTAATGAATAAAGTAGTTTTAATGGGACGTTTGACCAGAGATCCGGAGATTCGTTATTCTAATGGCGAGAATGCGCTTGCAATTGCAAGATTTACCCTGGCGGTAGACCGAAGGTTTAACCGGAGAGATGATCAGACTGCAGATTTTATTACCTGTAAGGCTTTTGGAAAACAGGCAGAGTTTGCAGAGCGTTTTCTGCGTCAGGGGATCAAAGTGGCTGCAAGCGGCAGAATTGAGACCGGAAGCTATACCAATCGGGACGGGCAGAAGGTCTATACAACAGAAGTGATTCTTGAGGAGATTGAGTTCGCGGAGAGCAAGGCCGCAAATGACTCAAACCGTGGCGGCATGGGCGGCGGATACCAGTCGGCTCCAGCTCCGATGCCAAGTCCCATGGGTGCAGCAGGAGACGGATTTATGAATATTCCGGACGGAATTGATGAAGAACTGCCTTTTAATTAACAATCGGATTTGATACAAGTAATGTGAGAAGGAGGAACCATCATGGCTTACACCAAAAATGAAAAAGGCGACGCTCCGAAGATGAGAAGAGGCGGGCGCAGAAGAAAAAAAGTTTGCGTATTCTGTGGCAAAGAGAACAATGAGATTGATTACAAAGATGTAAATAAATTAAAAAGATATGTTTCCGAGAGAGGAAAGATTCTTCCGAGAAGAATCACCGGGAACTGTGCAAAGCATCAGAGAGCGCTGACAGTAGCAATTAAGAGAGCAAGACATGTGGCGCTTATGCCGTACACAGCAGAATAAGAACAACTTTTTGGGCACCGCTCCGGCGGTGCTCTTTTTCCGCTTGTCTGAACCCCCGACTAATGTTATAATGTTCAGGAAAGCAATGAGCGGTGCACAGCCAGGCGAAAGAGAACTGTGTCGTGCGTGCACGAAAGCAGGTATCTTTTGGATGGCTGTATAGGGCGAAGCCCGTGAGCGAGATGAAGCGAAGCGGAATTGAGCAGCACTGCGTGTAAGAGTGCACAGCCAGGCGAAAGAGAACTGTGTCGTGCCTGGCATTGCAAAGTATAATTTCCGGAACAAGGAATAGTGAGATGAAGAAGAATGTAAAACTGAATGGTCAGCTCCGCCTATATGTGCGCTGGCCTTTGTATCTGACACTGCTTTTGATCGGCATGAATATTTGGATCTATGTCATATCCCATGATGCTGGTATTGTCATGGCGGTATTTGTTCTGATCTATGCGGCAGTTGCCGGTATTCTGTACGCCAGCAATCAGCCGGTTCTTTATACGGAACTGGTTTCTTTTGCTACTCATTATGGCCAGATTCAGAAAAATCTTCTGAAAGAGCTTGCGCTTCCTTATGCGCTGCTTACAGAAGACGGCAGGATCATCTGGATGAACCGGCAGTTTATGGAGATTACAGAGAAAGGGCCAGAGTACAACCGGAGCATCAGCACGATCTTTCCAGAATTGAACCGGAAGGTCCTTCCTGCAGGTGAGCAGTCGCATACATCTGTGGAGTTCAGCTATGGAGAGTCTGATTACCGGGCAGATATGAAACTGATTTATATGGATGATAATATGAAGAACAGTCATCTGGTCAGTGCAGTGGAATTTGAGGGGAGTTTGACGGCTCTCTATTTGTTCGATATTACAGAGATTAACCATTATATTCGTGAGAATCAGGAACAACGTATGGCTGCAGGTCTTGTCTATATTGACAATTACGACGAAGCGCTGGAAGAAGTGGAAGAAGTAAGGACGTCTCTTCTGGTTGCCCTGATTGAGCGTAAGATCAATAAATACTTCAATGCATATGACGGTATTGTCCGTAAGCTGGAAAAGGACCGCTTCTTTGTGGTTATGAAGGAGAAAGCGCTGACACAGATTCGGGAGAATAAATTTGATCTTCTGCAGGATATCAAGACGGTCAATATTGGAAATGAGATGCCAATCACTTTGAGTATCAGCATTGGTTCCGGCGGTATATCTTACATGGACTGTATGGAATATGCCCGCAGCGCCATGGACCTGGCTTTGGCTAGGGGCGGTGATCAGGCAGTTGTGAAGACGAAAGAACAGATCACTTATTATGGAGGAAAGACACAACAGATAGAGAAAAATACACGGGTAAAAGCCCGTGTGAAAGCGCAGGCGCTCAGGGAGATCATTGAGGCAAAAGATAAAGTCGTGGTTATGGGTCATCGCCTGACAGATGCAGATTCCTTTGGGGCGGCAGTGGGTATCTACCGTGCGTCAAAAGCTTTGAACAAGAAAGCTTATATAGTGGTGAATGAAGTGACTACTTCCGTACGTCCTATGCTGGATGTTTTCTATGAGGTTAACAGCGGAGAGCCGGGAATTGTAATCGGCAGCGGACAGGCCAGAGAGATTGTGGACCGCAATACGGCAGTAGTAGTGGTAGATACCAATCGTCCAAGCTATACAGAGTGTGAAGATATTCTGTCTATGACGCCGACAGTTGTAGTGTTTGATCATCACAGAAGGGGAAATGAAGCGATTGGTCATGCAGTGCTTTCTTATATTGAGCCGAATGCTTCTTCTGCCTGTGAGATGGTTGCAGAGATCTTGCAGTATTTTGCAGATAATATACGGCTGAAAGGCGGAGAGGCAGACTGCATGTATGCAGGAATTGTGATTGATACGGATAACTTTATGACGAAGACAGGAGTCCGTACGTTTGAAGCGGCAGCATTTCTCCGGAGATGCGGAGCAGACGTGACCCGTGTGCGGAAGATGTTCAGAAATGATATGGCAGAGTACAAGGCGCGGGCGGAATCTGTTCGGCATGCAGAGGTGTACAAAGGATTTGCGCTCTCTGTCTGTCCGGGTAAAGGGCTGGTGAGTCCGACAATTGTGGGTGCGCAGGCGGCTAACGAGCTTTTGAATATCATTGGAGTACGTGCTTCTATTGTTTTCACAGAATATAATGGGAAGATTTATGTCAGTGCGCGTTCGATTGATGAAGTGAATGTGCAGTTGATTATGGAAAAAATAGGCGGCGGCGGACATTTGAATGTTGCAGGAGCACAGTTGCAATGTTCTGTGGAAGAAGCTATGAAGATTGTACGTGAGACATTGGATCGTATGTTAGAGGAAGGAGAACTGGAATGAAAGTAATTTTATTGGAAGATGTAAAATCCCTTGGGAAAAAAGGAGATTTGGTGGAAGTAAATGATGGGTATGCAAGGAATTTTATTCTGGCAAAAAAGCTGGGTTTGGAAGCAACGCCAAAAAATATGAACGATCTGAAGCTGAAGAAAGCACATCAGGATAAACTGGCGGCAGAGAGATTGGAAGAAGCGAAGAGCTTTGCGGAAGATTTGAAGAAAGTACAAGTGACTCTGAAAATTAAAGCAGGAGAAGGAGGCAGACTGTTTGGCTCTATTTCCTCCAAGGAAATTGCTCAGGCTGCAAAAGAGCAGCTGGATCTGGAGATTGATAAGAAAAAGTTGGTACTTCCAAGTCCTATCAAAGCAGTTGGGACAACGATGGTACCGATCAAGCTTCATCCGCAAGTGACAGGAGAATTGAAAGTCGTCGTACAGGAAATCTAGGGCCGGGAGTGGAACGGATATGGAAGAAGCGCTCATAAAACGTGTCATGCCTCATGATGAAGAGGCTGAAGGTTCTGTTATTGGCGCCATGTTGATTGATAATGAGACTATTATGATCGTGTCAGAGATAATCACAGGTGATGATTTTTATCAAAGACAGATGGGCATGGTTTATGATACCATGGTGGAATTGTATAATGAAGGAAAACCGGTGGAACCGGTAATATTGCATACAAAACTGAAAGAAAAAGGCGTGCCGGAAGAGGCGTGCAGTATCGAGCAGATTCTGCGTTGGATGAATCAGGTTCCTACTTCAGCCAATATTAAGTTTTATGCGGAGATTGTGGCAGAGAGAGCAGTATCAAGACGTTTGATTCGCCTGAATGAAGAGATTGCGAATACCTGTTATAGTGGTTCAGAACGAGTGGCAGATACTCTTGCGGAAGCAGAAAAGAGAGTTTTTGACTTGGCGCAGAGAGGCGGCAGGAATGAATTTGTTCCAATTCGTAAAGTAGTGATCAACGCTATGAAGAAGATTGATGCGGCTGCCAGGGCAAGAGGCAGAGTGACTGGTCTGGAGACAGGATTTATGGATCTGGATTATAAGACTTCCGGCCTGCAGCCTTCAGACCTGATTCTGATTGCGGCTAGGCCTTCCATGGGAAAGACTGCATTTGTACTGAATCTGGCGCAGCATATGGCATTTAAGAGAGGGCAGGGGGTGGCTATATTCAGTTTGGAAATGTCCAAGGAACAGTTGGTAAATCGTATGCTGTCCCTTGAGTCCCACGTGGATGCTCAGAAGATCCGTAACGGAAGACTGACAGATGAGGAGTGGATGAATCTGGTGGAAGGTTCTGCCAATATTGCTAATTCCAAGCTGGTTATTGACGACACTCCTGGTATTACACTTCCAGTGATGCGTTCCAAGTGTCGGAAGTTAAAGATGGAATATGATATTAAGATTGTAATTATTGATTACCTACAGTTGATGAATGGAGATACGAAATATAATAATGCTTCCAGGCAGCAGGAAATTTCGGATATTTCCCGGGGTTTGAAAGCGCTGGCCCGTGAGCTGGATGTTCCAGTAGTTGCCCTGTCGCAGCTCAGCCGTGCGGTGGAACAAAGGCCGGATCATCGTCCTATGCTGTCAGATCTCAGAGAATCGGGTGCTATTGAGCAGGATGCAGACGTGGTAATGTTTCTCTACAGAGAAGGCTATTATAACAGAGATCTGTCAGAGGCAGAACAGCGTGTGGCGGAAGTGATTATTGCAAAACAACGTAATGGTCCCATCGGAACAGTGAATCTTCTGTGGATGCCTGAACTTACTAAGTTTAGTGATATGGATCGGGAACCTTCCTGACCGGGGGACAGGGTTCACGCTCAAAAGGCCTGATTTGGAAGTGATTTGCGCTTGCATATTATGGACATTTATATTAAAATAGATGCAGAACCTGAAGGGGTATCAAAAACTATAAAGGAGGATATAGTACCATGGCATATGTTATTTCTGGTGATTGCGTGGGATGCGGTTCCTGTGCTGAAGTTTGTCCGGCAGATGCGATCTCTGAGGCAGATGGAAAGTATGTGATCGATGCAGATGCCTGCCTGGAGTGCGGAACCTGCGAGGCAGAATGTCCGAACGAGGCAATTTCTGCTGAGTAATTCGTAGTACATAGCAGTATGATTCGCAAAAGAAAAGACATAGTCCTAGAGGACTATGTCTTTTTTTGGTTGTGTGCCGAAGAACCATGGTTTCTTTGGTGCTTCGCTTTTTTTATCTTCTTTTATTCGGGGCTCCTTGATTTGGGCCTCTTTGATCTTGGGTTCCTTTGCTTTTTTCTCCCGCTTTTTTCCAAGTGCCAGAAGCTTCCTTTGCTTCTGGGAGGAGCGGATCAGCTCGTCCAGCTTTTTGTAGTGCGTCTCTTCGCGTTCTTCCTGAAGTCGGAAGAGATAATCCATCTCTTTGACAACTTGCGTGGAGACCTGATGGCTGAGTTCCTTTCCCATCTCCTGTTGATTTTCCCGAATCGCCTGTGAGACAACTTTTCCCAGAATCATCTGAAACTGTTCCATCTTGTCATTGACAGGTGGTTCCGGTTCGGGGACAATTGCCGGTGGTACATTACCCTGCTCCATCTCAGGTACCAGAACTTTAATCGCTTTTAGCTGATAGCCTTGTTCTTTCAGATCCTTAATGTGATGAAACATGCGGATGTTATCTTCTGTATAGCAGCGATGACCCATCTCGTTGCGTTCGATAGGCAGTTCAAGCTCGTCCTCCCAGTATCTGAGGACATGAGATTCTACATCTACCATCTTGGCAGCGTCGGAGATCATATAGCGCTTTGATTCCATATACATCCCTCCACCTATGAAATTGTCAGTTTGTTCTCCCCATGCTTATGGTTGAACTGTTTAAATTATACCATACTCCCTTGATTTTGCAAGTAAATAGGCTTATAATATGGTCATATGTGGCAGAGAAAAACCGCATGGCTGAAAATACGACAGGAGGTTACCCTAAAGATGGCTAAAATTTCAAAAGATATGATTATCGCAGATCTGGTGAAAATGGATCAGAATATCGTTCCGATTTTAATGAGAGAAGGTATGCATTGCATCGGATGTCCGTCTGCACAGGCAGAGAGCCTGGAAGAAGCGGCGCTGGTTCATGGGATGGATCCGGATGTGCTCGTTGCCAGACTGAATAATTTTCTTGGAGCATAAAGTGAATGAGCTAAAAGGCAGCCAAAGAAAAACGGCTGCCTTTTTAATGTACTTTTATGAATTGCTGCCAAGTTTATCGAGGCGTCTCATACGCCTTACAAGTTCTTCTAATTCCTCTGTATAAGGGGTTTTTACAATGTCGTCCAGCTGCTCCAGTTGTTCCAGAATAGAATCATAAGTCGCACTTCCGCTGTAGGGGGAGTTTCTTATGAGTCTGCAGGTGTTTAATAAAAACCCTGTTTTCTGAAACGGATTAAGATCAGAAAACAGGGTGATATGTTTATGAGGCGGGTGAAGCTAGATTTTTGCCAGTTGCTGAAGTGCACCACCATCAATCAGGAGCGTATAGTGCTCTTTCATGTAGGCTTCATTGGATACGGAATATTTGTTGCTTGAACCATATTCAGACAGGATATTACATACCTTATTGAATTGCTCCGGCGTATGGTCGGATTTGGTGATAACCAGATGGTACTGTGCGGTATCCGGATTCTTATAGAGCCGGTTCTCACCATGGTAAGTATCTTTTAATATAGAAGAAGCCTCTACAATAGAATCCAGGCGATGGAAAAGGTAGAGCTTACGCATATCCAGTTCACTGGCAAGCGTGGCCGCCTGTTCTTCACGAGTCTCCTTGGGCGTATTTTTTAGACGGTGCTCAAGGAGCTTCTGGAACAGATCCAGAACTTCATCAGCGCCGTCAGGGAGAAAGTCTCTGACAGAGTTGTCGGAGGAATCTCCTGAACTCTGAGAGAATCGGGAGAATCTGGTGTCCAGTTCCTCCGGATCTGACACTTTTGTGATGTCAAGAATAATACATTCATTGGGCATCGGAATCGCCTCGATCATCAGCGGAATATTATCCGCTTCAAATCCAAACTGGTGGGAAGCCTGCTCCATCATATCCCGAAACAGCGAACGGGCTTTCTCTGAGCCATAGGCAATCTCACTGAGTTTAATATGACGGACTTCCAGATCATCGCGTGTCAGAATACAACGTATTTTGTTTTCATTTATTTTTTCTATTTTCATGCGATCACAACCTGTTTTGAAATATTTATAGTTTAATATAGTATAAACAATAATCCGGAATATGTAAAGCCTGCCAGCTTGTGAATTAGAGGAAAAATTTCTGAAATTTTTGTGAAAAATGCTTGAAAAAGGGCGAATGCTGTGTATAATAGTATTGTAAGTCTATATTTCTGATTCTTCTCACAGTATCAGTGATCAAATTCCAATTGTTTTTAAAGGCATAAGGGGGGATGCGGCAGCCGGGCGGTATGTGCATGTTTGTCATATATCACAGAGCCTTCTTTTGAAAAAATATGCCCATATTGCGAATGAAAACAGCAGCCGCCGGGAAATCTGATAAGGACAGAAACCAAAGAAAAGTCTCTATGCCCTGAGATTATAGTGGTGAGAACGGCGGCTTTATGATATAATGGATTGAAATATAAGAAATGAAAGAAGACCCATTGTATTTGCGTATTTTCAGGAAATACTTACACAGACCATTGCGATGCAAAGAACAGTCAGGATAAGCGCCGTGCTTGCGTTCTTTGCAGAGCGGGGCTGAGAGAAGGAACAGACATGATATTCATGCAGAGTCGGGGCCTTTCACGAGGGATAAAGTAGTCAGGAGGACATTCATGATAAGAGAAGATAAGGAAGAGATAGAAGAAAGACAGGAACGGGAATCGAGAAGAAAAGGGAGGACTCAGGGCGCCGGAGGAAAACGAAGAAGGCGCCCAAAGAGAAGACAGAGAAGACGTAATCCGCAGATGATCCCGGTGCTGGTGGCAGTGGTACTGATCCTGGTTACCGGCGGAGGTATTATTGGAAAGATGCTTTATGATAAATATTCTCCCTCCAGAGAGCAGGCGGATTTGAATGAATATTTCCATCTGGAAAATGAACAGGAGATTGCAGTCATTTTGAACGATACTATGCTGGAGGATAAGGGCAGACTTCTGGATGGAAGAGTCTACTTAAATGTGGAAACCGTATACCAGTATCTGAATTCCAGATTTTATTGGGATGCTTCTGAGAATACCTATCTTTATGCACTTCCTACCGAGCTTGTCAGTGCAGCAGTGGGAAGCAGTGATTATACAGTGGCCAAGGCAAAGCAGAACGAGGGTTATGTAATTCTCCGGGCAGACGGGAATGATATTTTTGTGGCTCTGGACTTTGTGAATAAATATACAAATTTTATTTACGAATATTGGGAAACTCCCAATCATGTGCATATTATCGACGAGTATGGAAGCCGTGATGTGGTGACTGCACAGAAGAGGGCACAGGTACGCTATCAGGCAGGGATCAAAAGTCCCGTGTTGACTTCAGTGGAAAAAGGCGGCCTCATGTATGTGCTTGAAGAAGAGGAAGAGATTGAAGGGTGGATGAAAGTTCTTACAAAAGATGGATACATCGGGTATGTGAGCAAGAAACAGATTTCGTCCGTATCGCAGGAAGCCATACAGGAACCAGAATATACAGCACCGGTTTACTCAAATATTTCAAAGGACTATAAGATTAATTTGTCCTGGCACCAGGTGACTAATATGGATGCCAACGAGAATATTTATAAAGTGCTGGCGAATACGAAAGGCTTGACGACGGTTTCTCCCACCTGGTTTCGGCTGAAGGATAACGATGGAGGAATTGAATCTCTGGCAAGTCAGGAATATGTGAATTATTGTCATCAAAATGGCGTGGAAGTATGGGGACTGGTGGAGGATATTACTTATAAAGACACGATTCTGGATTATGAGATTTTCAGCAGAACAGCCAGCCGCCAGAAATTGGTTAATAACCTGATTGCACAGGCTATACAATATGGGTTGGACGGACTGAATCTGGATATGGAATATATCAATAGCGACAGTGCGAGAGGGTATTTGCAGTTTATCAGGGAACTTTCGATTATGTGCCGTTTAAACGGGATTGTATTATCTGTGGATAATTATGTGCCGGCAGAGTATAATCGGTTTTATAACCGTGCGGAACAGAGTGTTTTTGCCGATTATCTTATTATCATGGGGTATGATGAGACACCAGCCAACTCGGAAACCGCAGGTTCTGTGGCTTCCATTGGCTTCGTGGACAATGGAATTCAAAAGACATTGGAAGAAGTTCCGAAGGAAAAAATTATCAATGCGGTACCGTTTTATACCCGATTTTGGAGAACTGATGAGAATGGAACGGTGACAAGCGAAGCACTGGGAATGGACAGCGCGGCCAAGAAAGCAGTAAATAACAGTATTGAACCTGTGTGGGATGAAACCTCAGGACAATATTATATTGAACTGGAATACGAAGGCAGTATTTATCAGATGTGGATGGAGGAAGAACGTTCCATCGAGGAAAAGCTGAAGCTGATCAAACAGTATGACCTGGCGGGTGTGGCGTCCTGGCGTCTTGGCTATGAGCGCACAGCAGTCTGGGATGTAATTCTTCGTTATGTCAACTGATAGGTGGCCTGTAGAAAAGGTATCAGAGAAAAGACTGCCGCATATACTTAATGGAAAGTATATGCGGCGGTTTTGATTTTGGAGAGAAAAAAACTGGAATTAATAATGTCGGTGGTTTTGATTCTGTGTGCATGTATTCTCGCAGAAAAAGGCTGGGAACGGGCTTCCAGCAGTCTGGTGCAGGCGAAGACCGGAGAATGGACGGTTGTGATTGACGCAGGGCACGGAGGAAATGACCCAGGTAAGATTGGGGTAGATGATTCTCTGGAAAAAGACCTGAATCTGATCATTGCAAAAAAAGTGCAGAAGATCCTGGAACAGCAGGGTATAACGGTGGTAATGACCAGAGAGACGGATGCAGGATTGTATGAGGAGCAGACATCCAATAAAAAGGTCCAGGATATGAAAAACCGCTGTGCTCTGATCAATGAGACGCGGCCTGACTGTGTGGTCAGTATCCATCAAAACAGCTATCATGAGGAATATGTAAACGGGGCGCAGGTGTTTTACTATGGTACTTCACAGGAAGGGCAGAAGCTGGCAGAAATTCTTCAGGAAAAACTTGTCTCCTATGTGGATCCGGAAAATCATCGGCAGGCCAAGGCCAATGAGAGCTATTATCTTCTGAAAAAGACGGAAGTACCTATTGTGATTGTGGAGTGCGGTTTCCTGAGTAACTGGGAAGAAGCCAAGAAACTGCAGGAGGACAGCTACCAGAACCAGATTGCCTGGGCGGTGGCCATGGGAATTTTGTCATATCTGGAAGAGTGAGTCCGGAAGGGGAATTACTTATTCCCCTCCGGACTCATCTTTTTTGGTTAAATCAGACAAATTTAGGGCTTTATATTTGGTTAATACTCACAAAATTTTCAAACAATTAAAAATAGACTTACAAAATTTTTGAAAATTTGTTATAATAAATATATATTTGGGGGAAATGTCTGAAAAATCAGTGCTAGCGGGTAAGCAGATACAAAGAAACCAGCATGTTCACAGATACATGCAGGTTTTTTTTCACGACAATTTAAAACCAGTTCGTCAGAACATTCTTCCAGACCCGGGGGTTTGGGGAACGGTGGAGGCGGGACTATTATAGGAGGGAAAACTATGTATCAGAAGGGCGAATATATTATCTATGGCCGCAGCGGGATATGCAGAATAGAAGATATCACACATCTGAATATTGCCGGAGCTGACAAAAAGAGACTGTATTATGTGTTGGCACCGTTGAATATCAAGGGGAATCGGGTATATTTTCCGGTGGACAAGGAAGATGCTAACGCCAGACGGGTGATTACAGAACAGGAAGCATGGGCATTGCTGGATGAGATTCCGGGTATTCCTGAGATCAGGGTTACAAATGAGAAGCTCAGAGAAGACCATTACAAACAGGCAGTGAATTCCTGCGATTATCGTCAGTGGGTGGCAGTGATCAAGACGCTGTATCAGAGAAAGCAGTTAAGGACAGCCCAGGGAAAGAAAATGGGAGCGACAGATGAACGGTATCTAAAGATGGCAGAGGATGCTCTGTATGGGGAACTTGCCTTTGTTATGGGGAAGAATAAAGCAGAAATGGAACCGTTTATGATTCAATATATGGAAAACAAAGGGAAGAAAAAAGAAATGGCAGGAGCGCTGCTTTGACAAAGCGCTCCTGTTTTTAATATCAGTTCTTGCAGGACAGTGCGGTTACGATTTGCTCAAACTGCATGTAGTGGGATGCTTTGACAAGAATCGCATCGCCGTCTTTCAGAAGAAGCTCCGCTTCAGAGAGAAACTGATTCAGGTCTTCGTAATGCCAGCATAAGGCATGGGGGGAAGCTGTTCTGGCGGCTTCGTAAAGCGCGCGGCTGAGGGTTCCTATAGTGATGATCACGTCTATATGGAGCGCCTTCAGATGTTCTCCGACAGAGGCGTGCAGAGCTTCCGCCTGTTCTCCCAGTTCTCCCATATCTCCCAGTATGGCCACTTTCCGGGTAAGTGCATAATCCAGTACATCCAACATGGTGCACATAGATACCGGGTTGGCATTATAGCAGTCGTCTATCAGGGTGTAACGACGTGTGTGGAGGATATTGCTTCTGCCGCTCAGTGGCTTTAGAGCTTCGATCCCCTCCTTGATCTGAGCCATGGAAAGACCAAGGGAAAGGCCCACACAGACTCCGGCGCAGGCATTGTAGACCATATGGATGCCAGGAAGAGGTATGGTGACTTCCGTTTTTGTCCTTTCGGCATGGAGCAGACAGCGGATTCCGTCAAGTCCCAGGTTTTCCACCTGATCTGCCCATATCTGATTGGAAGATTTCTGTCCGAAGGTGACCGCCCGGTCTTTTAAAGCAATCAGTTTATCGTCATCTCCGTTAACAAATACAGGAGCATCTTCTGAGGCATAATCGAACATTTCCATTTTAGCTTTTAAGATGCCGTTTCTGCTTCCCAGATGTTCCAGATGGGCCACTCCGATATTGGTGAAGACGCAATGAGTTGGACGGACCATTTTGCTCAGGCGATGCATTTCGCCGAAATGATTCATCCCCATCTCCAGCACGGCGGCTTCATGGTGTGTATCAATCATAAAAAGTGTCAGCGGGACGCCAATCTCATTGTTATAGTTGCCAGGGGTTTTAAGTACCTGATATTTTTGCGATAAAACAGAAGCAATCATCTCTTTGGTGCTGGTCTTGCCCGCACTGCCGGTGATGCCAATCACCGGGATATCCAAAGTCTGACGGTAGGCTTCTGCACCGTCCTTCAGTGCCTGCAGGGTATCTTCAACAAGCAGGTAAGGACCGGCCGGTTCTGAGAGTTTCTGCTGACTGAGGGCACAGAGGGCGCCTTTTTCATAGATCCCCGGAATAAAACGGTGTCCGTCCACCCGCTCACCGGCGATTGCTACGAAAAGATCATGTTCTTTAACAAGACGACTGTCGGTTACAACGCCCTGAATTGGATGCTCCAGTAATTCAGGAGGACCATGCCAGATTCCGCGGCAGGCATCCATAAATTGCCGGATGGTAAAATGTTTCATAATTATATTGCCTCCTGTATCTTCTGGAACTGTCACTTCTGAGGGGATGCAGGCAATCCATATTTCTTCATGGATGTCTGCAAGATCCATTCACAGAGTCCTTCATAAGAATAACCAAGAACAGAAGCTTCCTGGGGAAGAAGACTGGTAGGCGTCATTCCGGGAAGTGTGTTAACTTCCAGTGCGTAATCTTCTCCTGAACGCTCATCCAGCATAAAATCTACTCTGGCATATCCCTTGATTCCAACAGCGTTACATGCAGCTTCTGCATGGCGCTGTATTCGTGCGGACAGATTCTGCGGGATATCAGCAGGACAGGTTTCAATGGTGCTTCCTGCCTGATATTTGTTCTTATAATCATAAAAACCGCTAATTGGTGCAATCTCAATAACCGGAAGTGCTTTCTGGTCAATGACAGCAACAGAAAATTCCCGGCCAATAATACAGCGTTCGATCAGCACTTGATTCTCATAGGAAAATGCTTTATTCAGAGCATTCTCAAGGCCGAAGACATCATCCACCCGGTATACGCCGACCGAAGAACCGCCGCAGCAGGTTTTGACCATACATGGAAAACCAATCTCGTTCGGAAGTTCGAAAGGTTCTCCTTTTTTGACGGTGATAGAAGGCGGGGTGGGGATGCCAAGTCCGTGGAACATCTGCTTGGTAATATGCTTATCCATGCAGAGGGCGCTGCTGGTATGGTCGGTTCCGGTGTAACGGATTCCCATCAGATCAAAAAGTGCCTGAATCCGTCCGTCTTCACCATTGGCTCCATGAAGTCCCAGGAATACCATGTCACACAGACTGCAGAGTTCAAGAACTCCGGGCCCCAGTAAACTTTTAGCATTTGGACGAAGTGCTTTAATCTTTTCCAGATCAGGTGCTTTTTCTGCAACATCCTGAATGGATGCGGTCCAGTCAATCTCCTGTTCAAATAATTCTTCCAGCGGACCAGTCGGTACAGAAAGACCTAAAAATACATCGAGAAGGATAACTTGATGTCCATTCTTCTTCAATGCCTGATAGATTCCTCTTCCGCTGGAAAGCGATACATCACGTTCTGTGCTAATACCGCCTGCAAGTACAACAATTTTCATAAATACCTCCCCATAGATGTCTATATGGAATGCCGGTCAAGCATTTCCTGGATCTGCTGTTGTGTATAAGCTCCGAGAAATTTCTGTTCTTCTTTTGTGAGCTCTTTGGGATGGATGGGGGCACCATATTCCACGATAACTCGGCAGGGTTTGACCTTTGGCAGGTGATTTTCAAAGATCTCAGCGGAATTGGTGATGGCAATGGGGATGATCGGACATCCGGTTTTCGAGGCCATCTTAAGACTCCCTTCTTTGAATGGCTGTATCTTACCATCTGTACTCCTGGTTCCTTCCGGGAAAATGCAGATGGAGATACCGGACTTAATATAGTCTATGCCGGTTTTGATCATCTGCAAACCTGCACGTATATCCGTGCGGTCAAGAAACAGGCAGTAAAGCCGCTTCATCCAATCTCTGAGAAGCGGATACCTGAGCATCTCGGATTTGGCCACATATCCGGTCAGACCCGGGCACTGGGAATAGGTGAGCAGGATGTCGAAATAGCTGTTGTGATTGCCCACATAGAGGACTGCCTGGTCCTTTGGAATATTTTCTCTGCCAATGTAAGTAATATGTGCTCCAGTGAACCACAGAATCAGCTTAAAAGCTGCCTGCACCATGCGCAGGCAGCTGATATCGCGGAAATGGGGGTTCCACCGGCTGATCAGCCATTCGATCAGAAGTATGGGGATGCCAAAGAGCAGATAGAGCAGAAGTGTCAGGGCAACCAATATAAAACGTATCATGCAGGATAACCTTCTTTCTGTCTGTTCTTTATCCGAATCTTCCATAAAGTTCGGTCAGCTGTTTAAGTCCGGCGGCCATTCCTTCATCAAGAAGTCCGGCGCGAAAGCGGAATGTCCAGTTGCCCGAGGGGCTTCCGGGGACATTCATTCGCGCCTCAGATCCCAGTTTCAAGAGATCCTGGACCGGGAAAATGGCATATTTTGCAATTGTGCTGAGACTGGTGCGAATGAAGTCCCAACTTACACTGCTGGCATCCGTATTCATATAGCGGCGGATCTTATCACGGTTCTGTTCGGAAGTATGTTCATACCAGCCGCGGCTGGTATCATTGTCATGGGTACCTGTATAGCAGATACAGTTGCGGGTATCCAGCTGATGAGGAAGGAAGGTGCTTTCTCCGCCCTCAAAGCCGAACTGTAGGACTTTCATGCCTGGAAATTCGAACATATCCCGCAGGCGTTCCACTTCAGGCGTGATGATTCCCAGATCTTCTGCCAGAATCGGAAGTTCTCCGTCAAGTGCTTTGCGAATCACAAGGAAAAGTTCTTCACCGGGGCCTTTTTTCCATTTGCCATTCAGAGCGGTTTCTTCCCCATAAGGAACTGACCAGTAGGCTTCGAAACCGCGGAAATGATCAATGCGGACATAATCAACCTGATCCAGCTGATTACGGATACGTTCCACCCACCAGCGGTAGTTATCTTCCTTGTGGGCCTTCCAGTCGTAGAGCGGATTGCCCCAGAGCTGTCCAGTGGCGCTGAAGTAATCAGGCGGGACTCCGGCCACTTCCAGAGGATAGCCTTTAGAATCCAGACAGAACATGTCTCTGTTCGCCCATACATCTGCACTGTCCCAGCAGGGGAATATGGGAATATCTCCGATGATGGCAATACCCTTTTCGTTTGCATATTCCTTCAGATCATACCACTGACTATAGAAGAGATACTGAATAAATTTATAGTAGTTGACATCAGCCTTCAGAATATCTGTCCATTTCTCGCGTTCCTGCTGGTTGGGATCTCTTAGACTGTCGTCCCATTCATACCATGGAAGTCCTTTGTGGTAATCTTTCCCGGCCATAAACAGACAATAGTCCATAAGCCAGAAAGCATTGCTGCTGCAGAACGCATCATACTCTTCCAGAAGATTTTTGTCCGCGGTGTGGCGGAAGTTGGTATAAGCTTTCTTGAAAAGTCTGGTTTTATAGATAAGAACTTTGTCATAGTCTACGTGATCCAGGTCAAAGTCCGGAATATTCCTGAGATCTTCGTCCGACAGAAGCTTTTTCTTCGCCAGAAGTTCCGGACTGATCAGAAGCGGCTGTCCGGCAAATACAGAGAAGCTCTGGTAGGGGGAGTCTCCGACGGTGGTTGGTCCCAGTGGAAGCACCTGCCACAGATGCTGTCCTGCCTGGGCAAGAAAATCAATGAAATCATAAGCCCCCTGTCCCATATCGCCGATACCATAGGGCGATGGAAAAGAGGTTGGATGGACAAGGACGCCACTGTAACGGTGGTTGGTCTTGTCTTCTTTTGCGATCTTAAAATGCACAGGGTAAATCCTCCTAAATCTGATAATGAACGGGGGTTGCGGATTAAGCCTCCCTTTTTAATATATTATAATGGATGAAGATCAAGAATACAAGAAATAAGACTGGTCTGAATCAGGATTTTTCCACATAAAATGGAATAAACAGACAGGAGAAGATGTGTGCATGAAAAAATGGTGTCTCATGATGCTGGTCATATGCATACTGACCGGATGCGGTGTGCAGACACAGGATGAGGAGAAGGTTTCGGATCTGGAATTTACTGTTCTGGATCTGGAAAAAGTTCCGGAGGAATTAAGGAGCGTATTGGAGGAGAAGAAAATAACTCCTTTTAAAGTGACTTATGAAGATGAAGGATATCTGTATATTTGTGTAGGATATGGAGAGCAGCAGACCAGCGGTTACAGCATTGTAGTAGAAGAACTGTATCTGACCAGCAATGCAGTCTATGTGGATACGGAACTTCTGGGACCTGGAAAAGGAGAAGAGACGGCTGCAGCGACCACCTGTCCTTACATTGTGCTGAAGCTGCAGAGTATGGGAAAACCAGTAGTTTTTTAAATAATAGAAACAAGAAAGGATCAGGGTTATGGAATTAGAACGAAGATATGTCACATTGAATCATAAGAAAGGAAACGCGGCCAGCCAGGTTACGCTGGAGGAGGATCTGAATGTACCGGATCAGAAAGCGGATATTTTCCGGGTTCTTCATAAACGGGGAGAGTTCAGGCTGGATGAGATCAAAGGAGAGACTGGAAAGGTTAAGATACGGGGGACATTTTTATACTGGATTCTGTATATGGGAGAGGGACAGGAACGAATGCCGGAGATATTGGAGGGAAGCATTCCGGTGGATGAAATTGTATTCCTAAATGATCTGGAAGAAGGGGATGTGCTGGACTTTCACTGGAGTATGGAAGATTTGCATGCATCAGCAATCCATTCCAGAAAAGCAAATGTAAAATGTGTGCTTACTCTGAGTGTAGAAGCTGTTCAGGAACAGCCGGTGCCGCTTATGAACAGCCATCCGGAAGAAACGGATCTGTATGTGCGGACCTGCCCGGTGCGGTTGCAGCAGGAAGTGATACATAAAAAGGACACTCTTCGTATTAAAGAGGAGATGAATCTTCCGCCGGGACGCCCGAATATGCGCCGAATCCTCTGGAGGGAAATGTGTCTGCAGGGAACGGAGGTACGGCAGGAAGAAGGAAGATTTCTGGTCAAAGGAGAGCTTTTGGTGTTTTTCCTGTATGAGTGTGAAGATGAGCCGGGAAGACTTCAGTGGCTGGAGCAGGGAATTCCCTTTCATCAGGAAGTAGAATGTGACGGCTGCCGTTCTGATCTGACCGGAAAAGCGGAGGTTACGCTTCTGCGGGGAGAACTGGAGCTTCAGGCAGATTATGACGGAGAACCACGGATGGTCCGGATTGATGTGGTGTTGGAGCTTTTGTTCCGGTATTTCGAGGAAGTGACTTCTGAGGTTCTGTGTGATGCATATAGTCTTACCAGGGAAATCAGACCGAGGAGGCAGCAGTATCAGTGGGACTGGGTGCGAGGTATCTCGGATTCCAGAGCGCGGGTGAATGGCCGTATGAAACTGGGAGATACGGATCCAAAAGTACTTCAAATCTTAAATTCCGGTGCGCAGGTTCATCTGGACCATACGGAGAGAAACGGGCAGGGGGTTGTAGCCCAGGGAACCGTGGACCTCTGGGTACTGTATGCGGCTTCTGATGATTCTCAGCCTCTTGCCTGCGCTGTGCATTCGTTTCCGTTTGAACATACCGTAGAGCAGGAAGATACAGAAAAATGCGAATGGCGTTCATTTCTGTGCCTTGATCAGCTGACGGTGACTATGCTGGATGCGCAGGAGCTGGAGATGAAAGCGGTTCTTCAGATGCAGACAATGTTTGAGGAACCGGTTGCTCTGGAACTGGTGGAGGATCTGGAGGAAGAACCTCTGGATATGGACCGCATCCGCCGGATGCCGGGTATGGTTATTCATATTGTGCAGCCGGGCGAGACATTGTGGGATATTTCAAAAGCGCATGCGACTACTTGCGAGGCGGTGATGGAGCTGAATGAATTGAAAGAGGAAAATCTGAAAACTGGTCAGAAAATATTGATGGTAAAAGAAATCGCAAGGTAACATATGAAAAATATGTGTTCTTTTGACAATTTCAGATGCACCTGTTAAACTGTCTGTAAGGAAAAGGGGAAGGAATTGTAATACATGATGGATAAAATACAATTAAAAGCACTGGCGAAAGTAAATCTTTGTCTGGATGTCCTTAAAAAAAGGGAAGATGGTTATCATGAAGTGAAGATGGTCATGCAGACTATCAGCCTGTATGATGAGCTGGAGATTCGAAAGGTAAAACAGCCGGGGATTCAGGTGAAGACAAATCTGTACTATCTTCCGACGAATGAAAATAATCTAGTACACAAGGCGGCTGACCTGCTACAGAAAGAATTTTGTCTGGAAGGAGGAGTTACGATCCAGCTTCAGAAGAAAATTCCTGTTGCGGCAGGTATGGCAGGAGGCAGTTCAGATGCAGCAGCTGTCCTGTGGGGAATGAATCAGATGTATGGCCTGGGGCTTTCCAGAAAAGATCTAATGGAACGGGGGGTGCGTCTTGGAGCAGATGTGCCTTACTGTGTGCTGCGGGGAACGGCGTTGGCGGAAGGAATCGGTGAGAAATTGCGGGTGCTTCCTCCTATGCCCAAATGTTATCTTTTGATAGCAAAACCGGGAATCAGTGTTTCCACAAAGTTTGTGTATGAAAATCTCCATGCGAATGATCTGAGACAGGAGCAGCATCCGGATGTAGATACAGTGATTGAATCTTTGAAAAAAAGGGATCTGGGGATGCTTGCTGCTCATATGGGGAATGTGCTGGAGGAAGTCACAGTTCCGGCTTATCCAGTCATTGACAAAATCAAAAGATGTATGATGGAAGAAGGAGCATTGGGAGCTATGATGAGCGGAAGCGGTCCGACCGTGTTTGGAATCTTTGATACGCAGGGAAAGGCAAGGAGGGCATACCGGTCGATCAGAGGGGCGCAGTTGGCAAAACAGGTATATCTGACAGTGCCATATAATGTACGGCGACAAAAAGAGCAGATAAAAGTATAAAATTCAGAAAATAAAGAGATAATATGCCCAGAAATGGGGCTGTCGCAATATGCGGCGTCCGGTACGGATTTTGGATCCGGCGGCGACACCGCATTTGACGGCAGCCTTTTTTATGTGCTGCCTGATAGATTGCAGTGAGGCGGTAATCGTTCGCGGCAGCAGGCAGGTTTTCATTGGATGAGGAGGGCAGTATATGGGGGACATATCTCCGATACTTTCACAGAACAGGGAGTGGGTAAAGCGCCGGTTTGAAAAATGCGATGATATTCTGAATCGGCAGGTATTTCTGGAAGATGGGAAGAAAGAAGGGTTGCTTGTCTATGTGGAAGTGGCAGTCAGCAATCTGATGCTGGAAGAACATGTGATCGGGCTGTCAGATGTGCAGCCGCTGGACACATATGAAGAGGGAGAAGCAGCGCTTCTTGCGGGGAACGGGATTCTGTTTCTGGAAGGGGATGTTCAGGTCTATAAAATCTCCAGCAAAGGTTATCCGGGTCTTGGGGTGTCAAAGGCTGAGAGTGAGAAAGTCATGCGTGGTTCTAAAGAGGGCTTTACGGAAAGTGAGAAGCTGAATGTGGCGCTGATCAGGAAAAGGCTTAGGGATCCAAGGATGAAAGTGGAGGAGCAGCAGGTGGGGACCCGCTCTCATACTATGACGGCTCTGGTCTACATGGAAGATCTGGTTTATCCGGATCTTCTGGATACAATCAAAGAACGGATGGAGGCCTATGAGATCGATGGTATCCTAGACAGCGGAATGCTGGAGCAGCTCACGGAGAAGCACTGGCTGTCTCCGTTTCCTCAGTTTCAGGCCACGGAGCGTCCAGACCGGGCAGCCAGCGCCGTGCTGGAGGGACGTGTGGTGCTGGTTACAGATCATTCGCCCACAGTCCTGATCTTTCCGTCAGATTATAACAGTTTCTTTCAGACCAGCGACGACTGGTATAACCGGTTTGAGATTGCCACCTTCGCCAGGCTTCTCAGGTTTTTTGCAGCGATTCTGGCGATGAGTTTTCCGGCAATCTATGTGGCAGTGACAACCTGGCATACCAGTCTTCTGCCGACAAATCTGATTCTGTCCATGGCGGATGCGAGGCAGGGCGTGCCGTTTCCTTCCCTGGGAGAGGTGCTTTTGATGGAAATTTCCTTTGAATTGATACGGGAAGCAGGGATTCGTCTGCCGGGGCCCATCGGCAATACGATTGGTATTGTGGGAGGCTTGATTATCGGCCAGTCAGCAGTGGCAGCCAATGTGGTCAGTCCAATTGTAGTAATTGTGGTGGCATTTACGGCGCTGTGTTCTTTTGCTATTCCAAATGAAGAATTTGCATCTGCATTTCGGCTTCTGAAATATGGCTGTATCTTTATGGGTGCCTGGCTGGGACTCTATGGGGTACTGCTTTCTTATCTGTGGGTGCTGATCCACCTGTCACATTTGAACAGTTTTGGAATTCCCTATTTGATGCCCTATGTGGCTTCAGACCTGAATAATTATGAAGATAAGCGAGATTCTCTGATTCGATATCCGTTTCGTATGCTGAAGACAAGACCCATATTTGCAAGAAGAGATGCACGAGTAAAACTTAGAAAGAAGGGCTGAAATGTTCTCTGGAAACCATAAAATATCTTCGAGACAGTTATACCGAAATTATGCAACAGCATTCATAAGTCTGGGAGCACTTCTCGGCCCCCTGGTTATGAACCGGGAAAGTCTGGGCAGCATTTTGCTGGCGCTGGTATTTACCGGGCTTTTTCTTGGAACCTCTGCAGCAGTTCCAAGACCGGGAGGGAATCTGATGAAATGGCTGTGTTATGCGAATTACTGGGTGCTGGGTACTATGCTGATTCGATTGACAGGGGTTCTGGTACAGAACTTTCTGCTGACGGGAACTGCACTCTGGATTCTTCTGGGCTGGTTCTACCTGTTCTGTTATTACAATCTGTATAAAGGACTGGAATGCAGACTGCGGGTCAGTGAGATTCTTTTTCCATTTTTCTTGCTTCTTTTCCTGCTTTTGACAGGACTGATGTACGGAGAGACAGAGATAAGGAGGATTGGAGAACTTCAGATTTCTTTTGGCAGGGAACAGTGGCTCATGGGATATGAATTATTCTGCTGGATGGGAGCTATCCAGAGTCTGTGGCATCTGCGGGGACGAACAGGAAGTACGGCATGGTTTAAAAGAACAGTCCTATATATCTGGCTTACCGGGTGTCTGGCTGTGGCCGGGTTTGCGTTATTTTCCTATTGTATCTATGGGAACAAAGGAAATACAGGGCTTATATATCCAGTGGCATCTGCCATGACACTGGCGCATTTTCCGGGCAATGTAATTGGAAGACTGGATGCGTTGTTTATTTTTGCCTGGATGATCGGGTTGTTTCTTCTGTGCAGCAGCCTGTTTGCACCGCTGACAGACGGAGAACCAGATGTTGGTAAAAAATGCCTGCTTTTTGTACTCATGGTTCTGTCATTTGGTGCAGCCTGTCTGCCGGAGTGCATGGAATGGGGACAGAAGCTTTTGTATCAAATATTGACTCCGCTTCAGCTTCTGATTTTGCTGATCCAGTGGATAAAGGGGGGAAAAGGAAGAAGAAAAGCGGTTGCAGCAGGTTGTGCGGCGCTGTGTATCCTGACCAATGGCTGTAGTTCCCAGGAACTGGAACAGCAGAGTCTGGTAACTGCCATTGGAGTAGACGCAGGAGAGGACGGAAACTATCATCTGACCTTTGGATTTGGATCTTCTTCAGAAGAGGATGGAGAAGAACCTTTTGAAACAGAGTGCAGATCCATTGGGGAAGCGAAAGAAACCTATCGGGAGTATGAACAGAAAAACATGGATTTTAACCATCTGAAAAATTTCTATTTCTCACAGGAGATTATAGATGAAGAAGGATTCCTGGATTTTCTCCAGGAGATACAGATTAATGGAGCATATTCCAGAGGAACACTGGTACATGTGACGGAGGGATCTGCAGGGGAAGAAGCGGAAAAGAAAGAGCAGACAGAGGAAGGGATGCCCATACATCGGGTATTAAATGCGTGGTATAACCAGGAATCCTGCGAGATATCGGTGATCACAGCAGACGGAAGGTATAAGGGGTATGTGATCTGGCCATAATTAAAACAAAAGCAAAAAAGGAGACAGACGGATATGAGGAGAAAAGCAGGAATACTTCTGTGCTCTGTGTTTATAGGGCTTTCGGCGGCGGGCTGTATGGTGCTGCCGGAAATATTCGAAGAAGGGGCGGCAGAAAGGGCAGTGCTGTCCGAGCCTGTAAAGACGATGGCCTGGTGGAGTCTGACTTATGAGATGCCGAATCCGGAAAAACTTCCGGTCCAGGTTCGTTTTCAGTGGCTGAAAGGACTTGAATAACCGGAGGAAAACGGATACAATGGATAAATATACAGGAAGGTACGGGAGAGAGCAGGCGGATTATGACAAAAGATGTTATGGTGACCATTGCCGGATTCCATCTGGCAGAGGAAGAGGAAGACACCATTGAGATGGTGCATATCGGAAATTATTATGAACGAAACGGGACGCACTACATTCTTTTTGAGGAACAGATGGAGGGAATGACAGCTCCGGTGAAAAACCGGATCAAAATAAACGGGCATCGAATGGAGGTCCAGAAAAGGGGACCAGTTACGACCAGTATGATTTTTGAGGAGCAGAAGCGTCAGAGCAGTGTCTATACCATTCCATATGGAAGTTTTCTGATGGAGACATTGACAACGAAAGTGGAAGTCCATATGGAAGAAGACTGTCTCCAGGCGAAAGCTGTCTATGAGCTAAGTATTAATGGGGTGCGCTGTGCGTGTTGTGATATCCGGGTGAGGGTTCAGTCAAGGGCCCTGTTCCGGTTTGCAGCAGAGAACACCAGTCAGGGAGAAAAAGATGAAAAAGAAAGAAAAACCGAAGAATAAACAAAAAGAAATGCCCAAAGTTCTGATGGAGTGGTTATATCTGCCGGAGGCCGGGGTGCCGGTTGAAAGTCTCTATGAACATCTCCGGGAGAGAGAAGGAGTCTGCGCAGAATTGTGGAAGGAAGCCGGAGTCTTAGAGATTACACTTTCAGAGACCGGTTCTATGGATCTGGAGATTCTGGAAAAAGATCAGTGGGATGAGGCGCTTCTTACTTACATAAAAGAACGGCATGCAGATGAAGTGTATACAGTGACATTTATGGAGGCAGATCAGGCAGAGGCCAGGATGGTTATGGAATATCTGACAAACCGGGCAGGAGGCGTTTTCTGCAGGGATACGGAGGATTTTCTTCCCGAAATCAAAGGAAGGTGAGTACGCAATGGAAGAGAGGACCATGGATACGAAAGAAAACAGACTGGGAATATTGCCTGTAGGGCAGTTGATCCGGCAGTTTGCAGTACCAAGTATTATTGCCATGCTGGTGGGGGCACTCTATAATATTGTAGATCAGATTTTTATCGGACAAAGCATCGGGGAGCTGGGCAATGCGGCGACCAATGTGGCGTTTCCGCTAACAACCTCCTGTGTGGCCATTGCGCTTCTATTTGGAATCGGAGGTGCTTCTTCTTTTAATCTGGCTCTTGGAAGGAAACAGGAGGAGGATGCAGTCTATTATATGGGGAACGCTGCAGTGCTTTTGTTCTCTCTGGGAACAGTGCTCTGTATCATAGCGCAGCTTTTTCTTATACCCATGCTTCGATTCTTCGGTTCTCCGGACAGTGTACTCCCATATGCGATTACTTATACAAGAATCACATCTCTTGGATTTCCGTTTTTAATCTATTCGAACGGAGGCGCACACCTGGTCCGGGCTGATGGAACTCCCAAATATTCCATGATCTGTAATCTGACCGGCGCACTGATCAATACGGTACTGGATCCGTTGTTCATCTTTGGCTTTGGAATGGGGATGGCGGGCGCGGCTCTGGCGACAATCATAGGACAGATTGTGGCTGCCGGTATGATTTTCAAATACATGCTTCGCTGCAGGACAGTGACGCTGGAAAGTCGCCATTTGATGATCCGGGCAAAATATGCGGTACATATCATGTCTCTGGGCATGTCTTCTTTTTTCAATCAGATTGCTATGATGATTGTGCAGATCGTGCTGAACAATTCTCTGACTTATTACGGTTCCAGATCGGTATATGGAGAATCAGTTCCGCTGGCATGTGCGGGGATCATCTCCAAAGTGGCCATGCTCTATTTCTCCATAGTTATCGGCCTGGCGCAGGGATTGCAGCCCATTGCAGGATATAATTACGGAGCAGAAAAGTATGATCGGGTGAAGCAGGTATATTTCCAGACTGTCCGGTATGCGTTGACGATATCGACGGCGGCATTTTTTCTGTTCCAGCTGTTTCCAAGGGAGATCATCTCTGTATTCGGAGATGGTTCGGAAGAATATTTTCTGTTTGCGGTCCGTTATTTTCGTATTTTTATGTTCATGACGTTTCTGAACGGAATACAGCCGGTGACTGCTACATTTTTTACTGCCATTGGAAAGCCGGTGAAAGGGATCTTCATGTCCCTGACCAGGCAGATTTTGTTCCTGCTTCCGTTGATTGTGATCTTTCCGATCTTTATGGGAATCGACGGAATCATGTATGCAGGTCCCATTGCCGATCTGGCAGCTGGTATGGCAGCCATTGGAATGATTGGATATGAGATGCGGCAGATCACAAGGCTTCAGAGTGCGGAAGCTTAAGAGGGTGCTGATAAAATTACCGTTTCTCTGATTTGGAGGATAATTTGGACAAATATAAAGTACTGAAGGAATACTTTGGCTATGACGGTTTTCGGTCTGGTCAGGAAGAACTGATTGAGGGGATTCTGAAAGGGCAGGATGTGTTAGGCATCATGCCCACAGGTGCGGGCAAATCCATTTGCTATCAGGTTCCGGCGCTTCTGATGCCCGGAATCACAATTGTGATTTCGCCATTGATCTCTTTGATGAAGGATCAGGTGAGGGCGCTCAATGAAGTAGGCGTCCATGCGGCATATATCAACAGCTCTCTGACAGAAGCTCAGATCGGGAAAGCCATGCAACTGGCAAGACGGGGCCAGTACAAGATTATCTATGTGGCTCCGGAACGACTTTTGAGCAGCTTGTTCCAGGATTTTTTAAATCACGCTGACATCAGTATGGTGACTGTGGACGAGGCGCACTGTATCTCCCAGTGGGGGCAGGATTTCCGGCCCAGCTATCTGAATATTGTACGTATGATCGCAGGGATGCGGTCCCGTCCGGTGGTCAGTGCGTTCACGGCCACAGCCACAGAGGAAGTGGAGAATGATATTTTGTGTGTACTTGGGCTTCAGAATCCCCGGGTACTGGTGACAGGGTTTGACCGGGAGAATCTGTATTTTGAAGTTCGGAGCAGCAGGCAGAAAGACGGGGAGATTCTGAAATATATAAAGGAACATGGGAAAGAAAGTGGTATTGTCTATTGTGCCACCAGGAAGAATGTGGAAACAGTCTGTATGATGCTTCTGAGGGAAGGGATTCCGGCGGTCCGGTATCACGCGGGACTTTCTCCGGAGGAGAGAAAGGAGAACCAGGATCTGTTTATTTTTGACGAACGACCGGTAATGGTGGCGACTAATGCCTTTGGAATGGGGATTGATAAGTCGAATGTTCGTTATGTGATTCACTACAATATGCCCCAGAGTATGGAGAATTATTATCAGGAAGCAGGACGGGCCGGCAGAGACGGAGAACGGGCGGAATGTATCCTGTTCTATTCCCCTCAGGATGTACGGATTAACCAGTTCCTTCTGGAAGAAAAAGAATTTCGGGAAGAGATGACAGCAGAAGAAATGGATGCAGTCCGGGAGCGGGACGCCCAGAGACTGAAGTGGATGACTTTTTATGGGACTACCAAAGATTGCCTTCGGGGGTATATTCTGAATTACTTTGGGGAAAAGACAAAAAGACGGTGCGAGAATTGTTCCAATTGTCTGAATGAATATACAGAAGAAGATGTGACGGAGATCTGCCGGGATGTGCTGAATTGTATTCGGGAGGCCGGAAGAGGATATGGGGCTGGGACGATTGCGGCTGCTCTTCATGGAAGTAAGAATGAGAGAATCCGGAGCTATGGCCTGGACCGGCTCGGGACCTTTGGGTGCCGGGCAGAGACGCCGGAGTATCGCCTGAAGGAGATTATTGGGGAGCTGACTGCCAGAGAAATTCTCCGGAGCAGTGACGATAAATATGCAGTTCTGAGTTTGACAAAAGAAGCACAGCGGATCCTGGACGGGGAAGCTGCCGTTGTCATGAAGTTCTCAAAGGCGGCAGAAAAGAAAGTGCCGGTCCCGAAGAAGAAGCAGATTTCGGGAGATCTGGACAACAGGGGCTGGCAGCTCTTTGAAAAGCTCCGGGAGCTTAGGATGCAGATTGCAAGGACGGAAAAGGTTCCGCCCTATATCGTATTTACAGATAAAACACTGGTAGATATGTGTTTGAAGAAGCCAAAAGACCGAAAGGAGATGCTGAGCGTATCCGGGGTCGGGGCAGCAAAATATGAAAAATATGGGGAAAGGTTCCTCAGATGTATCAACGGGAAGGCTGTTCCTCAAAGCAATACATACTAAAAAATGTGGTGATGCCAGGAGCGCACTCGTAATCCATATGGCAACGGTCCGCCATGTCCTTTACAAAAATGCAATAGGCAGACATGCATGAATACTGGAGATTTGGAAAGCGGCAGGGAGCTCCTTCTGTAATCGCACAGGGATTGCAGAGGCTGCAGCCGCTGGCCCCGACCATCAGCCCCGGTTCTCCGGCCTGGTCGATCAGGCGGCGGGTGAGCTGATTATGGTGCGTTTTTGCCGGTTTAATCTGTGCACTGTCCAGAGGGTCTTCGATATCCCACATGGTCTGCATGACCAGTGCCTGTCGCCAGCGGAGCACGTTGTTCTTCATCTCTTCGATTGTCCCGCAGTCCGGCGGACAAGCATAGTTGACACCATATTTTCCGCATTGATTTTCCTCGCACAGAGAGCGGAATGCCGGGATAAACACCAGTTCGTCTGTGTTGATCAGCGCTGCGTCTGCAAATCCCAGTTCCAAAGCCAGTTCGATTAATTTTTCTCCATCCATAAAAATGGTTCCTTGTATCCTTTCTTAAAGTCCTGAGGAAACATTGGTGAAAATGTTTCCTGTATCAGATTTATATCGCAAAACAGCTTGTTTCTTTACAAATCCGATAGTTTTATAGTAGCACAGTAAAAATGGAATTTCCAGAATAGAAAAGTATTTTTTATGTAGAAAAATATGCTTGACATATATAGATAACCGATATATTATATAGTTAGTCTATATATAGATTGTCTATACAAGGAGGTGCAATATGGCAATTGACAGATCATTGGTATCCGGAAGCATGGCGATGATGATTTTAAAGCTGCTCTCGGAAAAAGACATGTATGGGTATGAGATGATTGATACTTTACGGCAGAGATCGGAGAATTTATTTGAGTTGAAGGCGGGAACACTGTATCCGCTGCTCCACAGCCTGGAGGATAAGCAATACCTTATATCTTATGAGCAGGAAGCAGTCGGAAAAGTACGAAAGTATTATCAGATTACAAAGGGCGGACGGAAATATCTGGAAGAGAAGAAGAGTCAGTGGAAGGAATATTCCAGGGCAGTTATGAATGTTCTGGCACTGGAGGTGGGCGGATGAGACTGGAAGAATATCTGACTACGGTGACGGAACAGATTCGTTGCACAAAGGTAAGAGAGATGATCAGCGAAGAGCTGAGAAACCATGTCCTGGATCAGGCAGAAGCATATGAAGCAGAAGGTATGTTCGAGGAAGAAGCCATGGAGAAGGCCATACGGGAGATGGGAGATCCGGTGGAAACCGGTATATCGCTGGACCGAATCCACCGGCCGCAGCTTTCCGTGCTGATCCTGGTGCTGATCGGAGTAATCAGTCTGGCAAGCATTGTTCTCCAGGGGATTCTTGGGGTCTTTGCTCAGGAGGCGGTTGGAGCCGGTTATGGGTATCTGGGAAAGCATATTCTGCATATCTTGCTGGGATATGTGCTGATGCTTGCAGTGTATCGTCTGGATTACAGCATCCTGTCCAGATGGGCCAGACAGGGAGCCATGGTGTTTCTGATATTTGTGTTTGCAGGGTCTCATTATCTGGGTATAACGATAAATGGAGCGCGGATTTATATAGCTTCTGGTCCTTTTTATGTGTTTATACCGGCTTTCATGCTCCTGTATGTGCCGCTTTATGGAGGAATATTGTATTCGTACCGCGGACAGGGATACAGAGGCATCGGGAAAGCGCTCTTATGGGCGTTGGTGCCCACGTGGATGACCCTGCGGATTCCGGCGTTTTCTCAGGGAATGGTACTGTGGGTGACGTTTGTAGTTCTTATTGTGCTTGCAGTGTGGAAAGGATGGTATCAGGTTCCCCGAAAACGGACGTTGGTGCTTATGGGGGTTGCTCTGACTGCTCCTGCATGGCTGTTCATTGGAGCCGGTCTGTTTGGACATCTGGCGACTTATCAGATGGATCGGGTGAGGGCATTTTTGAGCAATTCTCATGGTAATGACTATTTTGTAAATCAGGTAAAGGAGTTTCTAGTGTCCAGCAGACTGGTAGGGGGAAATGCTCAGAGCATAACGGAAATCGGAATGCTCCCGGGATTTCAGAATGACTATGTTTTTATAAGCCTGATCACAGCCTGCGGCGTTCTGGCCGGAGTGCTTGTAGTGGCGCTGCTTTTGTTGCTGGTTGTGAAGATTTTCCGAATCTCTCTGGGACAGAAGAACCAGCTGGGTATGATGCTGGGATGCGGCTGCGGGATTGTGTATTTGCTTCAGGTTGTGGTCAGTGTCGGGATGCCCCTTGGACTCCTTCCCCGTACTTCTGCCGTCATGCCGTTCTTTTCATCCGGCGGGAGCGGAATTGTGGTGTCTTATATACTTCTTGGGCTGGTGCTCAGCGTATACCGGTATAAAAATATTCTGCCGGCTCAGCTGCCAGGAAAGGCGGTCCGAAGTATTTCGTAAGATTTCTGTATGTTCTGACGCATGAATGAATTGTGGAAATATCTCCGGTATCGTATAATAAAGATATTTCAATTGGGAAAGGCAGGGAAATATATGTTCAGAATTACGACCGGAGATATTACAAAGATTCAGGTTGATGCAATTGTCAATGCGGCAAATACCAGTCTTCTGGGGGGCGGAGGAGTGGACGGAGCGATCCACCGGGCAGCCGGACCGGAGCTTCTGGAAGAATGTCGTCTGTTGCATGGCTGTAAAACCGGACAGGCGAAAATTACAAAAGGCTATCGTCTGCCTGCCAGACATGTGATTCATACGCCAGGCCCTGTATGGAGCGGGGGAAATAAGGGGGAAGAAAAATTACTGGCCGATTGCTATGAGAATAGTCTGCGTCTGGCGGCATCGCATGGGTGCAGGACCGTAGCATTTCCGTCCATCAGCACCGGAATCTACCGGTTTCCTCTGGAGAAAGCGTCTGTGATCGCAGTACGCACAATTCTGTCATTCTGCAGGGAACATGCGGAGATAGAGGAAGTGCAGATGGTATGCTTTGACGAGAGAACAAGAAAGTTTTATGAGAAGGCGCTGAGTCAGTTGGTTTAGGATACTTGGAAACAAATTGAGACGTAGAATCATCGGGACCGCCGCAAAATTCTCTGTCTACCTGGCGCAGGGTTGCCAGGCAGTATTTTGCGGCGGTCCTACATTTTCCAGAATCTATTTTTTATATTGTGCAAATCCGGCCCGGTCAATGATGTGGCCAATGTGCTCTTTGGTGCCGGAAACTATGTGTTTTATTGCGTAGCAGCAAGTGTTTCGGATGATCTTTACAAGGGGATTTTTGTCCGTCCAGATGAAGAAATCATCTCGCAGGGGATCCGCTTGCTGGTTCTTTTCATTTTGGTTAGTCTGTTCATAAATTACCGTATCTGTATATTGGCGAGTATGGTATTGTACACCTGGATTCGCCTTTTGGAAGGAAGTTTATATATTTTCCCCGCGAAGTTCACTAGTTCAACAACAGACGGGCCGCGCATCTTTCTCTCACATAATACATGGGGTTTGTTGGCCAGTTTTTGGAAGCATTTGTCCATCCGTTCATATGTGTTGGGAAAAAGAAGCAGAAGTTTTGCACAGGCATATGTTGTTCCGGCTTTGATATCGTCTACTGTCTTAGGAAGCTGCTCTTGTCTTGATATATTTTTGCAATAGGATTTGTTTTTCAGGAAAAAGGAGATCAGTTCTTCCTCTATGGTGGTCATGAGATCATTCTTATCAAAGGTTTTTGAGAAAAAATCTATATTCTGTCTGATGGGATTACTAATCAGACCAAACGTTACAGACAGAGAGTGACGGGAAATCAGTCTTCCTTTTTCCAGAAATAACGTAATAAATTGCTCGATCAGATCGGTTTCTTCCACGTTCTGCATGACCAGGACCAGAAGATCCAAGCTTTTCTGGAACTTTTCTTCATTCTTTAACAGGAATTTTTCTGCACATGAAAACATATACAGCACAAACTTCCGAAGATAGCAGGGATTCCTCCGTTCATACAAAGCAATCAAAAGTTCGAAGATCTCAGAATCCACATCAAAGAGACATAAGCTCTGGTAAGTTTCTGTTGGTTCGCTGGTATGCAGCTCTATGTATTTTGCATAGAAGAACTCATAAAAGGAACGGTGGAAAAAACGGTAATCGGTATTACTGTCTGGAGATGGTACAAAAACTTCAGTCCGATCTGCACAGAACTGCAGAAACATCTCTGCTGCCATCCTGCACTCAGTACTGCTTTGAAAACGCTTCTCATACAGGGAAAGTATGGCATCATTAATTTTATGCCAGGGGATATCACAGTTGTTTGGTGTACCCAGTCTGGCCAGCTCCATAAAGGTTGCATCATTCATCAGCTTTGCTAGTACGGTCCAGTTGTATTCTTCGCCGGTACTGCTGTTGCTCATAAGCTTTTTGTTTTTTTCGCGGGTATTGGCCATGTATTCAAAACATTTTTCATAAAGCAATACCTTGTTGGATGGTAGATCCTCTTCGTTCTTATATATAGCAAGTAGCAGAGACAAGGTGAGAAATCCTTTGATGAACCCTTTCTCTACAAGGACAGAAGCCTGTTCCAGAAATCGTTCTTTTTCTTCTGTATTGAACTTGTTCAACGCGATAAACCGGTCTACATATTCTGAGATATCTTCGATGGTGACCGGCTGGATAGAATAACAGGTGATATGTTTGCGTGGAATAAAGCCGCGCTCCCGCGAGGTAATACACACTTTGTTTTTGGTTTTCTCAAAGTAAGAGACAATCAGGTTATGCAGTTCACTGCGCTGGTCGTTACCTACCTCGTCCAGCGCATCCAGCAGGATCAAACATTTTCCTTCTTCTAGGCATTTGGTGAGAAATTCTGGATACAGCTCGTCTGGTTTCCGAAGGGAGCCGTTGGTAAAACACTCTTCCAGGTATTCTGTCATAGTCCGAAAGGTTCCGTCCGTCCGGATCATTCGCTTGATATCCCCATGGATAATTAGCAGTGGATTTTCATTGAAGCCGTCTAAAATGCCAGGATTTACCATCAGATTTTTCAGGAACAGGCTTTTACCATATCCGGCGCCGCCGACAATGTATACGATCTGGTCGTCTTCCAGGAGGTGGCCGATGGTTGAGCGACGGAGGGATATATAAAATTCCTGCTTACACTCGTCAGGTTCAGTCAAATATTTGGTTAAATTACTAACCTGGGGGGCCCTACCGAAGTCTCCAATGAAGAGTAATGGGTTTTCATTAATATGTTGAATGTAATCTGAAGCAGAAATTAATTTTGTTGCTGGCGGAAGGGCTTTAAATACCCTATTGTTTTTAATGTATCCTATACCTGGAATCGATTTAGATAATTCTGCAGCTAATTCTGTAAATGGGGAATTGTGAGAAAATATTACGTCCATATTCTGCTTAAGCTGCGGCAGTACATAAACCGTATCGAAATTCAGTTCATCCCAGGAATATACCCGAACCTTGTTCTGTGCTTCCCGAAGAACTTGGTTGCATTCCTGTATTAGGCGATTGAGTGCTTTTTCATCCTTTGTTAATCCTTGGGCATCCATGACTATTTTCAGACCAGTGTCCGTAAACTGTTCCATATACACATCATCTATATTTTTACAGAATGTTTTCCCTTTGCGGTTGTCTACTGCCGTGACAGCATACAAGAACACACCCGCGAGAAAATCCGGGAATACAAAACGGTCCTGAGACATAAGAGTTTTTTTGCTTTTTTGGTTCACAAGATCAACCGTAGTATGCGCGGAAATGGTATTATCATTTCTGATCAGATCCAGCAATGCGGCCATGATCCGGGAAGCTGTCTGTTCATCACTTTTAATCATACCGGCTTCCAGGATCTTTTTTCTGAAATAAACAGCAACCTCTTGTTCTCGGCCGCTGCGGAGGACAGTTCTTGCAGCGCTTACCACTTCATGAGACAAGCCCTGCCGGCATTTCAACAGATCGGTAGATACACAATCTGTAATTCCGGCACTGAGATAAGCGTCGTAGACAGAAGATAAAAGTTGATTCTGCAGCTCCTTCTGAGACGGGTTTCTCTTGCCGGGCCTGCATAGGTTCAGCACTTTCGCAAATGTTCCATAACAAAATATCATCATTTCACCACCAATATCTTAAACCAAGTATTCCAATGTACAGCCAAGGTACAGACGATAGACGCCCCAAACTACTATACGGTATGCTCAGTGTCAGAAATCAACAACTGCAGGTTACTTTCAGACACAGGCATCCGTACCGGAGCGGTACAGAAAGGGAAAATTTATGTTATTATACCATGGAATGAATGTTATTACAAATTTTATTGTTACAATTGCACAATGGTTTTCGGAAGATTTAAGTGGTTTGATGCAGGCGCTGACAGGCTTTGTCGTGCTGGAAGCTTTTGTTGCAGCTGGGGCAGCTATATCGGAACCCGGATGTTCTGTCTCCAGTGCAGCTGTTCGAAAAGGGGTGCAGAAGCGGGCAGCCATATTTCTGCTGGCAGGACTGGGACGTTTGATGGATGGATATCTGTGTGGTGCCGGTTATGAGCTGCAGACGAATATTGTATGGTTGTGTATGGCATATGAAGGGACTGCCATACTGGAACATGCGGCAAAGCTTGACTGGTCCGTCATAAAAGAATTCCTAAAAAGACAAAGGCCTTAGGGCTTCTGTCCAAAGACCTTTCTGATTTTCTTCATCAGGGAGTCCGGATCGATCGGTTTGGTAAGGAAGTCATTCATGCCACTTTTAATCGCCGTTTCCTGATCTTCCTGAAAGGTGTTGGCAGTGCAGGCATAGATCTGGACAGAGAAAGCATCCGGCCGGTCAAGGGCTCGAATCTCTCTGGCAGCAGCGCAGCCGTCCATCACCGGCATCTGCATATCCATCAAAATCAGATCGAACTCTCCGATTTCAGAGGAGCAGAACAGTTCTACTGCTTCTTTGCCGTTTTTGGCCCAGACAGCCTCAAAGCCTTCGAATGACAGGATTTCCAGCAGAATCTCGGCGTTCAGTTCCACATCTTCTGCCACCAGAATCTTAATCGGGCGTTCCGGTACCCGGACAGAAGAAGGCAGGCTTTTGGCATCTGTTCCTTTGTGTAGGTCCTTTTTCAGATGGTCCGGAATTTCTTTTACAATCGTGGAAGGGATAGTTACCGTAAAGGTACTTCCTACATTCAGTTCACTTTCTACAGTAATATCGCCATCCATGGCATTGGCAAGCAGTTTGCTGATTGTCATGCCCAGTCCTGTCCCTTTGATACCTTCTGCGTTCCGGCTGCGTTCCTGACTGAAAGAGTCAAAAATTTTATCTATATATTCTCTGGAGATACCGATACCGGTATCTTCGCACTGGTAAATAGTCAGCACATGGGCAGGGTCTGTTTTTTGCTGGCTGACGGACAGCCGGATATATTTTCCCGAAGGGGTGAATTTGGCGGCATTGCCCAAAATATTCATAAGGATCTGTTTGATATGAGTGGCGTCGCCTTGTATACAGGGTTCCGACAGATTTTTTTCTATGATAAATTCGATTCCTTTGCTTTTGATATGTTCGGCCTGCATGGCGACGACTTCATCAATCAGAACATCAATCAGCAGCGGTTCGTTCAGGATCTCCACCTTGCCGGCCTGAAGCTTAGAAAAATCCAGAATGTCATTTACCAGCGACAGGAGATAACTGGCTGTACTGTGAGACTTAAGAAGCCATTCTTTGATCTGAGACTTTTTACTTTCATCATCAATATGAACCATGATCAGATGATTGATTCCGATCAGACCATTTAAGGGGGTACGGATCTCATGACTCATATTGGAGAGGAATTCCTTCTGGGCATTCGCTCGTGCGGAAGCTTTGATAGTTTTATATTGATATTTCATGACAACTATCAACATAATTATAACGGTCAACATACTAAATACAAGCATAGAGATGCTCATAAAAGTAAAGGTCCGGGTCTGTTCCATGAAGACTTCTTCCTTGATGGACATAATAAAATAAAGGTCAATCTCGTCATTAAACGGGATAAAATAAAATAGTTCTCTATGTTTGGCGCCTGCATGGGTGTGGTAGAATCCAAAAGTTTCTGAAGCTCTTAGCCGGCGGTCAACCTCCGCGTTTGTCAGTTCAGAATCTGCGGATTCTAACAGATGCTGATATAAATTTGTTTTATTATTCAGGTAAGTTTCCTGATTCACATCAATAATATAATTTCCGTTCAGATCAATCAGGGCACTGTGTCCGCGAATTGTGCCGTTTTTTATGAAACTGTGGATTACCATGTGATCATGAATAGAGGAGATGCTGGTAATTCCAATCAAAGCTTGCATCTTTATTCCTGCAATCTGACAGTCGTTTAATCGGATACCATAGAGAAGACACTCTTCTGAGGACTGTTCCGGAAGAAAGTTGTCTTCCATTCGTGCAATGACTTTCTCATGTCCGTCTGCAAAGAAAGAGAGAAAGTCCGGGGCATTGTCTGTGGCATGGTTGCCGGAAACACAGATATTGTATGAATCTGTGTAGATGGTACCGTCTTCTGCAACCAGATAAAGATGGATAAATCCGCTGGAAGAAGATTCCAGATGGATTTTTTCTTCCAGCTCCTGGATGGAAGTGCAGTCATCCGACATAAAGCGCTGGGTGATCTCATAAAGGTCGTCCCAGTAGATTTCAATGTAGGTCTGAATCGCGGTTTTATCATGTGCAGCGATCTCGCTGATAGAATTCACGATATTATCTGATATGGTTATATCAAGCTGTCGGATATAGAAAAATATAATCAGGCAGATAACCGTCAGAGCGGGAATCATCAGCAGTGAATAAAAGCGCATGTGTCTCTTTTTCATCTTGCACCTCATAATATTTATAATGATTTGATGTGGGGTCCGTTTACCGGACGAATTCTATTATACACCAAATTTGATTGTTGTGCTTAAAGTTATTTATGAAATGTGTAATTTTTTCCATATTCTGTTTGAGAGCTGACGCTGATAATTGAACATATACAAACTGGCACAAAACTGCTTGTGTATTTTCAGTTCTGGTGTTAAGATAGAAAATACGCATCTGCAGACGCAAAATTTCGGATGCGGAACTTAAACATAGGAGGGGACCGTAAGATGGAAGAGAACAAAATGGGCATCATGCCTGTGAACAGGCTGATTGTATCAATGTCCCTGCCGATCATGGCTTCCATGTTGGTGCAGGCGTTGTACAATATTGTGGACAGTATCTTTGTATCAAAGATTAATGAGCATGCTCTGACCGCTGTATCTATGGCATTTCCCATACAGAATCTGATGATTGCCGTGGGTGTGGGAACTGCCGTGGGCGTCAACGCGCTACTGTCCCGGTCTCTTGGAGAACAGGATTTTAAAAAAGTAAATAAGATTGCTGAAAATGCGGTCTTTCTGGCGGGGTTAAGCTATTTACTGTTTTTGATTATTGGATTGTTTCTGGTGGGGCCCTTTTACAGAAGCCAGACCGATATCGAGGCGATTGTTGCTTATGGAAAAGAATATCTGGTAATCTGCTGCTGCTTTTCCTTTGGAGCATTTGCGCAGATCATGTTCGAACGATTATTGCAGGCTACGGGGAAGACCCTTTATACCATGTTTACTCAGGGAATCGGAGCGATTGTCAATATTATCCTGGATCCGATTATGATCTTTGGACTGTTCGGATTTCCAAGGATGGGGGTGGCCGGCGCAGCGACGGCTACGGTGATCGGACAGATTGTGGCAGCAATACTTTCCATATGGCTGAATCATACAAGAAATCAGGAAGTACATATTAATATGAAAGGCTTTCGTCCAGAACTCCCGGTAATTGGCCAGATCTATGGAATTGGTATTCCTTCAATTATTATGCAGGCCATAGGTTCTGTGATGAATTATGGGATGAACCGGATTCTGATCTCATTTACTTCCACGGCAACAGCAGTCTTCGGTGTGTATTTTAAACTTCAGAGTTTCGTGTTTATGCCGGTGTTTGGGCTTAATAACGGGGTCATTCCAATTGTTGCCTATAACTATGGAGCAAAAAAAGCAGAGCGGGTATTAAGTACGATCCGGCACAGTATTATATATGCCTGCAGTATTATGGCGATTGGCCTTGTAATCTTTCAGGCTGTTCCAGAACAGCTTTTGACTATGTTTAATGCATCCGGGACGATGATGGAGATCGGGATTCCGGCGCTTAGGATCATCAGTTTGAGTTTTATCCTGGCAGGTTTCTGTATTGCATGCGGCAGTGTGTTTCAGGCGTTAGGGTGTTCTATATATAGTATGTTTGTGTCAGTGGCAAGGCAACTTCTGGTACTTCTCCCCATCGCTTTTGCCCTGGCCCGCCTTGGAAATGTAGATTTGGTGTGGTGGTCGTTTCCAATTGCAGAACTGATGTCTCTTGCCATGACACTGTTCTTTATGTTGCGGGTGAAAAGGAATATTATATCCAGAATCTCATGAGTCGGCGTCCATACGTTCATCGAATGGATGGGACCAGCCTTAAAGAATATTCAGGAATCAGTTGCGGACTGACAGAGAACTGTATATAATATCTATTATGTAACTGTTCTGGCCTGTCTGTCATGCAGGGCAGGTATCTTGTCAATTTATTATAGAAAGCATAAGGGACCAGTATGAATACAGAGATCAGCCAGGATGCCATGTGGGAGAGGATTGTGGTCAGACAGGGGAAGACATTTTATACAAAAAAGGGGCTTCCATTCACTTATTATGTGAAAGGGGGAGAACTGTTCACCAGCCGCAGAGAGCGTTCAATCACAAGAAGTACTTTTGAGAAAGCACTTCGGAAGCTGCAGGAGGATCTGGAAGCAGTATCTGGTCCCAAAAAATTGAATGTATATGGTGCACCCTACGTGTGGGCAATCTTGTCCGAAGTGCTCAGTCAGGAAGGATGATACAATGAATATATTTGCAGAGCTTTTACATTCCGTATATGACTTTAAAAGTTATACTGGTTTCAGGAAAAATGGAACAGGGAAAGTATTATTATATGGGCTTTTATTAAGTGCCATTTATTTTGTTATATCTTTTGTTCTACCAGTTATGGTAACGATTGTCGGTTTTGGCGGCTTTAGTAATCTGGCCAAGGAAACTATACCGGACTTCCGTCTGGAAGATGGAAGGCTCTGGGTAGAGAAGACCTATGATATTCAGGAGTACGATACCTATCAGGGTGGGATCTACCTAAAGGTTGATACCAGTCGTTCCATTACAGAAGAAATAACAGATGTGGATCTTCTGCCCTTTGACCGAGTTCTGATAATGGATGCAGAACATATGATTGTGAAGAATGAGGGAAGTGCGGTGATCCGTATCTCTTATGACGATCTGGATTTTGGAAATATGACCCGGGATGAGTTTTTGAAAGAGATTGGAGCTTTTCTTCCGATCTTTTTGTGGATTATGATGGTGGTGGTTGTGTGTGTCAGCCTTCTGGGATTCTTTGGTGGTGCGCTGGTGATTGCGGTAATCGGGAGTATCATGTCGGCAGTTATGGGATGCGGGCTTAAATTTGGAGAGATCTATAAGCTTGCCATCTATTCCCGGACTCCAGCCTTTCTGGTAGACAGTGTCTACAGCTGGCTTCCCTTCACCATTGGTTATTTCTATGTCATTAATTACGGAATCTCAGTCTTCTATCTGTGGAAAGCATTTCGGTATATCAGGGAAGAAGAGATGGGATATCCGAAGAACAACTGGACGTAATATATAAAAGAAAACCGGCAAAAGCCTTGACTTCCATGAACGACTATGTTATAGTAGCTTTGCGAATGGAAGTTTAGGCTTTTTTTTTATGCCTAAAAATTGGTGATTTTCGCAGAGTCACCAAAGAAAAAAGTATAAAAGCGAGGTGGAAAGTTGTGCGCGTAAGAATTACATTGGCATGTACGGAGTGCAAACAGCGTAATTACAACATGACCAAAGAGAAGAAGCTTCATCCGGACAGAATGGAAACCAAGAAATACTGCCGTTTCTGTAAAAAACATACCCTTCATAAGGAAACGAAGTAATCCTGCCCTGGGCGAGTAAAGGAAGTGACAAGATGGGAGATACGAAGAAGACCCCAAAACAAAGTTGGTTCAAAGGAATGAAGGCCGAATTTAAGAAAGTTGTCTGGCCGGACCAGAAATCACTTACAAAACAGACCATAGCGGTAGTCAGTACCTCTGTCGCTCTGGCGCTCATTATCAAGATACTGGATATGATCATGACCTTCGGGATTGATCTTCTGGTAAAATTATAATTCAGGGGAAAGGTGATTTTATGTCAGAAGCAAACTGGTATGTAGTCCATACCTATTCCGGGTATGAGAACAAGGTTAAGGCCAACATTGAAAAGACGATTGAAAACAGACATCTTGAAGAGCAGATTCTTGAAGTCAGAGTTCCGATGCAGGACGTGGTGGAACTGAAGGATGGTCAGAGCCGTCAGGTTCAGAAGAAGATGTTCCCGGGGTATGTTCTGATCAACATGATTATGAATGACGACACTTGGTATGTGGTTCGCAATACCAGAGGCGTGACCGGATTTGTTGGTCCCGGGTCAAAACCAGTTCCGCTTACAGACGAAGAGATGAAGCCGCTGGGAATCCGTTCAGAATCCGTACGGATTGATTATGCGGAGGGCGACAGTATTGTCGTGATTGGAGGCGTATGGAAAGATACAGTAGGTGTCATCCAGGCCATCAATGAGAACAAACAGAGTGTGACGATTAACGTCGACCTGTTCGGTCGTGAAACGCCGGTTGAGATAAGTTTCACAGAAATCAGGAAAATGTAAATGGTTTCCGGAGCTGTAACTCCGGGGATCGTGGGAGGGACATTTACCCCACAGGGCATAAACCCGCCATTACCACAATAGGAGGTGCCTTAGTTATGGCAAAAAAAGTTACAGGTTATATTAAATTACAGATCCCTGCTGGAAAAGCTACACCAGCTCCTCCAGTAGGTCCGGCACTTGGTCAGCACGGAGTGAACATCGTACAGTTTACCAAAGAGTTCAATGCAAGAACCGCAGATCAGGGCGATATGATCATTCCGGTTGTTATTACGGTATATGCTGACAGAAGCTTCAGCTTTATTACCAAGACTCCGCCGGCAGCAGTGTTACTGAAGAAAGCATGCGGATTGAAGACGGCTTCCGCCAATTCCAAGAAAGACAAGGTCGCTACGATTAAGAGATCTGAAGTTCAGAAAATCGCAGAGCTGAAGATGCCGGATCTGACTGCAGGAAGCCTGGACGCGGCCATCAGCATGATTGCCGGTACTGCAAGAAGTATGGGTATCACGGTAGTAGACGATTAAAACTGTTGCCAGAAGACAGAGTGGGAGGGAGATTTACCCACAGGGCATAAACCCGCAAACACCACAAGGAGGTTAATTAAGATTATGAAACATGGTAAGAAATATGTTGAAGCTTTAAAATCCTATGACAAGCTTACACAATACGACAGAGACGAGGCGATTGCTCTCGTGAAGAAATTGGCTACCGCAAAATTTGACGAGACCATCGAGGCTCATGTAAGAACCGGCTGTGACGGACGCCATGCAGATCAGCAGATCCGCGGCGCAGTGGTACTGCCTCATGGAACCGGTAAGCAGGTGCGTGTTCTGGTATTTGCTAAAGCCGGAAAAGCAGAAGAAGCAGAAGCGGCAGGCGCAGAGTTTGTAGGAGCTGAAGAGCTGGTTCCGAAGATTCAGGGTGGATGGCTTGATTTCGACGTGGTTGTGGCAACCCCGGATATGATGGGCGTTGTAGGACGTCTGGGTCGTGTGCTTGGTCCTAAAGGCCTGATGCCGAACCCAAAAGCAGGTACCGTAACCATGGACGTGACCAAAGCAGTCAAGGATATTAAGGCAGGTAAGATTGAGTACAGACTTGACAAGACCAATATTATTCATGTGCCGATTGGAAAAGCTTCTTTCACCGAGGAGCAGTTAGCGGACAACTTCCAGACGCTTATGGATGCCATCATCAAGGCGAGACCATCCGCTGTCAAGGGCCAGTTCTTAAAGAGTGTTACGATTGCTCCAACTATGGGCCCAGGCGTAAAAGTAAACCCGATGAAACTCGCTTAAAAGAGGGTTGACATTCGAGATAAATTATGATATTTTGAATTGCAGTGAATCATATGGAAAAGATCCTGTGATTCATACTTGTGTATGACTGCCCGAAGACAGCAGGTGCCGTAAGGCATAAGTTGGAAACGCCTGCCGAGGAAAGCATTCGAGATATGAATGACTTACAAAACCTCTGTGTCTGTGGCACAGAGGTTTTTTCAAGGTTGTCATCCAGAAATCTATAAGGAGGAAACCAATCATGGCAAAAGTTGAACTGAAAAGACCGATTGTAGAAGAAATCTCTGCAAATCTGGAAGGTGCAGCCGGCGTTGTCCTGGTAGATCACTGTGGTCTGACTGTGGAGCAGGATACGCAGCTTCGTAAGCAGATGAGAGCGGAGGGGATTATCTACAAAGTCTATAAGAACACCATGCTGAATTTTGCAATCGAAGGGACAGAATTCGAGCCGCTTGCGCAGCATCTGGAAGGACCTTCAGCAGTTGCGATCTCCAAAACTGATGCGACTGCTCCGGCAAGGATCATTGCGAATTTTGCAAAGACTGCGAGCAAGCTTGAGATCAAAGCTGGTATCGTGGAAGGCAAATACTATGATGCGAAGGGCATGACGGCAATCGCCAATGTACCGTCCAGAGAAGTGCTTCTTGGAAAACTTCTTGGCAGCCTGAACAGCCCGATTGCAAACTTTGCCCGCGTAGTGAGTCAGATTGCGGAGAGCAAGGAGGCTTAAGGAGCCGATGGGTATCTGCAGAAGCAGATGACAGAGAGAAAGGATGCCGGTAGGCGTCTGTGATCAGAGACATATTTTATAAGAAAGATTATTACAATTGGAGGTAAATCAAAATGGCAAAATTAACTACTGCAGAATTTATTGATGCAATTAAAGAGCTGACTGTATTAGAACTGAATGAATTAGTAAAAGCATGCGAGGAAGAGTTCGGTGTATCCGCAGCAGCAGGCGTTGTTGTGGCAGCAGCAGGCGGTGACGGCGGTGCAGCAGAAGAAGAGAAGGATTCCTTTGATGTTGAGCTGACTGAGGTTGGCCCGAACAAGGTTAAGGTTATTAAAGTTGTACGTGAAGCGACCGGTCTTGGCCTGAAAGAGGCAAAAGATGTGGTTGACGGCGCTCCGAAGATCGTGAAAGAGGGAGCTTCCAAAGCAGAGGCTGAGGAACTTAAGGCAAAACTGGAAGGCGAAGGCGCTAAAGTTACTCTTAAATAATCAAGTGCAAAACCTGAGGGATATCGCATGGGCGGTATCCCTTTTTTCTTCGTATGTTAAGAAATTTTGCTTTCCGTTTTATGGAAAATTTCGTTGACAGGAGAAAAGGTTTGTGATATTATGGACAATGCACTATTGTGGTGAGGTGTGCGCATTGCCTTGCCTGATATTTTGCAGTCATTTTATCGGAAAATGTAGTTATCAAATATATAAGGGGTGAAATGTCAATGGAAAAGAACAGAATCAAACCTGTCAAATCTGGCAAGAGCAGCAGGATGAGCTACTCAAGAAAAAAAGAAGTTCTTGAGATGCCGAATTTGATAGAGGTCCAGAGAGATTCCTACCAGTGGTTTCTGGACGAGGGGCTTCGCGAGGCATTCGCGGACATCTCTCCAATTACAGATTACAGTGGGAAACTGAGCCTGGAGTTCACTGACTTTACGCTGGATAAAGAAGGTGCGAAGTACACGATCGAGGAGTGTAAAGAGCGTGATGCAACATATGCTGCTCCTTTAAAGGTGAGAGTCCGTCTTTACAACAAAGAAACAGACGAAATCAACGAACATGAGATCTTCATGGGAGATCTGCCGCTGATGACTGAGACCGGTACCTTCGTAATCAACGGAGCGGAGCGTGTCATAGTCAGCCAGTTGGTGCGGTCCCCCGGCATCTATTATGGCATTGACCATGATAAAGTTGGAAAGCTTCTGTTCTCCTGCACCGTGATTCCGAACCGCGGCGCATGGCTGGAGTATGAGACTGATTCAAATGATGTGTTCTATGTTCGTGTTGACAGAACCCGTAAAGTGCCAATTACAGTCCTGATCCGTGCCCTTGGATATGGGACGAATGCAGAGATTCTGGAAATGTTTGGGGAGGAGCCGAAGATTTTGGCCTCTCTGTCCAAAGATACCTCAGAAAACTATCAGGAAGGACTTCTGGAATTGTATAAGAAAATCCGTCCGGGAGAGCCTCTTGCTGTGGAGAGTGCGGAGAGCCTGATTACAGGTATGTTCTTTGATCCCAGAAGATATGACCTGGCAAAAGTGGGTCGTTATAAGTTTAACAAAAAACTTTCTCTGAAGAACCGAATCCGTGGACATGTGCTGGCAGAGGATGTGGTGGATGTATCTACCGGAGAAGTAGTGGCAGAGGCTGGTACGAAAGTAGATGCGGATCTGGCGGTGAAGATTCAGGACTGCGGCGCTCCCTATGTATGGATTCAGGGAGAAGAACGTAATATTAAGGTGCTCACCAATCGTATGGTAGATCTGAAGAACTATGTGGATTGTGAGCCGAGGGAACTGGGTATCCGGGAAATGGTGTATTATCCGGTTTTGGAAAAGCTTATGGAAGAGTACCCGGATCCGGAGGAGTTAAAGGATGCAATCCGCAGGGAAGCGTCCGAGCTGATTCCGAAACACATTACAAAAGATGATATTCTGGCATCCATTAACTATAATATGCATCTGGAGTATGGTCTGGGCAATCATGATGATATTGATCATCTGGGCAATCGCCGGATCCGTGCGGTGGGCGAACTGCTCCAGAATCAGTACAGGATCGGTCTCTCCCGTCTGGAGAGAGTGGTGCGGGAACGTATGACGACACAGGACACGGAGGGGATCTCTCCGCAGTCACTGATCAATATTAAGCCGGTGACAGCGTCTGTAAAAGAGTTCTTTGGCTCTTCGCAGCTGTCACAGTTCATGGATCAGAACAACCCTTTGGGTGAGCTGACCCATAAGAGACGTCTGTCGGCACTTGGTCCGGGTGGTTTGTCCCGTGATCGTGCCGGGTTTGAGGTTCGTGATGTACACTATTCTCATTATGGCAGAATGTGTCCCATTGAGACTCCTGAAGGGCCGAACATCGGTCTGATCAACTCTCTTGCTTGCTATGCGAGAATCAATGAATATGGATTTGTAGAAGCACCATATCGTAAGATTGACAAGAGTGATCCGAAGAATCCACGGGTAACTGAAGAAGTGGTTTATATGACGGCTGACGAGGAAGATAATTATCATGTGGCCCAGGCGAACGAGCCTCTGGATGAGAACGGGCACTTTGCACGTAACAATGTATCCGGCCGTTACCGGGAGGAGACGCAGGAATACGAGAAAACTATGTTTGATTTCATGGATGTATCTCCGAAGATGGTGTTCTCCGTGGCAACAGCGTTGATTCCGTTCCTGGAGAATGACGATGCGAACCGTGCTCTGATGGGTTCTAACATGCAGCGTCAGGCAGTGCCTCTGATGTTGACAGAAGCTCCGGTAGTCGGGACCGGTATGGAAGAAAAGACAGCAGTGGACTCTGGTGTCTGTGTGATCGCCCGGAATTCCGGCGTGGTGGAACGTGCGGTGTCCAACGAGATCGTGGTGCGTCAGGAAAACGGAGTGCGGGATACCTATCATCTGACAAAATTTACCCGAAGCAATCAGAGCAACTGTTATAATCAAAGACCTATGGTTTTCAAGGGGGACCGGGTGGAAGCCGGCCAGGTGATTGCAGATGGTCCCTCTACTTCCAACGGAGAGATTGCGCTTGGAAAGAATCCGCTGATCGGATTTATGACCTGGGAAGGATATAATTACGAGGATGCGGTCCTGTTAAGTGAGAGACTGGTTATGGATGATGTTTATACATCAATCCATATTGAAGAATATGAGGCAGAGGCCCGGGACACCAAACTTGGTCCGGAAGAGATTACCAGAGATGTGCCTGGTGTAGGTGATGATGCCTTGAAAGACCTGGACAGCAGAGGGATCATTCGCGTGGGTGCAGAAGTGCGTGCCGGCGATATTCTGGTTGGAAAGGTGACGCCTAAGGGAGAGACGGAGCTGACCGCGGAAGAGCGCCTTCTTCGGGCGATCTTTGGCGAGAAAGCGAGAGAAGTCCGGGATACTTCCCTGAAGGTGCCCCATGGCGAATATGGTATTGTGGTGGATGCAAAAGTATTTACCAGGGAGAACGGGGATGAATTGTCTCCGGGTGTGAATCAGGCGGTACGGATCTATATTGCCCAGAAGAGGAAGATCTCTGTGGGCGATAAGATGGCAGGCCGTCATGGCAACAAGGGTGTGGTTTCCCGTGTACTTCCGGTAGAAGATATGCCGTTTCTGCCGAACGGGCGTCCCCTGGATATTGTATTGAATCCTCTGGGTGTGCCGTCCCGTATGAATATCGGACAGGTCCTTGAGATTCACCTGAGTCTGGCAGCGAAAGCACTGGGCTTTAATGTGGCCACACCGGTCTTTGACGGGGCTAATGAAAATGATATTATGGACACTCTGGATCTGGCGAATGATTATGTTAACCTGGATTGGAGTGAGTTTAAGGCGAAGCACGAACAGGAGCTGCTTCCGGAGGTTATGGATTATCTGTATGAGAACAGAGAACACAGAAAGCTCTGGAAGGGTGTGCCTATCTCCCGGGATGGAAAAGTGCGGCTGAGAGACGGCCGTACGGGAGAATATTTTGACAGCCCGGTTACCATCGGGCACATGCATTATCTGAAGCTTCACCATCTGGTAGACGATAAGATTCATGCGCGTTCCACCGGACCGTATTCTCTTGTTACCCAGCAGCCTCTGGGCGGCAAGGCACAGTTCGGCGGACAGCGTTTTGGAGAGATGGAAGTGTGGGCGCTGGAGGCTTATGGCGCGTCTTATACGCTGCAGGAGATTCTGACAGTGAAGTCAGATGACGTAATTGGGCGTGTAAAGACTTATGAAGCAATTATTAAAGGAGACAATATTCCGGAGGCAGGAATTCCTGAATCTTTCAAAGTATTGTTAAAGGAGCTGCAGTCTCTTGGCCTGGATGTCCGTGTGCTGCGTGAGGACAACACGGAAGTAGAGATCATGGAGAGCAGTGAGTATGGGGATGTGGATATTCGTTCCATCCTGGAGAATGACAGCAAACGTTACAACAGGGAAGAAAACGAATCATTTAGTTCTTATGGTTTCAGTAAGCAGGAATTTGAGGGAGATGAACTGGTGACTGTGGAGGAAGACAGTACAGAAGAAGAGGACAGCGATCTTCTGGAGCTGGCCGAAGAGATTGAATATGAATAGGAGGTGCCGTTCATGCCGGAAACAACGAACAATGAGGTCTATCAGCCGATGACCTTTGATGCGATTAAGATTGGTCTTGCATCCCCGGAGACGATTCGGGAGTGGTCCAGGGGAGAGGTGAAGAAGCCGGAGACCATCAATTACAGGACCCTGAAACCAGAAAAAGACGGCCTGTTCTGCGAGAAGATCTTCGGACCGAGCAAAGACTGGGAGTGCCACTGCGGTAAGTATAAAAAGATCCGATATAAGGGTGTTGTCTGTGACCGCTGCGGAGTGGAAGTTACAAAGTCCAATGTACGCCGGGAGCGTATGGGGCACATCGAACTGGCGGCTCCGGTATCTCATATCTGGTATTTTAAAGGTATCCCAAGCCGTATGGGACTGATTCTGGACTTGTCTCCAAGAACACTGGAAAAGGTATTGTATTTTGCTTCTTATATTGTTCTGGATCCCGGGAAGACAGAATTATTGTACAAACAGGTGCTTTCTGAGAAAGAGTATCAGGATATGAAGGAAAAGTACCCGGAACCCGGCGCATTCCGTGTGGGTATGGGGGCAGAGTCCATCAAGGAACTTTTGGCAGCTATTGATCTTGATAAGGATTCGGAAGAACTGAAAGCAGGGCTTAAAAATGCTTCCGGACAAAAACGCGCCAGGATTATCAAGCGTCTGGAAGTTGTGGAAGCATTCCGCGGCTCAGGAAACAAACCAGAATGGATGATTATGGAGGCGATCCCGGTGATTCCGCCGGATCTGCGTCCTATGGTTCAGCTGGATGGAGGGCGTTTTGCCACATCAGACCTGAACGATCTGTATAGAAGAATTATCAATCGCAATAACCGTCTGCAGAGACTTCTGGACCTGGGAGCGCCGGACATTATTGTTCGCAATGAGAAACGTATGCTTCAGGAGGCGGTAGACGCTTTGATCGACAACGGCAGGAGAGGACGTCCGGTCACAGGGCCTGGTAACCGGGCATTAAAGTCTCTGTCCGATATGCTGAAGGGGAAATCCGGTCGTTTCCGCCAGAATCTGCTTGGAAAACGTGTAGATTACTCCGGTCGTTCTGTTATTGTCGTAGGGCCGGAGCTGAAAATCTATCAGTGCGGTCTTCCCAAAGAGATGGCGATTGAGCTGTTTAAGCCTTTTGTTATGAAAGAACTGGTGGCGAATAATTCCGCCCATAATATTAAAAGTGCCAAGAAGATGGTAGAGCGCCTTCAGACAGAAGTATGGGATGTGTTGGAGGAAGTAATTAAAGAACATCCGGTGATGCTGAACCGTGCGCCCACGCTGCACAGACTGGGAATCCAGGCGTTTGAGCCGATTCTTGTGGAAGGAAAAGCAATTAAGCTGCATCCTCTGGTTTGTACGGCTTTCAATGCAGACTTTGATGGGGACCAGATGGCAGTTCATCTTCCGCTGTCTGTGGAAGCGCAGGCAGAATGCCGGTTCCTTCTGCTGTCGCCCAACAATCTGCTGAAGCCCTCGGACGGCGGTCCGGTAGCAGTTCCGTCACAGGATATGGTTCTTGGAATCTATTATCTGACCCAGGAGCGGCCGGGAGCCGTTGGGGAAGGAAAAGCATTTAAAAATGTGAATGAGGCGATTCTTGCTTATGAGAACGGAGCTCTGACACTGCAGAGCCGTATCAAAGTTCGTGTATCGAAAAATCTGCCGGATGGGACATTGCTACAGAACACGGAAGAGTCCACGCTGGGACGTTTTATATTCAATGAGATTTTGCCCCAGGATCTGGGATTTGTGGACAGGAGTATACCAGGAAATGAACTGAAGCCGGAAGTGGATTTTCATGTGGGTAAGAAGGGATTAAAACAGATCCTGGAAAAAGTCATCAATACTCATGGGGCAACCAGGACAGCTGAGGTGCTGGATGATATTAAATCCATGGGATATAAATATTCTACCAGGGCGGCTATGACCGTGTCTATTTCCGATATGACAGTGCCGCCTGAGAAACCGGAGCTGATTAAGAAGGCGCAGGATACGGTGGATAAGATCACCCGTAATTATAAGAGAGGAAAGATTACGGAGGAAGAGCGTTATAAAGAGGTTGTAGAGACCTGGAAAGAAACTGACGCGGTTTTGACTAAGGCGCTTTTGGATGGTCTTGACAAATACAATAATATTTATATGATGGCAGATTCCGGTGCCCGTGGTTCAGATAAGCAGATCAAGCAGCTGGCAGGTATGCGCGGACTGATGGCAGATACTACTGGTCATACCATTGAGCTGCCGATCAAATCCAATTTCCGTGAAGGATTGGACGTACTGGAATATTTCATGTCTGCTCATGGCGCCCGTAAAGGTCTGTCTGATACGGCTCTTCGTACAGCGGACTCCGGATATCTGACCAGACGTCTTGTGGATGTGTCTCAGGAACTGATTGTTCGTGAAACGGATTGCAGCGAAGGGAAAGAGATGGAGATCCCGGGCATGGAAGTCAGTGCTTTTACAGATGGAAAAGAGTTGATTGAGTCTCTCCAGGAACGGATTACCGGTCGCTTTACCTGTGAAGATATCTGTGATAAAGACGGCAATGTTCTTGTAAAGGCAAATCATATGATCACGCCGAGACGTGCAGCTTTGGTTGTGAATTACGGGGTGGACAAAGAAGGAAAGGCTTTTGACAAGATCAAGATCCGTACAGCGCTTACCTGCCGGTCTCATATCGGCGTGTGTGCAAAGTGCTATGGGGCTAACATGGCAACCGGCGAGGCCGTACAAGTCGGCGAGACGGTTGGTATCATTGCAGCGCAGTCCATCGGCGAGCCGGGCACACAGCTTACTATGCGTACATTCCATACAGGCGGTGTGGCAGGCGGAGATATCACGCAAGGTCTTCCTCGTGTAGAGGAGCTTTTTGAAGCACGTAAGCCGAAGGGTCTGGCGATTGTAACAGAGATTGCCGGTTATGCCATGATTAATGACATGAAGAAGAAACGGGAGATTGTTGTGAGCAACAATGAGTCCGGGGAAGCGAAGACTTACCTGATTCCTTTTGACTCCCGCATCAAGATTACGGATGGAGATTATGTGGAGGCTGGCGATGCTCTGACAGAGGGAAGTATCAACCCGCATGATATTCTGAAGATCAAGGGTGTTCGTGCAGTTCAGGATTATTTGCTTCAGGAAGTGCAGAGGGTATATCGCCTGCAGGGTGTGGAGATCAACGATAAGCATATTGAGATGATTGTACGTCAGATGCTGAAGAAAATCCGCATTGAAGACAATGGAGACAGTGAATTCCTTCCTGGTACGCTGGTGGATATTCTTGAATATGAAGACATGAATGAACAGCTTGTGGAAGAAGGAAAGGCACCGGCGGATGGCAAACAGGTCCTGTTGGGTATCACCAAAGCATCTCTGGCAACCAACTCATTCTTGTCAGCGGCTTCTTTCCAGGAGACCACAAAGGTTCTGACAGAAGCGGCAATCAAAGGTAAAGTGGATCCGCTGATCGGTCTGAAAGAAAACGTGATTATTGGAAAACTGATTCCGGCTGGTACAGGAATGAAGCGTTACCGCGATGTGAGGCTGAATACAGATCTGAACGAAGAAGACTCTCTGGAGGTCAGTGAAGAAGAGGAAGAACTGAGCGAAGAATTTGAAGAGTTCGGGAACGAGTCCTTTGACGATACAGAGGACATGGATGCGGAAGACTATATGGACGAAGAAGACGCTGACATGGACTATGAGGAGGATGTACTGGATTATTCAGAAGAATAAAGAAATAAAAAAGGATGTGCCCGTGTGATGCGGGCACATCCTTTTTACCTGTTTTTTCGCCTGGCCAAGGGACGGAAGACTGTCATTCTACCAATAAAACAGAAAAACTGTACTATGAGCACTCCGGCAAGAACACCAATACTGTCAATACCCACATCCTTTTTGGAAGGTCCACGTCCGGCCACAAAGGACTGATGGTATTCGTCCAGTGCGGCAAATCCCACGCAGAGTCCTCCTGCAAGGAGAGGCAGCCACAGGCCGCGTACACCATATACATAGAGGGGAAAGGCAACTGTGATGGCCAGGAGAAAATATTCTGTCATATGAGCCAGTTTTCGAACCGGATAATGGATTCGCTCTATGTAATAGTGAACTTCGCTTCCAGACCAGTGCATCTCAAAAGCTTCATTAGCAGATTCTACAATAATTTCGCTGACTTTATAGCTCAGGTTACCTGACGTGGTTCCATCCTGAGAGGAGAAAGAAAAGATCAGGTACATCATCAGGATCGCAGGAAGAAAGGAAAAAGGCTTTAAAAAAGCTCTTAAAAATGTCTTTATCATGCTGTAATACTCCTTTTTAATTTGCACTATCATAGCACCAAAGAGGTATGGTGTCCAGTACATTAAGAAAAACATAAGAAACGGATTGATTTTCCAATAAATGTTTTATATAATAAATACCCGGAAACTACGGAGCATGCCGGTTTCTGCTATATCAAAATATATGCATGAGGTGAGAAGAAGATGGTAGAAGATATTTTCTACTGGTACGGACTCGTTGTTGGTTCATTGGTCGGCGGTGCTTTGATTGGACTGATTCCGTTGCTGGCAGGGCTAAAAGTTGAGAAAAAGAAGCTGGCAGTTGCGGGGTTTGTGTCCTGCATTGTTGGTTCCTTTATATTGGGGCTGTATCTGTCGCTTCCGTGTTGCATAGGATTTACTGTGGCTATACTTGTACTCCGGAAGAAAAGGGAGCCGGAAGCGATTGATTCCAGAGTTAACGCTCCCGGTCAGTCGTTTGCAGGTCAGTCCTGGACTGGGGATATGCGGCATGAAGGGTGTCCATGGTATCAGCCGGGAAGCGCAGGGAATCCGCCGGGATGCCGGTGGCATGGAGCGGATGGGCCTTTTTCCGGGCAGAATCGCCAGAGTCCAGGGTCACAAAATATGTGAATTATATAAAATTGCTTGACAAGGCAGAATATGTTATATATAATAGTTGAGCATGTGTGTTTCGGCACACGTGTTTTTTCGGCAAGTCTGAAAAATCAGCAGTCATGGTAAGAACTCTTACCGTCGCAGGATAAACCTGCCACAAATATGCAGGAGGTGAAAGGAATGCCAACATTTAACCAGTTAGTAAGAAAAGGAAGACAGACATCGGTAAAGAAGTCCACTGCTCCGGCTCTGCAGAAAGGGTTTAACTCTCTGAGAAAGAGACCGACGGACGCATCCGCACCGCAGAAGCGTGGCGTGTGTACCGCAGTGAAGACTGCGACTCCGAAGAAGCCGAACTCCGCTCTTCGTAAAATCGCCAGAGTACGTCTTTCCAACGGTATCGAAGTTACCAGCTATATTCCGGGTGAAGGCCACAACCTTCAGGAGCACAGCGTTGTGCTGATCCGCGGAGGCAGGGTGAAAGACCTTCCGGGTACCAGATACCATATCGTCCGCGGTACGCTTGATACTGCAGGCGTGGCGAAGAGACGTCAGGCACGTTCCAAATACGGCGCGAAGAGACCGAAAGACGCTAAGAAATAAACAGATTCCGGTTTGACCGGAGAATGCAGGCCAGATTCTGAAAGGAAAAAGGCTGAAGGGACCTGCTGGTCCGTAAATAAAAGAGTATCACAAACAGAACTATGATTGTTGGCATCGCGTAAGCGTTGCCCTGTGCCGGGAGTTCCTCACTGGACCTATGACTGCGGGTTTCATAGATAGAAGAATTACCAGGCACGAACACACGTAGAACGACACATGTGAGTACCTGTGATCTAAGAGTGCAGTTTGCCGGAAGAGATCCGGTAAGCACACCTTATCAGTGAAAGCTGGTAAGTATGTATTAAGGAGGGAAGTACCGTGCCACGTAAAGGACATACTCAGAAGAGAGACGTATTGGCAGATCCGTTATACAATAACAAAGTGGTCACCAAGCTGATCAACAATATCATGCTGGATGGCAAGAAGGGCGTAGCTCAGAAAATTGTATACGGAGCATTTGCCAGAGTAGAAGCAAAGACTGAAAAGTCAGCTCTGGAAGTATTTGAAGAGGCTATGAATAATATCATGCCTGTTCTGGAGGTAAAAGCAAGACGAATCGGCGGCGCAACCTATCAGGTGCCCATCGAAGTAAGAGCGGACCGCCGTCAGGCGCTGGCTCTGCGCTGGCTGACCATGTTCTCCCGCAAAAGAGGCGAGAAGACCATGGAAGAGAGACTGGCAAATGAGATCATGGATGCAGCGAACAACACCGGTGCAGCCGTGAAGAGAAAAGAAGACATGCACAAGATGGCAGAGGCGAACAAGGCATTTGCACATTACAGATTCTAGGAGGAAAATCCGTTGGCTGGAAGAGAATATCCGTTGGAGAGGACCAGGAATATCGGGATTATGGCTCATATTGATGCGGGCAAGACCACATTGACCGAGCGTATCCTGTACTATACTGGTGTGAACTATAAGATCGGTGATACTCATGAAGGTACTGCGACCATGGACTGGATGGAGCAGGAGCAGGAGAGAGGTATCACGATCACTTCCGCAGCTACGACCTGTCACTGGACCCAGCAGGAAAACTGCAAGGCAAAACCGGGGGCTCTCGAGCATCGTATCAATATCATTGATACCCCGGGCCATGTTGACTTTACCGTAGAGGTGGAGCGTTCCCTTCGTGTGCTGGACGGCGCGGTAGGCGTCTTCTGTGCGAAGGGCGGTGTTGAGCCTCAGTCCGAGAACGTATGGCGTCAGGCTGACACCTACAATGTACCCCGTATGGCGTTCATCAATAAGATGGATATCCTGGGTGCAGATTTTTATAATGCAGTGGAGATGATCAAGACCCGTCTGGGCAAGAACGCCATCTGCCTGCAGCTTCCCATCGGCAAGGAAGATTCATTTCAGGGAATCATCGACCTGTTCGAGATGAAAGCATATATTTACAATGATGACAAGGGCGACGACATTTCCATCACCGACATTCCGGATGATATGAAAGACGACGCCGAGTTATACCGCACCGAGCTGGTGGAGAAGATCTGCGAGCTGGATGACGATCTGATGATGGAGTACCTGGAGGGCGAGGAGCCGTCCGTGGAATCCATGAAGGCGGCGCTGAGAAAGGCTACCTGCGAGTGTACGGCAGTTCCGGTATGCTGCGGAAGCGCTTACAGAAACAAGGGCGTACAGAAGCTTCTGGATGCAGTGCTGGAGTATATGCCGGCGCCCACCGATATCCCGGCCATCAAAGGTACGGATATGGACGGCAACGAAGTGGAGAGACATTCTTCCGACGAGGAGCCCTTCTCCGCTCTGGCATTCAAGATTATGGCAGACCCCTTCGTAGGAAAGCTGGCATTCTTCCGCGTGTACTCCGGTACGATGAATTCCGGCTCCTATGTATATAACTCCACCAAGGGCAAGAAGGAGCGTGTGGGACGTATCCTTCAGATGCATGCCAACAAGAGACAGGAGCTTGATAAGGTGTATTCCGGCGATATCGCTGCAGCGGTTGGCTTTAAGCTGACTACCACCGGCGATACAATCTGCGACGAGCAGCATCCGGTGATCCTGGAGTCCATGGAGTTCCCGGAACCGGTGATTGAGCTGGCTATCGAGCCCAAGACCAAGGCGGGCCAGGGCAAGCTGGGCGAGTCCCTTGCGAAGCTGGCAGAGGAGGACCCGACTTTCCGTGCGCACACGGATCCGGAGACCGGTCAGACCATTATCGCAGGTATGGGAGAGCTCCATCTGGAGATTATTGTAGACCGTCTGCTGCGTGAATTCAAGGTAGAGGCGAACGTAGGCGCACCTCAGGTTGCTTACAAGGAGACTTTCACCAAAGCGGTGGATGTGGATTCCAAGTATGCGAAGCAGTCCGGCGGACGCGGACAGTATGGTCACTGTAAAGTACACTTTGAGCCCATGGATGCCAACGGCGAAGAGCTGTTCAAGTTTGATTCTTCCGTTGTCGGTGGTGCGATTCCGAAGGAATATATCCCGGCAGTCGGCGAAGGTATCGAAGAAGCAGCAAAAGCAGGTATTCTTGGCGGATTCCCGGTGCTGGGTATCCATGCGACCGTATTCGACGGCTCTTATCATGAGGTCGACTCTTCCGAGATGGCGTTCCACATTGCAGGTTCTCTGGCATTCAAAGAGGCGATGCAGAAGGCAGGCGCAGTGCTCTTGGAGCCAATCATGAAAGTCGAGGTTACAACCCCGGAGGACTACATGGGAGATGTCATCGGTGACATCAACTCCCGGCGTGGGCGTATCGAAGGTATGGACGACATTGGCGGCGGCAAGATGATCCGCGGATATGTACCACTGGCAGAGATGTTCGGTTATGCAACCGATCTTCGTTCCAGAACCCAGGGTCGCGGCAACTATTCCATGTTCTTCGAGAAATACGAGCAGGTACCGAAGAGCGTACAGGAAAAAGTTCTTGCTGCAAAGGCAAAATAAACTATAAACAGGCTTGCAAAATATGTCCGTATGAAATATAATCAAGGATAGCGAGTGAAATAAAGAAAATCGTAGAAGTTATTTGATCTAAAGGAGGAAAACAAAAATGGCAAAAGCTAAGTTCGACAGAACTAAACCACATTGTAATATTGGAACTATTGGTCACGTTGACCATGGTAAGACGACTCTGACTGCAGCGATCACCAAGGTTCTCTCTGAGAGAGTAGCAGGAAACACCGCTACAGATTTCGAGAACATCGACAAGGCTCCGGAAGAGAGAGAGCGTGGAATCACTATCTCCACCGCGCATGTGGAGTATGAGACTGATAACAGACATTATGCACACGTGGACTGCCCTGGCCATGCGGACTATGTAAAGAACATGATCACCGGTGCTGCTCAGATGGACGGCGCGATCCTTGTAGTAGCTGCTACAGACGGTGTTATGGCACAGACTAAGGAGCACATCCTTCTGTCCCGTCAGGTAGGCGTTCCCTATATCGTTGTATTCATGAACAAATGCGATATGGTAGACGACGAGGAGCTTCTGGAGCTGGTGGAGATGGAGATCACCGAGCAGCTTGAGGAGTACGAGTTCACAGATTGTCCGATCATCAAAGGTTCCGCACTGAAAGCTCTGGAAGAGCCGAGCAGCGAGTGGGGCGACAAGATCATGGAGCTTATGGCTACGGTTGACGAGTATATCCCGGATCCGCAGCGTGCAACAGATCAGCCGTTCCTGATGCCGGTTGAGGACGTGTTCACGATTACCGGTCGTGGTACCGTTGCTACAGGTAGAGTAGAGCGTGGTACCCTTCATCTGAACGAGGAAGTAGAGATCATCGGTGTGAAGGAAGAGTCCCGTAAGACCGTTGTAACCGGTATTGAGATGTTCCGTAAACTTCTGGATGAGGCTCAGGCTGGTGATAATATCGGTATCCTTCTTCGTGGTGTACAGAGAACCGATATCGTTCGTGGCCAGGTTGTTGCAAAACCGGGCAGCGTAAAATGCCATACCAAATTCACGGCTCAGGTATACGTGCTGACCAAGGACGAGGGTGGACGTCATACGCCGTTCTTCAACAACTACAGACCGCAGTTCTACTTCAGAACTACCGACGTTACCGGTGTCTGCAACCTTCCGGACGGCACTGAGATGTGCATGCCTGGCGATAACGTAGAGATGAGCATTGAGCTGATCCATCCGATCGCTATGGAGCAGGGTCTTACCTTCGCTATCCGTGAGGGCGGCCGTACCGTAGGATCCGGTCGTGTGGCTACTGTCATCGAGTAATTAACTAAACAATGAATGATAAGGGCGTTCCCGTCAAAAGGGCGCCCTTGAATCATAAAAAATTTATATTTTCTGTTTTCTTTGGCAGCTATTCGCTGACGATACTCTTTTTACAATTTTATATAGAAGTGGTGATTCCCTTTATTTCTGCAAAAGATAAAAACGACAGGAATATTTTCTGTTGTCAGCATGTTGACTATTATGGGATAAATCTGTACCTTTGTGTAGAAATGGAGATGCTATATTTGGAAAATGAAAGAACCGATGAAATTAGATAGAATACGGAGGATTAGACAGAAATGTGTACTAATGATCTGAAAATCCGTATGTTGGGAGAATTTTCGATCAGTTATCAGGGAAAACCCGTGCTGAAAGAGAAGAATCAGGCTACAAAGACTATGCACTTGTTGCAGATTCTGTTGTATGCCGGCAGTGAAGGCATCACAAAGGAAAGGCTTCTTTTCTGTCTGTTTGGACAAAATCCAAAAGGAAGAAGTACGAACAATCTGCGTGTGATCATATATAATCTGCGGAGATTATTAAGGGAAAGCGGGTTACCGGAAGAAGACTACATATGTGTAAAAAACGGTTCCTATTATTTTGTGAGCAGTTTTTTGGTGGAGATAGATGCGCGGATTTTTGAAAGTCTGATCAAAAGTGCAAAGATTGTTAATGGAAAGGATCGTCTGGAACTTTTAAGAGACGCATGTGACCTGTATGGAGGTTATTTTCTTCCTGCTTTATCAGGAGAAGAATGGGTGCTTGTGGAGGAGGCGCATTATCAGCACTTATACTCGACGTGTGTGGAAGAAATATGTGCTTTTCTAAGCAGTAAGGGGGAATATGAGGCTCTTTTGAAGCTGTGCAGCCGGGCGGCTGATTTGTATCCTTTTGATGAATGGCAGGTGTGTCAGATTGACTGCCTGACTGCCATGGGTCGTACGGATGAAGCTCTGGCATTATATGAGAGGACGATCAGAATGTATTTTGAGGAACTCCAGACTTCTCCTTCCATTCGGATGATGGAATGCTTCCGCCGGATGGGAGACAGGATACGGATGAACTCGGAAGCGCTCGGCCAAATCCGGGAAATACTCAAAGAAAATCCCCCGAATACAGGAGCCTATTACTGTGTTTATCCATGCTTTGCAGACGGTTACCGGATTGTGACACGTATCATAAAGCAGACAGGGATGTCTGCATATCTTTTGCTGTGTACGGTAATGGATGAGAGAAAAAGGCATACAGAAGATTCCAGGAATACAACTAATATATCTGATGTGCTGAAAGAAGCTCTGCAAATGTCGCTTCGCAGAGGAGATGTATTCACGCAATATAATAAAATGCAGTATTTGGTGCTTCTTTCTGATTTGAACAGAGAAGAATGTCAGATGATCATCTATCAAATTGATATCAGTTTTCGAAGTCTGGAGAGAAGCCGTAAGATCCATGTTATCTATCAGCTGACGCCTATTTAAAAAATGTATGCTGGTATATCTTTCTATATGGTTACCGCGGAGATTTTCATAGGAAATCTATCATATAACGAGCTCTTTTTTAATGTCTGGTTTAACGGGTCGGGAGTTAGAATACTGTTAGATGAACAAAGCAGTAGATGTATTCTGAGAAAAGGAGTAATGTTTATGAAAGTGAGAAAACGGAGGTTGTCTCTTTTCCTGACACTGACAGTAGTAATTGCTGTGTTTGCAAATGATATCCGGATGACAGAAGCACAAGAACAGCCGGATGAAATTTTAGAGGAAGCTGTATCAGAGGAAGTCTGGTCGGAAAACAGTACAGAGGAAGAACGTCTGCCGGGGAAAGCAGAACCAGAAGGGGAAATGCAGTCATGTGGGCCGCTCTCAGCAGATGAATCTGCAAAGGAAGTGAAGCCAGATGAAGCGTTATCGGCAGACGGACCTGCAAAGGAAGTGGAGGCGGATGAATCGTTGTTGACAGATGAACCTGCAAAAGAAGTGAAGCCGGATGAAGCGTTGTCGACAGACGAACTTGCAAAGGAAACGGAGCCGGATGAATCGTTGTCGGCAGATGGACCTGCAAAGGAAGTACAGCCGGATGAGCCATCAGCAGACGAGCCTGTAAGAGAATTGCTGCCGGAGGGACTAGCACCGGCGAGTGGGCCTGTGAATGGAACATTACCAGGTGAATCGTCGTCGGCAGAAGAAGCAGATTTGAAGGAGCTTCCACTGGTAATCGGCCCACTGAAGGAACCAACAGAGGAAGAGGAGTTATCAGGCGATAGCTTGCCTGGGAAAGTACCTTTGAAGGGACTGCCATGTGAGAATATTTTACCGGAAGTCATGCAGAAAGCTGCCTCTGCCACCACTTATGTCCCTGCAGATTCCGTTATACTTATGGATGAAGTAGTCGGAAAGATTCAAGATGGTTCCAGGCTCGACTATGAAGATTTGGAACTGCCTGCCGGAGAGGAGGTGGTGATTCAATATCGTCCGAAGTTTAATATATGCTGTCTGAATTCCAAGTGTGTAAATACAGTTTATCAATATACACCGATCATGTATGGAGAGATGAGTACAGAAGTATCAAATCCCGGGATTGTGGGAGAATGTGAATTTTCGGATGGAGTATGGACCTCAGATGACATCATGTATGGTTCGGCATGCCTTTGCCTGAACAGTACAGCAGTGAGGCCAGGTAGCACGATGGTAAAGACTTTGTTTTATACCCGTTATGATATTTATCTGGGATATGGTAAGAGATGTCCTTTGTGCCGGTTCCGGTTGGGATCGAATGATTACAGAGGAATATGGTTCGACTGCGATGTCAGAACGAACATTCGGGTCTATGCGGACTATATTCTGAAATATGATGCCAACGCGGGAAATGATACAGTATATGGCATGCCTTCAACAGTGGAAGAAAGAGGATATACAGTTTCCAGAGCGATAGAAGTAACAGATACGGAACCTGTGCGGGAAGGTTACAGTTTCCTGGGCTGGGCTGAGGCAGAGGATGGCTGGAGAGAGGAATACAAAGGGGGAGATCAGATCGAATTGGAATGGAAGGAAGGTGCAGCAGTCGAAAAGACCCTTTATGCGGTATGGGATAAAAAGGTCCCCACAATTATAACGGGAAAACCGGAAGAAGAACCAGATCTCACAGTCATAAAAAGAATCTGCAGGCTGGACGGAGTGACGGAGATTGCGTCAGTCGAAACCGGCGAGGAATATAACTATGTCGTTACGGTTACAAATAATACCAATCGTGAGGTCAGAAATATTCAAATATCTGAAACACTGAATACAAGTCTTGTTCAACTCTTAAATCACCCCACAAACTATGAAAATGGAATCTGGAAAATCGACTTTCTGAAAAGCGGAGAAACTGCGGTGCTGACATTGCATGTGAGAGCGGTCTCTGCCGTCAAAGTATATGAAAATACAGTCTATGTAGCTGCAGAAGAGAGGGAAATCTCTCCGGGGCCTGACGATGTACGATCTGCAACGATTACAATTACAGAGCCGCCGAACCTGATAATCAGAAAAGAGGCAGATAAACAACAGGCAGTTGCAGGCGAGTTGATTACTTATGAGATTACTGTGAAGAATCCTGCTGTCGCCGCGAATGCTCTGGATGTAACAATTATTGATCAACTGCCGGAAGAGCTTGAATGGATGAGCGCTGTGCTTATAGCAGACGGAGGAACGCTGGATCCATCGGATGACAGAAAGCTCTCTCTGGAAAGGAATCCGGAGGACGGAATCTACAAAGCAGGTAATTTGGTGGCAGGCGAGTCTGTTGTACTGACAATGACTGCTGTGGCGACAAAGGCAGATATGACGATAACAAATGTGGCAATCGCCTATAAGAGTGACAGTCCAGAGGTAAAAGACTCAGCAAGTATAATTATCGGAAAACCTCCCATTGTGGAAGAAAAACCAGAACAAAAGCCAGGCGAAGAGAGCAAACCAGATTCGGATACAAAGGAACCGACTTATGAAAGTGTGGAATCAGAGCATGCGATTCCAGAAGGCACAGAAACGGTATCTGTGCAGCAGACAGTTCCATATGTTTCCCGGTTGCTGGAGCAGATGCAGAGGGAACCTCACACAGTAAGCAGGGAAACAGGAGCGCAGGGAGCTGACGATCAAAATACTGTATCTGCAGAAGAATTTGAAAAGCCTTTTAAAAAGCCGGTGAGAGCAGAAGACCTGCCTTTGCCTCTGGCAGGCCGGGAACATTTATGTTGTATTCTTCATTTTGTCATTATGTTGCTGGCATTGTTAACAGAACTGTTTTATATGAGAAGTATGAAAAAACATCAGAAAGAGATTTTTGATGTAAGATGGAAAATGGAAGAGATTCCGGATATGGGACGGAGATAAAAGGAGGACAGAAAATGATTGAATATATGTTTTCGCACAGCTACTGGGGATTATGTGCATGGGATTTGCCTGCTTTGATTGTGTTGGTGTTTATGATTGCAGTTTTTGTGCTTCATCGACGTAAGATGGAGAAGAGAAAAGAGGAGTTTGAGGAGGAGCTTGCAGAAATGCAGAATGGACAGGAGTAAGTCAGGGCTGTAGAATCAAAGCCGGTTTATCTGCACACAGAAAAGGGCTGGAAATTTCTAATGGAAACAGAAGACTTTTCCAGCCTTTTACAATGTCTTTTCAAATAAAGCTCACCCGGTCCTTTTTTATTTCATTTTCAAAATAAGTATCCCGGATATTTTGGTTCAGATTGCTCATATCCCGGTCCTTCAGCATCTGGCAGATAGTCTCATGGGCCTTATAAAGTTCCTGCCCCCGGCCAGATTCCACCATATAGGTGACAGTCTCCAGGCGAATGGACCAGGTCAGCATCTGTACTACCCGGTTGATTTTATCAATCAGGGGATTGTGACCCATACGGGATACTGCGTCATGAAATTCGTTGTCTGCTTCAAATGTGGCCTGGGTGTTGTCAGGACCTTTCTCAATCTCAGCCTTCATGACAGAAAGTTTTTCTTCCAGGTTCTGCATATCTTCTTCCGTATATTTTGCCATGGCGAGCCGGACTACGCCTGCCTCCATCATCTCCCGAAGCTCCATGAGATTGTCATAAGAATCTGCTTTGTCCAAAATGATGCCATAGATCATGGGGTCAATCATGCTTTCTGTAAAACCCTCACAGACAAAGGTGCCTTCTGCGCGCCGGATCTCCAGGACACCCAGATAAACCAGGATCTTGATGGCTTCCCGAATGGAATTCCTGCCTACACCCAATGTCTCGGACAGTTCCAATTCCGTGGGAATCTTGTCTCCGGGACGCAGCTCTTTATTGATCATGGCATCTGTCAGACAATTAATGACCCGCTGAACGACCGATTCGTTATTTAATTTTTTCAGATAGCTGATATTCTGACTCATATGTACCTCCTCGCTGTTAAAATCCAATATCCTACATAATACTTTATTACAGGAAGACAAAATTGTCAAATGTACGGAGAAAATACCTTGTTGCAATATGTACAAGCTGATGCAAAATGTTCTGCAGCCCTTTAGTTTTGCCAAAAAGTGCCGATATAATGTCTAAAGAAATCTTTTTAGACCACATAAAGGAGGAGGTTAAGCATGCAGGTTAATGTGAATCAGGATGCTGCGATCAGGCAGTATACCCAGAATGTACAGAGTGCGAATGCGGCAACTGTACCAGCAGCAGAGAAGAAGGAAACGACTTCTGCAAATGCCGTTAAAAAAGATGTGGACCAGGCAGAGTTCAGCAAGGATACGGCAGTTACGAAGAAAATGAGTGATTCCGAGAGGTCAGCTCTCGTTCAGAGTCTGAAAGACGACCTGAACAATCAGATGTCCCGTTTTACCAATATGATGACCCAGATGTTCCAGAAGCAGGGTATTACGGCTAATTTTTCTCAGGGAAATGATTTCTGGCGGTTTATGGCAAGCGGTAACTATACTGTAGATGAGAAAACCAAAGCAGAGGCTCAGGCAGCAATCTCAGAAGATGGTTACTGGGGCGTATCTCAGACTTCCCAGAGGATTTTTGATTTCGCACATGCTCTTGCAGGGGATGACCCGGAGAAGATGAAAGAGATGCAGGCAGCGGTGGAAAAGGGCTTTAAGCAGGCTGGCGAAGCATGGGGCGGTGAACTTCCGTCCATCTGCGGCGATACACATTCAGCAGTTAGCAAGCTGTTTGATGATTATTATGCTAAAAATGGTGCAATATAGGTTCGATTTGTATAGTTAAATAATGTATGCTAAGAGAACAGTATCTGGTGTTTGGTAAAACACCAGATACTGTTGTTTTCTGATAAATATTTTGCCAGAGTCCATCAGATGTTGACGGTTGAATTTACTTCACAATACCATCTTTTATAAAAATTGTAATTTTTTTTGGAAAAATAATTCCTTTTTTGACAAAGTGTTCATTGATTTTTCTATGTCATTCATATATAATAACAAAGATATGCAGGTAAATATGAGCATCATACAAATAACTGTTTTGTATATCTGAAACATTTGTTTTTGGAAGATTTATACAGCGGCAGTTTTGAAAACAGCGAATAAGAAGCGTCAATTCGGCGCAAGCTTTACATAGAAAATAAATCGGAACAAAGCGATGAGGTGTAATCGTGGAACAGTATATTATTAAAGGTGGAATCCCGCTGCACGGCGAGGTTGAGATCGGTGGAGCAAAAAATGCAGCGCTGGCAATTCTTGCCGCTGCTAATATGACCAATGAAACTGTATATATAGAAAATCTTCCGGATGTCCGGGACATCAATGCACTTCTGGAGGCAATGGAAGGAATTGGAACGCGGATTGAACGTGTAGGACGTCATGCGGTAAAAGTAAATGGTTCCAGTGTGGAGAATTACATCGTAGAGAGCGAAAGCATGAAAAAAATTCGGGCGTCCTATTATCTGCTAGGAGCTCTGCTTGGCAAGTATAAAAAGGCTCAGGTGCCGCTTCCAGGGGGATGTAATATTGGCAGCCGTCCCATAGATCAGCATCTAAAAGGATTCAAAGCTATGGGGGCAAAGACCAGGATCGAGCACGGCTTTGTAATTGCAGAAGCAGAGATTTTGCATGGAGCCCATATTTTTCTGGATATGGTCAGTGTGGGCGCAACAATCAATATTATGATGGCAGCAGTGATGGCGGACGGTAATACGACGATTGAGAATGCTGCAAAGGAACCCCATGTGGTAGATGTGGCGAATTTTCTGAACAGTATGGGTGCCAGCATCAAAGGAGCAGGAACGGATGTAATCCGTATTAAAGGAGTCAAAACTCTGCATAAGACGGAATATTCTATTATACCAGATCAGATTGAAGCCGGAACGTTTATGTTTGCGGCAGCTGTTACTAAGGGAGATATTGTATTGCATAATGTGATTCCGAAGCATTTGGAAGCCACCAGCTCGAAACTTATGGAACTGGGTTGTGAAGTGTATGAATATGATGATGCGATTCGAGTGACGGCACCTCAGAAGCTTCAGGGGACTCATGTGAAGACTATGCCATATCCCGGCTTTCCCACAGATATGCAGCCGCAGATTGCGGTATCACTTGCAATTGCGGAGGGGACCAGTATTGTGACAGAGAGTATTTTTGAAAACCGGTTTCGCTATGTGGACGAGCTGGCGCGTATGGGGGCGTCCATAAAAGTGGAAGGAAATGTCGCGGTTATTAGCGGTATGGATCGTTTTACGGGAGCAAGGGTGAGTGCTCCTGATCTGCGTGCAGGAGCTGCGCTTGTGATTGCAGGTCTGGCTGCAGAAGGCATTACGATTGTGGATGATATTTATTATATTGAACGTGGGTACGAAAATCTGGATGTAAAATTTCAGGAACTTGGAGCGAAGATTGAGAAAGTGGCAAGTGAAAAAGAGATCCAGAAGTTCCGCCTTAAAGTAGGTTAATGATTTATATTTCTTTACAGATTAAGCGCAGAAGTGAGGGCATTGGCTTTGGGATTCGGCTCTGGAAGGAAATGCATAAGTAAGCGGATAAGTCTGTTTATGGAAGGATACAATGATTACGAACTGGTTATCTAGCTTATTAATTTTGATGTACAAGGGTATTTTTTCATCTCCGATGTCCAGTCGCCGGCTGAGAGTCACATCTTTTCCAAAAACATAGAGTTGTTCATGCTCAAAGCCTTTATGCTGATTACAGAGCGTTTTGCAGAAATCTTCTTCGGTCAGGGAGAGGAGTATCTTTTGAATACCTGTTTCGCTCAACAGATAATCCCTGCATAAAATTGCGTTGTCGGGCCGCCGGTTGCTGTGCTCAATACGGTATTGGCCTGTGCTTACGGCGGTTTTTACTTCTTTTAGGTATTGTCTGATTTCATCATAACTTTTTTTCAATAAATTTTCCTCCTCTGTTTTGCCAAATTTTTACATTTTTTTACAATATAATATGTAGCTCGCAGAAAAAGGACACGGTTTTTGATAAAAAGAGCCGCTTGAAAAAGCGGCCCATGATTTGGTATATATGTGATATGTTTATACTTTGAACCGGTATCCAACACCCCAGATCGTTTCAATATACTGTGGTTTGGCCGTATTGAATTCGATTTTCTCACGAATCTTTTTGATGTGGACAGTGACGGTTGCAATGTCGCCAATAGATTCCATATCCCAGATTTTGCTGAACAGTTCTTCCTTAGTGAATACGTGATTTGGATTCTGGGCAAGGAAGGTGAGCAGATCGAATTCTTTGGAAGTAAATGCTTTCTCTTCGCCGTTGATCCATACCCGGCGGGCGGTTTTATCAATCTTAATGCCGCGGATCTCCACAATCTCATTCTCCTGAATACCGCTTCCGATCAGGCGTTCATAACGGGCCAGATGAGCTTTCACCCGTGCTACCAGCTCGCTTGGACTAAAGGGTTTGGTCATGTAGTCGTCTGCACCCAGACCCAGGCCCCGTATTTTGTCAATATCTTCTTTCTTAGCAGAAACCATAATAACAGGGATATTTTTCTCCTGGCGTATTTGTCTGCAGATTTCAAACCCATCCACGCCTGGGAGCATAAGATCCAGTATGATCAGATTAAATTCTTCTGTTAGAGCTCTGGTAAGGCCAGTGTCTCCTCGGTCTTCAATCTCCACTGTAAAACCACTCAGTTCCAGATAGTCTTTTTCCAGGTCTGCAATTGCTTCTTCATCTTCAATTATCAATATCTTACTCATTTACCAGTACCTCCTGATATTTTCTGAGCACAAAATACATGGTTGTGCCTGCGCCTTCTTTACTTGTTACCCAGACCTTGCCGCCATGGTCTTCCATGATCTTATGAACAATCGAAAGTCCGATGCCGCTTCCACCCTTGGAAGAATTTCGGGAAGTGTCGGTTCGGTAAAAACGATCAAAAATGTATGGAAGGTCTTTTGTGGCGATTCCCCGTCCGTTGTCTTCGATTTCCACCTGGATAAAATCTCCCACATCTAGTACACGGATATCGATAAATGGTTCTGGCTTGTCCATATATTTTATGGAATTGCCTACAATATTATTGATCACCCGCTTCATCTGTTCGGCGTCAGCGATCACCAGAACATCCCTTGCCACTTCATTTTCATAAGTCAGCCCGATTTGCTGTTGCCCCATCTCCAGTCCAATGTCTTCTACACAGTCGTCAAAATATTCCCGCACATTAATTTTACTGAAAGTATAGGGAATGCGGTTTGTGTCGATCTTAGAGTAAAAAGTGAGTTCGTTGATCAGGCGGTCCATATCATTGGCTTTGTTATAGATGGTGCGAAGATATTTTTCCTGTTTTTCCGGTGTGTCTGCTACTCCATCCAGCAATCCTTCGACATAACCTTTGATGGCAGTGATAGGGGTTTTGAGATCATGAGAAATATTACTGATCAATTCTTTGTTCTGACTGTCGAAAGTTACTTTTTCTTCTGTGGATTCTTTCAGGCGAATGCGCATCTCTTCAAAATCTGCACACAGTTCACCGATCTCATCATTGTCTTCGATGTCCACTTCAAAATCCAGATTGCCATCCCGGATATTTTTGGTGGCTTTTTTCAGAGTCTCAATGGGACTCAGAATACTCCGATAAATCCAGGCAATCAGAAAGCTGCTGGTCATGGCCATGATGAGAATGACAGACAGCAGCATCTCGCCAAGGAATTCTTTGGTCTGCGGAGTTGCTACTTCCATGGGCTGCAGACTCATGAATCCCATGAACACAATACTGATCAGAAACAATGGAACGGCAATAACCACCAGAAAAGTAATGATGAGCTTCATCTTTAGATTCAATGCTCTTTCCTCCAAGTTAGTAGTTATTCAAAAATTATATCACAATTGTTTGAATGTATTTATAAACTTTTTGTAAAACACTATAAAATCATCAGAAACCCTTGACTTTTTCTCAGACCAGGAGTATTCTAGAGAAGAAAGAAAAGCCCATATAGTAGTTTCTCTTATTCAGAGTGGTGGAGATACATAGGATCTGTGAAGCCCGGCAACCCCTGTACACAGGAAGGTGCTAACCTGAGCGAGTAATCGAACAATAAGAGGATTTGATAACAAATATTGTCAGGTCCGCTTATGCGGGCCTTTCTTTTGTGCACACGGATTCCCTGCAAAGAACGCTTGCGGGACTGACAGGCGTCCGGTGCAGTGGCAGGGAAGGCTTCTTCCTTGCTCCAATATATACCACAGAAACATATTATTGTGGTCAGACTATTTACATGTAATATTTGAGAGAGGGAAAGGAGTACATATGGAAAAATTATTATTTACCTCAGAATCTGTAACAGAAGGACATCCGGACAAAATGTGCGACCAGATTTCAGATGCGATTCTGGACGCTCTGATGGCACAGGATCCTATGAGCCGTGTGGCATGTGAAACCAGTACGACTACCGGCCTGGTGCTGGTTATGGGAGAGATTACTACCAAAGCCTATGTGGACATCCAGAAGATCGTAAGAGATACTGTCCGGGAGATTGGCTACACCAGAGGAAAATTTGGTTTTGATGCCAATACCTGCGCAGTTATCACTGCGATTGACGAACAGTCTACCGATATTGCTATGGGTGTCAACAAGGCGCTGGAGGCCAAGGAGAATCAGATGGATGACAGTGAGATCGAAGCCATCGGTGCCGGGGATCAGGGAATGATGTTTGGATATGCTACCAATGAGACTCCGGAGCTGATGCCATATCCGATTGCGTTGGCACACAAACTGGCTCTTCGCCTGACGCAGGTCCGCAAAGACGGCACGCTTCCGTATCTGAGGCCGGATGGTAAGACACAGGTAACTGTGGAATATGACGAAAACGGCAGGCCTGTCCGCCTGGATGCTGTGGTTCTGTCCACACAGCATAGTGATGATGTTACTCAGGAGCAGATTCATGTGGACATTAAAAAGCATGTTTTTGATGCGATTCTTCCGGCAGATATGGTGGATGCGGATACGAAATTCTTTATCAATCCTACCGGACGTTTTGTAATCGGCGGACCTCATGGGGACAGTGGACTGACCGGGCGCAAGATTATTGTGGATACCTACGGCGGCTATGCAAGACACGGTGGTGGCGCATTCTCTGGAAAGGACTGCACCAAGGTGGACCGTTCAGCGGCATATGCAGCGCGTTATGTGGCGAAAAATATCGTGGCAGCAGGACTTGCAGATAAATGTGAGATTCAGCTCTCTTATGCAATCGGAGTCGCAAGACCTACTTCTATTATGGTAGATACTTTTGGTACCGGGAAACTTTCTGATCAGAAGCTGGTGGAAATTATCCGGGAAAATTTTGATCTTCGTCCTGCAGGAATTATAAAGATGCTGGATCTCCGCCGTCCAATCTACAAACAGACAGCAGCTTATGGTCATTTCGGACGCACGGATCTGGATCTTCCATGGGAGAAGACGGATAAAACAGACGCATTAAAAGCATACCTTTAAAATTCAGATAAGATAACATATAAAAAGATGCCGAACCTTCGTATAAAATTTACGGTTCGACATCTTTTTTATTGTCAGAGTGGTCATAATAAACTATATTATATTAAGTCTGTTTTTTGAAAAGAAATAAATGCAAGGGAGAAAAATATGATGAGGAAAATATTGCGGAGTCTTCCGTTTAAGCTTCTGTCAGGAGTGGTTCTGGGCATCCTTGTGGGGCTGGCTGCAAATGAAGCGGTTATGAACGTAATTGTTACTGTAAAGCAGGTCCTTGGTCAGGTAATTACTTTCTGCGTACCACTGATTGTCATTGGCTTTATTGCGCCGTCTATTACAAGACTTGGGAAAAATGCGTCCAGAATGCTTGGGGTTGCGCTGCTGATTGCTTATGTTTCTTCTATTGGAGCTGCATTTTTTGCCATGTTTGCAGGATATGGACTGATTCCGCATCTGTCCATTGTGTCTTCTGCAGAAGGGCTGAAAGAATTACCGGAGGTGATTTTTCAGCTGGAAATTCCGCAGATTATGAGCGTTATGAGTGCACTGGTATTTTCTGTCTTGGTGGGACTGGGAGTTACGTGGACGAAAGCAGATCGTACAGCTGAAATTTTGGAAGAATTTCAGCAGATTGTTCAGCAGATTGTAATAAAAGTGATCATTCCGGTTCTTCCGGTCTTTATTGCATGTACTTTTTGCGGATTATCTTATGAAGGTACAATTACCCGCCAGCTTCCTGTATTTTTAAAAGTTATTTTGATTGTTATGGCAGGTCACTATATTTGGATGGCGCTTCTGTATATGTTGGCGGGTATTTATTCTGGTAAAAATCCCGTGGAGGTAGTGAAGCATTATGGTCCGGCTTATATTACGGCTGTGGGAACCATGTCCTCTGCAGCGACCCTGGCGGTGGCTTTGCGCTGTGCACGGAAATCAACAGTGCTTCGGGAGGATATGGTAAGCTTTGGGATTCCTTTGTTTGCCAATATTCATCTGTGTGGTTCCGTATTGACGGAAGTGTTTTTTGTCATGACAGTGGCGCAGATCCTCTATGGGAGGATACCATCTGCAGGAACAATGGTTTTGTTCTGCCTGCTGTTGGGTGTCTTTGCCATTGGGGCGCCTGGTGTACCAGGTGGGACAGTTATGGCTTCGTTGGGGCTGATTACGGGGGTTCTTCTGTTTAATGATACGGGAACGGCCTTGATGCTGACGATCTTTGCATTACAGGACAGCTTCGGGACGGCATGTAATGTTACTGGCGATGGCGCGCTGACCTTGATACTGACCGGATATGCCGAAAAGCACCGGATAGGAGAGAACATCGAATAAGAAGACTGTGCCGAATAAACGGACCCCGGCGGGAAAATAAGATCCTGCCGGGGCTGTATGTTTACTTGTGAAATAATCGTTTGAAAAATCCTTTTTTGGGTTCGGGTTTTTCGATGCCGCCGCGGGCGCCTTTGATTGCGGTGATGTAAATACCGCTTATGACAACTTTCACTTCCTTTTTCACTGGAAGCAGTTCGAAGACTTTTTCGTCTGCGATCAGATTCATTACCTTCGGTCCGACTTTGGCTTTTACAATGGGCATCTTAGAACGGCGAAGATATTTGGGAACCTGATCAATAACCATTGCAGGCAATCCAGAATCTTTGACTTTCAGTTTTTTCTTGTCAATAATCAACATACTGACCGTCTGTGCCATAGCATCTAACTGTGCCTGATTCTCGGCCTGCTTTTTCTGCATCTTACTGCCAAAATAATATAAGGCTATCAGGATGATGACCAGAAGCACAAGCATGATTAACAGTACTTTTAACATCATTGTATTCCATGTTCCTCCTAAATATAAAATTATGCTGCTTTTGCGTCTAGCATTTATTGTAGCATTGTTTGTGGTAAAAAGCAAGAAGGCCTTCTGTTTGTTGTGTCCGTCTGAGGTTGTGCCTTTTATTTTCCGGGGTTTTGTGCTATTGTAAAGAATGAACAGACAGAAAGGCGGAATATAAGGATGAAGAGAAGATTCTTATGGCTGATCATACTGGTGTTGATGATGAGTCTGGCAGCATGCGGAAAAGAACAGACAGCAGGAGAAGGAAACAATGTTTCCGGTGATTTGGCAGAAGAAGAGAGCCCGGAGCATTCCTATGCTGCCCGGAAACCGGTGTCCTGTGCGGATTTTACCAGCAAGATAATCCGGTTGGGGGAGTACAAAGGACTTTCGGCAGTCCGGACGGTTGTGGAGATAACAGATGAAGACGTGGAAAGGGAGATACGGGAAATAAAGAAACAATATGGTCAGCTTACAGAAGTGGATCGCCCGGCTGAGATGGGGGATGTAGTTCTGATTGACTATATTGGTTATGTGGACGGAGAGACGATAGAGGCTCTCCAGGGGACGGGAGACGAACTGGAACTTGGAAGCGGTCGGTTCGTACCTGGCTTTGAGGAGCAGCTTGTGGGGGTTCAGTCTGGCACGGAGTGCGAGATAAACCTTACATTTCCAGAAGACTATTATGAGGAAGTGGCAGGAAAAGATGTCCGGTTTCAGGTAAAGGTGGAATGTATATCTTCCTATGAGGTTGAAAACTGGGAGAGTGGTTTTATCCGGGAGAATCTGCAGTATGAAGATGAAGTCCAGCTGAGAGCTTCTATCCGGGAAGAACTGGAACATTCAGCAGAAGCAGATGCGGACGCTGCTTTGGAATATGAACTGGTGAAAGCATTGCTTGCAGGAAGCGAGTTCGATGTACAGCAGCCGGATGTGGAGGCGTATATTGATGAGATAGTATCAGAATATGAGATGTATGCGGCAATCTATCAGATGTCGCTGGAAGAATATTTGAAAAGTTTTCAGATGACGGAGGAGCAACTTAGGGATTTGTGCAGAGAATCGGCAGATTTTCGGGTGCGTATGGTATTGGCGCTGCAGGCAGTGGCATCTGAAGAGGAACTGGAAGTTACAGAGGAGGAGTGTCAGGTTAAAGTTCATGAGCTTGCAGAAGAATATGGATATAGTGACCCGGCAGCTGTGGAAGCTGTTTACAGCCGGGAGGTGCTGAAGGAGCAGATGCGCCAGGAGCGTGCACTGACTTTTATCGTGGAAAATGCGGTGATTTCCTGAGGTGAAGCTGCAATATTTTCAAAAAAGATTTTTTAAAAAATGAGAAAATTCTTGTTGATTTGGGGAAAATGTAGTAAGATAAGAATACAGGCACGGACGTGCTAAAATTTGGATAGAGAAAGGATGACCAACAATGCCATTAGTTACAACCAAAGAAATGTTTAAAAAGGCCTATGAGGGCGGCTATGCGATTGGAGCATTCAATGTCAACAACATGGAGATCGTTCAGGGTATCGCTGATGCAGCGATTGAACTGAATTCTCCGATCATTTTACAGGTATCCGCAGGCGCAAGAAAATATGCAAAACACAACTATTTAGTAAAATTAGTTGAGGCTGTTCTTGTAGAAGCTCCGGATCTTCCGATTGCACTGCATCTGGATCATGGTGCAGATTTTGAGATTTGCAAATCCTGTATTGATGGCGGATTTACTTCTGTTATGATTGACGGTTCTCATCATGATTTTGAAACCAATATTGAGTTGACCAAAAAAGTTGTGGAATATGCTCATGCAAAAGGTGTTGTCGTAGAGGCGGAGCTGGGAAGACTGGCAGGCATCGAGGATGCAGTCAATGTATCAGATGCAGACGCTGCTTATACACAGCCGGATGAAGTAGAGGAATTTGTAACCCGTACAGGCGTAGATTCTCTTGCAATCGCTATCGGAACCAGCCATGGTGCATACAAATTCAAACCGGGTACCAATCCGCAGCTTCGTTTCGATATCCTTGCAGAGATCGAGAAGAGAATTCCGGAGTTCCCGATTGTACTCCATGGTGCGTCTTCCGTTCCGCAGGAGTTTGTGAAGATTATTAACGAGCATGGCGGCGCATTGAAAGATGCGATTGGCGTTCCGGAAGATCAGCTTCGTCAGGCAGCAAGATCTGCAGTATGTAAGATTAATATCGACTCCGATCTTCGTCTTGGTATGACTGCAGGTATTCGTGAGGTTATGTGGACCAAGCCAGAGGTGTTTGATCCCCGTGATTATCTGAAAGTTGGCCGTGCTAATGTGAAGACGGTTGTTATGCATAAGATTAAAGATGTGCTTGGTTCTGAAGGAAAAGCCTGAGAAAATTGCATTATTTGATTTGTCGGAAGCGGCATCCCGGTTGGGATGCCGTTTTTATGTTCCAAAAAACAGTTTATTTATAAAAAAACATTGCCTGTTTTAGTTTTACTAAAAATAAATAAAAAGAATCAAAAAAAGTACTTGCAAAATGCAAAACTTTCCGCTATACTATCTCATGTTGTGACATGATAGCGATGAAGCGTGAGGTTGCCGCGCGTTGCGCGGGTTTTTCTGTGGAGCGAATGTCAAGTTAGCAAACTGGCGACAAGTCACTGTACAAGTTGAAACTGTCCTTTTAAATGAAGGAAACGACGTGTGGAAATCCATGTGATACACACGGGAGAGTGTACAGTCACCGCTTGTCGTACTGGTAGTCAGAAGTACGAATAAGGAGGCGACTTTTTTTATGGCAAGTCAAGTAATGAGAATCACAATGAAAGCTTATGACCATCAGCTGATCGATGCATCTGCAAGAAAGATCATCGAGACGGTGAAGAAAACGGGATCCAAGGTGAGCGGACCGGTACCCCTTCCGACCAAGAAGGAAGTAGTGACCATCATCCGTGCGGTACACAAGTACAAAGATTCCCGCGAGCAGTTCGAGCAGAGAACTCATAAGAGACTGATTGATATCATTGCACCGACGCAGAAGACGGTAGACGCTCTGTCCCGCCTTGAGATGCCTGCAGGTGTGTATGTTGATATTAAAATGAAGACTAAGTAAGCTGTGCATGGATGATGAGAAACGGCTGTGCAAGCTTGCTTGCAGCAGACGATTTTGCAGCAGACATATAGGGCGCACAGCGCCCAGTGAGATGAAGCGAAGCGGAATTGGACTGCACGGCGTATTGCGCCGAGAACAAAAATCAGTTCCTGCGGCTAGAATGAATTCCTTATTGTAAGGTATTCCGCTGTAGAGAAAACAGGAGGAAAGAAAGAATGAAGAAAGCTATTTTAGCGACAAAAGTCGGAATGACGCAAATCTTCAACGAAGACGGTATCTTAACCCCGGTTACGGTGTTACAGGCTGGTCCGTGTGTCGTGACTCAGGTCAAGACTGAGGAGAACGACGGATACAGTGCCGTACAGGTCGGCTTCGTTGACATCAGAGAGAAACTGGTGAACAAACCGAAAAAAGGACACTTTGACAAAGCTGGCGTTGCTTATAAGAGATTTGTCAGAGAGCTGAAATTAGAGAATGCTTCCGAGTATGCGGTAGCGCAGGAGATCAAGGCTGACATCTTCGCAGCAGGCGATAAGATTGATGCGACGGCAATTTCCAAAGGAAAAGGCTTCCAGGGCGCGATCAAGAGACTTGGACAGCACAGAGGACCTATGGCTCATGGTTCCAAATTCCACCGTCATCAGGGTTCCAATGGCGCATGTTCTGATCCCAGCAAGGTATTCAAAGGAAAAGGAATGCCCGGACACATGGGTTCCAAGCAGATCACCATCCAGAACCTGGAGGTTGTGAAAGTAGATGCTGAGAACAACTTATTGTTAGTAAAAGGTGCGGTACCAGGACCTAAGAAAGCTTTAGTTACAATTAAAGAAACGGTCAAATCCGGTAAGTAAGGTTTGAAGGGAAAGGAGGAACACACAAATGGCAAACGTATCTGTTTATAATATGGAAGGCAAAGAAGTTGGCACGATGGAATTAAACGATGCGGTATTCGGTGTTGATGTGAATGAGCACCTGGTACACATGGCAGTCGTTGCACAGCTTGCAAATAAAAGACAGGGCACTCAGAAAGCAAAAACCCGTTCCGAAGTATCCGGCGGCGGAAGAAAGCCCTGGAGACAGAAAGGAACCGGACATGCCCGTCAGGGTTCCACGAGAGCTCCTCAGTGGACCGGCGGCGGCGTAGTCTTTGCTCCGACTCCGAGAGATTATACAATCAGACTGAATAAAAAAGAGAAAAGACTGGCGCTCAAATCTGCTCTGACCAGCAGAGTGCAGGAGCAAAAGTTCATTGTTCTCGACGAGCTGAAGTTCGACGAGATCAAGACCAAGAAGATGCAGGCAGTCCTGGATGCACTGAATGTATCCAAGGCGCTGGTAGTTCTGAACGAGAATGATCAGAATGTAGTGAAGTCTGCAAGAAATATTGAAAATGTTCAGACAGCTCTGACGAATACCATAAATGTATACGATATTCTGAAGTATAATACGGTGATCGTTACGAAAGCTGCTGTCACGACCATCGAGGAGGTATATGCGTAATGGCTGATATTAAATACTATGATGTAATCCTCAAACCGGTGATCACTGAGAAGAGTATGGACGCCATGGGCGAGAAGAAGTATACCTTCCTTGTACACACAGAGGCAACAAAGTCTCAGGTGAAAGAAGCAGTGGAGAAAATGTTCGCCGGAACAAAAGTGAAGAGTGTCAATACCATGAACTGCGAAGGCAAGAAAAAGAGACGCGGTATGGTGGTTGGCAGGACCGCAAAGACCAAGAAGGCAATTGTACAGCTTACCGCTGACAGCAAAGAGATCGAGATCTTTGAAGGACTGTAAAAAGTCCGTGAAAGATTGCCAGCCTATATGTTTACTACAAACATGATGAGTAAAGTAGATCGAAAGGAGACAAAGTAATGGGAATCAAAACTTACCGCCCATATACACCGTCCAGAAGACATATGTCCGGGTACGATTTCGCGGAGATCACCAAGAATGCTCCGGAGAAATCCCTCGTAACTTCTCTGAAGAAAAATGCCGGACGTAATGCCCAGGGTAAAATCACTGTGAGACACCGCGGAGGCGGACACAAGAGAAAATACAGAATTATTGATTTCAAGAGAAGGAAAGACGGAATTCCGGCAAAGGTGCTCGGAATTGAGTACGACCCCAACAGAACCGCTAATATTGCACTGATCTGCTACGCAGACGGTGAGAAAGCATATATCCTTGCACCCCAGGGTCTGACCGACGGCATGACCGTTATGAACGGACCGGAAGCAGAGGTGCATCTGGGCAACTGCCTGCCTCTGGAGAATATCCCGGTCGGTACCATGGTCCACAATGTGGAGCTGTACGCAGGAAAGGGAGGACAGCTGGTCCGTTCCGCAGGCAACAGTGCACAGCTTATGGCGAAGGAAGGAAAGTATGCAACCCTTCGTATGCCATCTGGTGAAATGAGAATGGTACCGATTAACTGCCGTGCAACGATTGGCGTTGTGGGCAACGGCGAGCACAACCTGATTAACATCGGTAAAGCAGGAAGAAAGCGCCATATGGGTATCCGTCCTACTGTCCGTGGTTCTGTTATGAACCCCAACGACCATCCGCACGGCGGCGGCGAGGGCAAGACCGGTATCGGACGTCCGGGTCCGTGTACACCGTGGGGCAAACCGGCACTTGGACTGAAGACAAGAAAGAAGAACAAGAAGTCCAACAAGCTAATCGTCAGAAGAAGAGACGGCAGAACGATTAAATAATTAAGAGGAGGTTTCACCAATGGCTCGTTCATTAAAAAAAGGACCATTTGCAGATGCTAGCTTACTGAAAAAAGTAGACGCAATGAACGCAAGCGGAAATAAGGCCGTGATCAAGACCTGGTCCCGCCGTTCCACCATCTTCCCACAGATGGTTTCCCATACATTTGCAGTTCATGACGGAAGAAAACATGTGCCAGTATATGTTACCGAGGATATGGTCGGCCACAAGCTCGGCGAGTTTGTGCCCACCAGAACCTACAGAGGCCATGGCAAAGACGAGAAGAAGTCCAGACGTTAATATAGTCAATTTTTGGAAGGAGGTTTCATCTAATGGCAAAGGGATCCAGAAGTCAGATTAAAAGAGAAAGAAATGCCCAGAAGGATCAAAGACCGTCTGCTAAGTTATCTTATGCACGCGTCTCTGTCCAGAAGGCATGCTTCGTATTAGACGCCATCAGAGGTAAGGATGTGCAGACCGCGCTTGGAATCGTTGCTTATAATCCGAGATATGCGTCCACATTGATAGAGAAGTTATTAAAATCCGCCATTGCAAATGCGGAGAACAATTATCCAGATAAAAACTACACGGCGGAGAATCTTTATGTTGCAGAGTGCTATGCAAACAAAGGACCGACCATGAAGAGAATCAGACCAAGGGCACAGGGCCGCGCTTATCGGATCGAGAAGAGGATGAGCCATATTACAATCGTGCTTGACGAGAAGAAATAAGGAGGGCAATCATGGGACAGAAAGTAAACCCGCACGGCCTTAGAGTCGGTGTTATTAAAGACTGGGATTCCAAATGGTATGCGGAAGCTGATTTCGCAGACTGCCTGGTGGAAGATTATCAGCTCAGGAAATTCCTGAAGAAAAAATTGTACAACGCAGGAGTCTCCAAGATTGAGATCGAGAGAACTTCTGACCGTGTGAAGATCATCATCTCCGCAGCAAAACCGGGTATGATCATCGGAAAAGGCGGCGTGGAGATTGAAAAAGTAAGAACTGAGCTTCAGAAGATGACCACAAAGAAAGTGGTTGTTGATATCAAAGAGATCAAGAGAGCAGACCGGGAAGCTCAGCTTGTGGCAGAGAATATTGCACAGCAGCTGGAGAATCGTATTTCCTTCCGCCGCGCCATGAAATCCTGCATGGGCAGAGCGATGAAATCCGGTGCAAAGGGAATCAAGGCATCCTGTTCCGGACGTCTTGGAGGGGCAGATATGGCTCGTACAGAGACTTATTCTGACGGAACAATCCCGCTGCACACCTTAAGAGCAGATATTGACTATGGGTTCGCTGAGGCAGACACTACCTACGGCAAGATCGGCGTCAAGGTATGGGTCTACAAGGGCGAGATTCTTCCAACAAAGGCAGCAAAGGAAGGGAGCGATAAATAATGTTAATGCCAAAGAGAGTAAAACGCCGTAAACAGTTCCGTGGTTCCATGGCTGGCAAGGCGCTTAGAGGTAATAAGATCACAAATGGTGAATATGGTATTGTCGCTACGGAGCCCTGCTGGATCAAATCCAACCAGATTGAGGCAGCCCGTATTGCCATGACCCGTTATATTAAGCGTGGCGGTAAAGTCTGGATTAAGATTTTCCCGGATAAACCTGTAACCAACAAACCGGCTGAGACTCGTATGGGTTCCGGTAAAGGAACACTGGAGTATTGGGTGGCAGTAGTCAAACCGGGACGCGTGATGTTCGAGATCTCCGGCGTATCCGAAGAGATCGCAAGAGAAGCACTTCGTCTTGCTACCCATAAGTTACCCTGCAAATGTAAAGTCGTCTCCCGTGCAGACTTAGAAGGCGGTGATAACAGTGAAAATTAATAAGTATGTAGAAGATTTAAAGGCAAAATCAGCTTCTGAATTAAATACAGAATTAGTAGCTGCGAAGAAAGAACTTTTCAACCTGAGATTCCAGAATGCGACCAACCAGCTGGACAACACTGCAAGAATTAAAGAGGTTCGCAGAAACATCGCCCGGATTCAGACTGTTATGGCTGAAAAACATGCGTAAGAATCTGTAATATCAGTTTGAGAAAGGAGACAAAGAATCGTGGAAAGAAATCTGAGAAAGACCCGTGTTGGCAAAGTTGTCAGCGATAAGATGGATAAGACAATCGTGGTTGCCGTAGAGAACCATGTAAAACATCCGCTCTATGGGAAGATCGTTAAGAAAACTTATAAATTAAAAGCACATGACGAGAACAATGAGTGCGGAATCGGCGACACTGTGAAAGTCATGGAGACCAGGCCATTGTCCAAGGACAAGAGATGGAGACTGGTTAGCATTATTGAGAAAGCCAAATAGGAGGATGCAAGAATGGTACAGCAGGAAAGTAGACTTAGAGTTGCTGATAACACCGGTGCAAAAGAATTGCTCTGCATCCGCGTGATGGGCGGCTCTACCAGAAGGTATGCAAATATCGGCGACATCATTGTTGCTACGGTTAAAGATGCAACGCCAGGAGGTGTTGTCAAAAAAGGTGATGTGGTAAAAGCAGTTGTGGTACGTACTGTAAAAGGTGCGCGCCGCAAGGACGGTTCCTATATCCGGTTTGACGAGAATGCAGCCGTGATTATTAAAGAGGATAAAAATCCAAGAGGAACCCGTATCTTTGGACCGGTTGCAAGAGAGCTTCGTGAAAAACAGTTCATGAAGATAGTTTCCCTTGCTCCGGAAGTATTATAGGAGGTATCGGAATATGTCTACAATGAAAATTAAAAAAGGCGACATCGTCAGAGTCATTGCCGGTACTGAAAAAGGCAGCGAAGGCAAGGTCATTGCGGTGAACCATAAGAACAATACAGTTCTCGTGGAAGGCGTGAATATGATTACCAAGCATACAAAACCATCCATGGCGAATCAGCAGGGCGGAATCATTCATCAGGAAGGTCCGATTAACGCTTCCAACGTTATGTATGTCAGTGACGGAAAAGTTTCCAGAATCGGTTATAAGATGGATGGAGACAAGAAAGTTCGTGTTGCGAAGGCAACCGGCAAAGTGATTGATTAGTATGGAAGAGAGGAGGGCATAAGAAGTTGAGTAGACTCAGTGAACAGTATAAAAATGAGATCATGGATGCCATGATGAAGAAATTTGGCTATAAAAATCTGATGGAAGTGCCGAAGCTCAACAAAGTCGTCATCAACATGGGTGTTGGTGAGGCGAAAGAGAATGCAAAGATTCTGGATTCTGCAGTGAAGGATCTGGAGACTATCGCAGGCCAGAAAGCTGTAGTAACCAAGGCAAAGAATTCTGTTGCAAACTTCAAGATCCGCGAGGGTATGGCTATTGGCTGTAAAGTGACGCTCCGTGGGGAGAAGATGTACGAATTTGTTGATCGTCTGGTGAATTTGGCTCTGCCGCGTGTGCGTGACTTCCGCGGTGTGAATCCCAATGCTTTTGACGGCAGAGGAAACTACGCACTTGGTATCAAAGAGCAGCTGATCTTCCCGGAGATTGAATATGATAAAGTGGATAAAGTAAGAGGTATGGATATCATCTTTGTAACCACCGCCAAGACAGATGAGGAAGCACGTTATCTGTTGAGCTTATTCAATATGCCATTTGCAAGATAGGAGGGAATTTCATGGCTAAGACATCAATGAAAATCAAACAGCAGCGCAAACAGAAATTCTCTACCAGAGAATACAGCCGCTGCAGAATCTGTGGTCGTCCACATGCTTACCTGAGAAAATACGGAATTTGCAGAATTTGCTTCCGTGAGCTGGCATATGCAGGCCAGATTCCGGGTGTGAAGAAAGCAAGCTGGTAAAAATAGTAAAGGAGGCAGTCAAAATGACAACGAACGATCCAATTGCGGATATGCTCACAAGAATCCGTAACGCAAACACTGCGAAACATGATACTGTAGATATCCCGTCGTCTAAGATGAAGCTGGCAATCGCGGATATTCTGGTTGACGAAGGTTATGTTGCGAAATATGATCTGGTGGACAACGGAAATTTCAAAGATATCCGTATCACCTTAAAATATGGAAAAGATAAGAACGAGAAGATCATCGCAGGCATCAAGAGAATCTCCAAGCCGGGCTTACGTGTGTATGCAGGTAAGGATAATATGCCGAAGGTACTTGGCGGGCTGGGTATCGCCATCGTATCCACGAACAAGGGCGTTATGACTGACAAGAAGGCAAGAGAGCTGAATGTAGGCGGCGAAGTTCTGGCTTTCGTCTGGTAGACCGAAAGCAACTTAGTGAATCCGGGCCTTTGGCGAAGGATGAACTTAGTGCGAGGTCGTTCGCGACTCCTGGTAAGCGCGTAGCGCGAACCTGGTGGAGCGAACATACTATCATACTGAAAACAGAAGGGACGCAGACGTCCCTTCCGAAAATCTAAGTAAGGAGGATTTTAGATTATGTCCCGTATCGGAAGATTACCGGTAGCTATCCCGGAAGGAGTCACCGTGACAGTTGCTGAGGGAAATAAAGTGACCGTAAAAGGTCCGAAGGGAACGCTGGAGAGAGTGCTTCCCACAGAGATGATGATCAAAGTAGAAGACGGTCACGTGGTTGTAACAAGACCTAATGATCTGAAGAAAATGAAATCTTTACACGGTCTGACAAGGACCCTGATCTCCAACATGGTAACAGGCGTCCACACAGGCTTTACAAAGGTTCTGGAAGTAAACGGCGTCGGCTATCGCTGTGCGAAATCCGGCAAGAAACTGACCCTGAATCTTGGATATTCCCATCCGGTGGAGATGGAAGATCCGGAAGGCGTAGAGGCAGTTGTGGAAGGCAATAAGATTACTGTAAAAGGTATCGACAAAGAAAAAGTCGGACAGTACGCAGCTGAGATTCGTGACAAGAGAAGACCGGAGCCGTATAAGGGCAAAGGTATCAAGTATGAGACCGAAGTGATCAGACGTAAAGTTGGTAAGACTGGTAAGAAATAAATAAGGAGAGTGTAAAGATGGTCAGTAAGAAATCAAGAAGCGAAGTACGCGCTAAGAAACACTACAGATTGCGTCATCATATCAGCGGTACAGCAGACAGACCGCGTCTGGCAGTGTTCAGAAGCAATAATCATATGTATGCGCAAATTATTGACGACACCGTAGGAAACACTCTGGTATCTGCTTCTACGGTACAAAAGGAAGTAAAAGCAGAACTTGAGAAGACCAACAACGTCGATGCAGCAGCTTTTCTTGGAAAAGTAATCGCTGAGAGAGCGCTGGAGAAGGGCATTAAAGTGGTTGTATTTGACCGCGGAGGCTTTATCTATCACGGCAAGATCGCAGCGCTTGCAGAGGCTGCCCGCGAAGCGGGACTGGAATTTTAGAAGAGGAGGAAAAAGACAATGAGACATGAGATCATTGATGCAAGTCAGTTGGAATTAACTGAAAAAGTAGTATCAATTAAGCGTGTAAGCAAGACTGTCAAGGGCGGTCGCAGCATGCGTTTCACAGCTCTGGTAGTCGTAGGTGACGGAAATGGTCACGTAGGCGCTGGTCTTGGAAAAGCCACTGAAATTCCGGAAGCAATCCGCAAGGGAAAAGAAGATGCTGTGAAGAAACTGGTAACCGTTGCTTTGGACAACAATAACAGTATTCCCCATGATAACCTGGGCAAATTCGGAAGCTCTTCCGTATTGCTTAAGAAATCCCCCGAAGGTACCGGTATCATCGCAGGTGGCCCGGCTCGTGCCGTTGTGGAGCTGGCAGGCGTGAAAAATATCCGTACCAAATCCCTTGGTTCCAACAACAAACAGAATGTTGTAATGGCAACCATCGCAGGACTTAAGGGAGTAACTTCTCCGGAGGATGTGGCGAGGAAGCGCGGGAAATCTGTAGACGAAATCATGGCGTAAGAAAGGAGAATGAACATGGCAGAGAAATTGAAGATCACATTAGTAAAATCTCCGATCGGAGCAATTCCGAAACAGAAAGCCACCGTAGAAGCCCTGGGTCTTAGAAAACTCAACAAGACGGTTGAGAAGCCGGATAATGAAGCAGTGCGCGGTATGATCTGGCATGTGAGACATTTGGTGAAGGTGGAAGAAATTTAATATCGTACAGTTAAGGAGGTGTCATCATGGACTTATCGAATTTACAGTATGCGGAAGGCTCAAAGAAGAGTGATAACTTCAGAAGAGGCCGCGGGCATGGTTCAGGAAATGGTAAGACAGCCGGCAAGGGCCATAAGGGTCAGAAAGCTCGTTCCGGAGCACCGAGACCAGGTTTTGAAGGCGGTCAGATGCCGTTATACAGAAGAATCCCAAAGAGAGGCTTTACGAACCGCAATACCAAAGAGATTGTTGGTATTAATGTGAGCGTTCTGGAAAGATTCGACAATGACAGTGTAGTTTCTGTAGAGACGCTGATCGCAGAAGGGATCGTAAAGAATCCGAGGGATGGCGTTAAGATTCTTGGAAATGGAGAATTAACTAAGAAACTTACAGTTCAGGCAAATGCATTTTCAGCTGGTGCAGCTGCTAAAATTGAAGCTCTTGGTGGAAAAGCCGAGGTGATCTGATGTTCAAAACATTACGAAACGCATTTAAAATTGAAGACATTCGGAAAAAACTGATCTTCACATTTTTAATGCTTGTGGTCGTAAGGTTTGGTTCCCAGCTGCCGATTCCAGGAGTAAACAGAGATTATTTTGCCCAGTGGTTTGCAGCTCAGACCGGTGACGCATTCAACTTTTTTGATGCGTTCACCGGAGGTTCCTTTACCAGTATGTCGCTTTTTGCACTTGGTATTACACCTTACATCACTTCATCCATTATTATGCAGCTTCTGACCATTGCAATTCCGAAGCTTGAAGAAATGCAGAAGGACGGAGAAGACGGGAGGAAAAAAATCCAGACGTTTTCCCGCTATCTGACAGTTGTGCTGGCATTGATTGAGGGTACGGCCATGACGATTGGCTTTGGTGGAAGAGGGCTTTTGCAGTCAGCAACAGTTCCCAATATGATTGTAGTTGTGGCAGCTATGACAGCCGGAAGTGCATTTCTGATGTGGATAGGCGAGGAAATTACGGAGCATGGAGTCGGGAATGGAATTTCTATCGTACTTTTGATCAATATCGTATCACGGATTCCGGATGATTTTATTGATCTGTACGTTCAGTTTGTCAAAGGAAAAACCATCTTAAATGGGGTGCTTGCAACCGCCATCATCCTTGCAGTGGTACTGATAACGGTTATATTTGTTATCTTTCTTCAGGGAGGAGAACGCCGGATCCCGGTACAGTATGCCAAGAAGATGCAGGGACGGAAGATGGTGGGCGGACAGTCGACAAATATTCCGTTAAAAGTAAATACGGCAGGTGTCATTCCTGTAATTTTTGCTTCTTCTCTTATGAGCTTTCCAGGTGTCATTGCATCTTTGATGGGTAAGACGGGAGGTACAGGAATCGGAGCAAAGATTCTGACTGGTTTAAATCAGTCCAGCTGGTGCAATCCAAGCCAGCCGGTTTATTCTATTGGCCTTTTGGTATATATTGTGTTAGTTGTATTTTTTGCTTACTTCTACACATCCATTACCTTTAATCCGATAGAAATATCCAATAATATGAAGCGTCAGGGTGGATTTATCCCTGGTATCCGGCCGGGCAAGCCAACGACGGAATATTTGAGCAGAATTTTAAATTATATTGTATTCATCGGAGCAATAGGCCTGATCATCGTATGTGTGATCCCAATCGTATTCAATGGATTCTTCAAAGCGAATGTGTCCTTTGGGGGAACCTCCATCATCATTATCGTGGGTGTTGTATTGGAGACACTGAAACAAATCGAGTCACAGATGCTGGTACGTTATTATAAAGGTTTTTTGAACGATTAATCAGTTGCTTGCGTGTGCGTAAGAAGACTGCCAAGGCAGGCTTTCCGCAGCAAAGCGAAGCCTGTACGGAAGGGCCCGGGGGGACTTTCTTACAGGCTTTTTAAATATAAACCGTTCAGAACAGGCTGAACGGCTGCATAAAATATACATATCTGTATAATTTTGGAAAATATGGAGAAGAATATTATGAAGATTATTATGTTGGGAGCACCCGGCGCCGGAAAAGGAACTCAGGCGAAGAAAATTGCTGAAAAGTATCAGATACCACATATTTCCACCGGTGATATTTTCCGGGCCAATATTAAGGATGGGACGGAGCTTGGCAAGAAGGCAAAAACTTATATGGATCAGGGACTTTTGGTGCCGGATGAGCTGGTATGCGATCTGGTGGTTGATCGTGTGAAGCAGGAAGATTGTAAAAATGGTTACATTCTGGATGGTTTTCCGAGAACGATTCCTCAGGCTGAGAGTCTGGACAAGGCGTTGTCAGCACTGGGTGAATCAATAGACTATGCTGTCAATGTGGAGGTTCCGGATGAAAACATCGTAAACCGTATGGGAGGACGCCGGGCGTGTGTGGGCTGCGGAGCGACTTATCACCTTGCCTATGCGCCGACAAAGGTGGAAGGGTTCTGCGATACCTGCGGAGCAGAGCTGATCCTGAGAGACGACGATAAACCGGAGACTGTGCAGAAACGTCTGGGAGTTTATCATGAACAGACGCAGCCCCTGATTGATTATTACAGCAAAAAAGGCATCTTAAAGGATGTGGACGGAACCATGGATATGGAAGCCGTATTCCAGGCAATTATACAGATACTGGGAGCATAGAAAATGGCGGTCACGATTAAATCTGCAAAAGAGATAGAATTGATGCGCGAAGCAGGCCGGTTGCTGGAGATTGTACATGATGAAATGGGAAGTATCATAAAGCCGGGTGTTTCCACTATGGAAATCAACGAGTGCGGAGACAGGACGATCAGAAAGCTGGGGTGTATTCCAAATTTTCTGAATTATGGAGGTTTCCCGGCATCTATCTGCGTGTCAGTCAATGAAGAGGTAGTGCACGGGATTCCCAGAAAAGATCATATTCTGAAGGAAGGTGACCTTGTCAGTCTGGATGCAGGGCTGATTTATAAAGGGTATCATTCAGACGCAGCCCGGACGTATGCTGTTGGAAAGGTCAGCGAAGAAGTGCAGAAGCTTCTGGATGTCACAAAGCATAGTTTTTTTGAAGGAATCAAAAAAGCAAAACCAGGGTATCATCTGTATGACATTTCCAATGCCATTGATGAGTATATCAGCGGTTTTGGTTATGGAATTGTGCAGGATCTGGTGGGACATGGAATTGGGACCAGCCTTCATGAAGATCCGCAGATTCCGAATTTCCGTCAGAAGAAAAAAGGAATCAAATTAATTCCCGGTATGACGCTGGCAGTGGAACCAATGGTCAATATGGGAACGTGGGAAGTTGTCTGGCTTGAGGATGAATGGACCGTGATCTCCAAAGACCGTAAACCATCCGCTCATTATGAAAATACGATCCTGATCACGGATGGGGAACCGGAGATCCTGACGCTTCATATATAAAGGGGCAGGAGGAGCTTTATGGTAAGGATTGAAGAGGGAATGCTTGCAAGGTCCCTTGCTGGACATGATAAAAACAGACTTTATGTCATAATCCGGACAGAAGCAGAATATGTATGGTTAGTGGATGGCATAAGTCGGACATTGGAAAAGCCCAAGAAGAAGAAGTTCAGACATATTCAGGTAATCTATCGGTTCGCAGAGCCGGTGAAGAAAGCCCTTAAAGACAATAAGCCGTTTCAGAATGAACAGATCAGGCAAATAATTCAATCAGAGAGCCGTAACCGGCAGGAGGATAAAGATGTCAAAAGCAGATGTAATTGAAATTGAAGGAACCGTAGTAGAGAAATTGCCGAACGCCATGTTCCAGGTGGAACTGGAAAACGGGCATAAAGTGCTGGCCCATATCAGCGGCAAGCTTAGAATGAATTTTATCCGTATTTTACCGGGAGATAAAGTGACCATAGAACTTTCTCCCTATGATCTTTCCAAAGGAAGGATTATCTGGAGGGACAAGTAAGATTTTTTGCATGTTTTTACAAAATTTGCTTGCATTCCGGTTATGCCTCTGGTATAATGGGTAAGCATGATTTTGGGGGCATGTGCCTTCGGAAAGGAAACGATGAAAGGAGGACTTTACTGTGAAGGTTAGATCATCGGTGAAACCTATTTGCGAAAAGTGCAAAATCATCAAGAGAAAAGGTAGTATCAGAGTAATCTGTGAAAATCCAAAACACAAACAGAGACAAGGCTAATCTGTGAATGTTAGCACTTGTAGTTTTTCATATGGCGGCTGCAGTTGAAACGCACGGCAGTGTGGGACAACTGATATATATAAAAGACTGAAAGTGGACGATTATTCATTAGAGATGATATTGCTTAAAACCGGGAAGGATGGAGCGGCTTGCCGCAAGTACCGGAAAGAATGGGTTCTTACCCATTTGGGCAGGAGAGTGGAATCCGTCATTTACTGCCTCATTTAGGAAAATATTGTAGTAGAGAAAATGGAGGAATAATCACAATGGCTCGTATTGCTGGTGTAGATTTACCAAGAGAGAAACGTGTGGAGATCGGCCTGACCTATATCTACGGAATCGGTAGAGTAAGTTCTAATCGTATTCTGTCAGAGGCAGGTGTGAATCCGGATACTCGTGTCAGAGATCTGACAGATGACGAGGTGAAAAGAATCAGTTCTGTGATCGATCAGACACAGACTGTAGAAGGTGATCTGAGAAGACAGATTGCCATGGATATCAAGAGACTTCAGGAGATTGGATGCTACAGAGGCGTTCGTCATCGTAAGAGTCTTCCGGTTCGCGGTCAGAAGACAAAGACCAATGCAAGAACCAGAAAAGGTCCAAAGAAAACCGTAGCAAATAAGAAGAAATAATCATAAACGATAGAAAGTAGAAGAAAGTAGGTTAGTTTAGAAATGGCTAGAGTTACGAAAAAAGTGACAAAAAAGCGTATTAAGAAAAACGTTGAACGCGGACAGGCACATATCCAGTCATCTTTCAATAATACAATCGTTACCCTTACCGATGCAGAGGGCAACGCACTGAGCTGGGCAAGTGCTGGTGGTCTTGGTTTTAGAGGTTCAAGGAAATCTACTCCGTATGCGGCGCAGATGGCTGCAGAGACTGCGACAAAGGCAGCGTTGATTCACGGTTTAAAGACAGTAGATGTATTTGTAAAAGGACCTGGTTCAGGAAGAGAGGCTGCAATTCGTGCATTGCAGGCATGCGGTCTTGAGGTAATCAGTATCACAGACGTTACTCCGGTACCACATAATGGCTGTCGTCCACCAAAACGTAGAAGAGTCTGATCAGGAGGGTATGAAAGATGGCAATTAACAGAACACCAGTCCTTAAAAGATGCCGGTCCCTTGGTTTGGATCCGGTTTATTTAGGAATTGATAAAAAATCCAGAAGAAATTCCCAGAGAGGTAATAAAAAGATTTCTGAGTATGGTCTGCAGCTCAGAGAAAAGCAGAAAGCAAAGTTTATTTACGGCGTACTGGAGAAGCCGTTCCGCAATTATTATGAGAAAGCGGACCGCATGAAAGGCATGACCGGTGACAATCTGCTGATTATGCTGGAGTCCAGACTGGACAATGTGATCTTCCGACTTGGTTTTGCAAGAACCCGTCAGGAGGCAAGACAAATCGTAGATCACAAGCATGTGTTGGTGAACGGCAAGCAGGTAAATATTCCGTCCTATTTGGTAAAGGCAGGAGATACGGTAGAGATTAAAGAAAAGTGCAAGAGTTCTGACCGTTACAAAGCCATTGCTGAGGCCACCGGCGGAAGACTGGTTCCGGAATGGCTGGAAGCAGATCTGGAGAATCTGAAAGGACTTGTAAAAGAGCTTCCGACCAGAGATATGATCGATGTTCCGGTAAACGAGATGCTTATCGTCGAGTTGTATTCCAAATAATTAAAACCGGCAGTTTTGTCACCCAGCAAAGAACAGGAGGGGCTTTTTAGTGGTAGTATTTAATAAACCCAAGATTGATATTGCAGAGATTTCGGAAGATAAAAAGTACGGTAAATTCGTAGTGGAACCATTGGAAAGAGGTTATGGAACAACTCTTGGCAATTCCCTGAGAAGAATCATGCTTTCTTCTTTGCCAGGCGCTGCAGTGAGCCAGGTAAAGATTGACGGTGTACTTCACGAATTCAGCTCCATCCCGGGTGTAAAAGAAGATGTAACAGAGATCATCATGAATGTCAAGAGTCTTGCGATCAAGAATACCAGTGATTCAGAGGAAGCAAAGGTGGCATATATTGATTTTGAAGGCGAAGGCATCGTTACAGCAGCAGATATCCAATGCGATCCGGACATCGAGATTCTGAATCCGGATGTAGTGATCGCACATCTGAATGGTGGCGCGGACAGTAAACTCTATATGGAACTGACCATCACCAAAGGAAGAGGATATGTAAGTGCTGACAGAAATAAAAATGATGAGCTGCCGATCGGAGTGATCGCAGTAGATTCTATCTATACTCCGGTAGAACGTGTGAACCTGACGGTTGAGAATACCCGTGTGGGTCAGATTACAGATTATGATAAGCTGACACTGGATGTGTTCACCAACGGAACACTTGCTCCTGACGAAGCGGTCAGTCTGGCTGCCAAAGTCTTAAGCGAGCATCTGAGCCTTTTTATTGATCTGTCTGAGAATGCCAAGTCTGCAGAGATTATGGTGGAGACCGAGAGCGATGAGAAGGAAAAGGTTCTTGAGATGAATATTGATGAGCTGGAACTTTCCGTACGCTCATACAATTGCCTGAAGAGAGCCGGTATCAATACAGTGGAAGAGCTGTGCAACCGGACATCTGAGGACATGATGAAGGTCCGCAATCTGGGCCGCAAGTCCCTGGAAGAGGTCCTTGCAAAGCTGAAAGAACTCGGTCTGGAACTGAACCAGAGCGAGGAGTAGAGGGAGGCCGAAAGCTGACCTTAAGTTGAAAGCCAGACTCCCTGCCAGTAAGACCGAAGAAGCATGGCATGGAGCGCAACGAATGGAGGAAATCAAATGGCAGGATATAGAAAACTGAGCAGAACTGCTTCCCAGAGAAAGGCTTTGCTGAGAAGTCAGGTGACAGCTCTGTTATTTCACGGAAGAATTATCACAACAGAGTCTAAGGCAAAGGAAGTCCGTAAGATCGCAGAGCATCTGATTGCTCTTGGCGTAAAAGAGAAGGACAACTTTGAGACGGTTAAGGTGACTGCAAAGGTTCCGCGTAAAGACAAGGACGGCAAGAGAGTCAAAGAAGTGGTAGACGGTAAGAAAGTGACTGTTTACGACGAGGTGGAAAAAGAGATTAAGAAAGATCTGCCTTCCAGACTTCATGCCAGAAGGCAGATGCTGAAAGTGCTCTATCCGGTGAAGGCTCCGGTTGAGGGCAAGAAGAAGAAAACCCAGGAAGTGGACATGGTTGCAAAGATCTTTGATGAGATTGCACCCAAGTATGTGAACAGGAATGGTGGTTACACCAGGATCGTGAAAATTGGGCAGAGAAAAGGCGATGCAGCAATGGAAGTGGTGCTGGAGCTGGTATAAGATTCATGTATGTAAATCCTCACAGAGGGACGATGCAGTCCTCTGTGGGGATTTTTCACCTTTCGGATGGGGATTACAGCAGAAATGTAGTATGCAGACGTATGATGAATCCGTAGATCATGATTGGAGGATAAGCATGATGTTAAATAAACAAATGTACGAATATGGAAGTAAAAGTTCAGTAATTAGAGAACTTTTTGCCTATGGCCTGGAGCGAAAGAAAATAGTCGGAGATGACAAAGTGTATGATTTTAGTATCGGGAATCCGAGCATTCCGGCACCGGAAGAAGTGAAAGAGGCGATCCTGGAGCTTTTGGAGGAACCGGCAGAAATACTCCACGGCTATTCTCCGGCAGCAGGGGACCCGGAAGTGAGGAAGATGCTGGCTGATTCCGTGAACCGGAAATTCGGCACCTGTTATACGGCGGACAATTTTTATATGACGGTGGGGGCTGCAGCGTCTTTGAGCATTACTGTCAAAGCCCTGACGAATCCGGGAGATGAGTTTGTTGCTTTTGCGCCGTTTTTTCCGGAATATGAAGTGTGGGTTTCGACGGCAGGGGCGAAGCTTCTGGTGACTCCGGCAGATATGGAGAATTTTCAGATTGATTTTGAAGCATTTGAGAGATTGCTCGGCCCAAAGACAAAAGGAGTGATTATCAATTCTCCCAACAACCCCAGCGGAGTGGTCTACTCTGAAGAGACTATCTGCAGGCTGGCAGAACTTTTGGAGCGGAAAGGAAAAGAGTACGGCACTTCCATCTATCTGCTGACAGATGAGCCTTACCGGGAGATTGTTTACGATGGGTGTACGGTGCCGTTTGTGCCGAAATATTATCCTGATACAATCCTGTGCTATTCTTACAGCAAGTCTCTGTCTCTTCCGGGAGAACGGATCGGATATATTCTTGTTCCGGATGAGGCAGAGGACTCCAAACGTGTAATGGCAGCTGTGGCAGGTGCCGGGCGCGCTCTGGGCTATGTGTGTGCTCCGGTGCTGTTTCAGAAGGTGGTCGCCCGCTGTGCAGATGTGTCAGGAGACGTCTCTGCCTATAGAAGGAACCGAGATCTGCTCTATAACGGATTAACTAAACTGGGTTATGAATGTGTCCGTCCGCAGGGAGCTTTTTATCTCTTTGTAAAAGCACTGGAGCCGGATGCCGGAGCTTTCTCGGAACATGCAAAAAAACATGATGTATTGGTGGTACCCAGCGACAGCTTTGGGTGTGGAGGCTATGTGCGGGTCTCTTACTGTGTGTCAGAAAAGACGATTCGGGATGCCATACCGGTATTCGCTGAGATTATGAAGGAGTATCAGAAACTATGACAATGAGCGATACAGGTCCTGTATCTCATCCAGATAGATCTCCAGCTGTTGTCTGTCTGGAAAGGAGGTCTGTACTCCCGGGAGGGTGATGCTGATTCCTGCTGCATAGGTGGCATAACTGATGGCATACAAAAGAGGGCTTCCTTTGCTGAGGGAGACGGCCAGTGCAGCGATAAAGCAGTTGGCAGCACCTGTGGTATCGACAATGTTAAAATTGGCAGCAGGAATATGGAGGCTGTATTGTCTGTTTTTCAGGTAACATCCGTTTCCGCCCAGGGTGACGATTACATTGGGGCATCCTTTCTGAAATAATTGTTCTGCTTTTTCTTCCAGGGGCATGTTGCCCGGAATCAGGCAGTCCAGTTCGTAAGAACTGGGGATAAAGTATGTGGTTTTAGAAAAAAGGTTTTCCGGAAAGGAATGTATGGAGGATGGTTTTATAAAAACCTGCGTCTGGTATCTCTCACAGGTCCGGATAATATAATCAATCAGGTCCGGATTGATCTCGGTGGACAGCAGACAGTAATCAGAGGACTGGAACAGATGTTTGAAGGGCTTGATATGGGCGTTGGTATAGGCAGAGTTTGCCCCTGGATAAGAGATAATGCTGCTGTTTCCGCCGTCTGGAATGAAGATATAGGCTTTTCCGGTGGGGAGTGAAGAAAGGATGGTCAGTCCTTCCACATGGACATAGGCAGCTTTCAGGCTGTTCAGAATACTGTTTCCTTCCATATCATTGCCAATACATCCCAGTATATAGACAGACCCTTCCAGTTTACCGGCCCCGACAGCCTGTGCAACAGCTTTTCCTCCTGGAATAATGGAGATATTGTTGGTTTTGAGCAGCTCGCCTTCCCTGGGTATTCTGGAGAGATGAATATTAATATCTGTGTTACAGTTTCCTACGACCAGGATCTGTTTTCCCACAGAAGCAGGAGGTGCAATGCTCTCACCGGGGAGCAAAAGCGGTTCAAACGAAAAGGTTTTGATATAAGGAGGATTACGGCTTTCAATGCAGTTGACCAGGTATTCCAAAGCCCCGCGGATAATCCGGTCAATATCAAATATACAGGAAGTGAGCGACGGAATCAGATAATCGGAAAATGCAGATGATTCCGTACAAATCACAGATACGTTGGAGGGAATATAGTATTTTCCCTCCTTTAATATTTCATAGACAGCATTGGCCAGGAGAAAAGTCTGGCAGAAAATGGCAGTCACATTTGCTCTCATAAACTGCTGAATCTCTTCCTGCAATTTGTGCCGGGACTGTATATGGGTGGTGATATAATAATCATTTCCGTACTGGGAGAGAGGAAGAAGGGCGTTCTTGTAACCCTGGATACATTGTTCCGAACAGATGGTATCGGTGCCGTTTAAGATGCATCCGATTTTCTGATGCCCCAGATGAACAAGCTCTGACACAGCCTTTTCTGTGACTGCTTTATAGTCCAGATGAAAGACAGTACACAGAGTAGAGGTAAAAGATGCAATTAAAGCCATGGGGATATGAGAATAATTCAGGGAAACTGCTTCTTCCAGAAGTTCCGGCGAAGATATACAGAACAGGATACCTTCGGCCTTTCGGGTCTCCAGTATCTTCATGTACTTACGCAGACTGTCGGAGCAGGGATGGGTAAGCGTACAGATCAACAAAGAATACCCAAGGCGTGCGGCTTCTTTTTCTATCTGTAATATATAACTGGAAATATACAATCCTTCCTGAAAGATGACAGCAATCAGCTGTGACTTGCTGGTATTGAAGCTGGTCTTCAGATTGGCATAAGGGGTATATTGATATTCTTTTATAATTTTCAAAACTTTCTGACGGGTCTCGTCACTAATCTCAGAATCTTTATGGTTGATTACTTTGGAAACGGTTGCGACAGAGACATGGGCAGCAGCGGCAATATCCCGGATATTCATACAGGTTGCTCCTTTATACGCAGTATTTTACAAGCATTTACTGGGTAAATACTGTTTTGTATTGATTATTACACAGATAATTTATATGAGTCAAGAGATATATGCCAATTTGTGGAATTTATGCTTACAGAAATAATATACGAAACAGTGTTTATTATATATAATATCCAAAAAAATTTCGTAGACTTGTTGATTAAGAATATTGATTTCCAGACTGAAAAAAAATATAATCTATATAACAGTTTTCGAAAACATGTTTATCAGAAGGAATAGAGAGAAAACTAAAAATTATGCACAGGAGAGTTCAGAATGAAAGAAAGAATACTCAATCAGCTGAGAGAGGGAGAATATGATGTTGTATTTCTGACTTCTCCGGCAAATGTGACCTATGTTTCCGGATTTGATGTGCCATTTTTCGGGGGATTTATGGCGGATATGGCCAGGAAGCTTCCGATGGTAACGGCAGTGATTCAGGCGACAGAAGGAAAACTGGATCTGATTGCCTCTTCTTACTATAAAAGCAGGCTGACCAGAGCCGGATATGAAAAGACTATTTATTTTGAATGTTTCAGCCATGTTACGGATCATGAGCCGGTGGAATATTACCGAAAGGCTGTTCGGTCTTTGCTGAAAGGCCAGAGGTCAAATAGAAGAATTGGTATTGAATTTGCAGCTGCTCCGTATTGGCTGGCGGAATGTATAAAGGAAATACTGCCAGGAGCGCAGATTCTGGATGTTACGGCGGCTGTTGATAAGGCAAGAAAGATCAAGACGGCAAATGAGATCAGGAAGCTGGAATATGCAGCTCTTGCTGCTGACGCAGCCCAGAACAGACTTCTGGAGCTTTCCAAAGAATATGGAGAATATACAGAGCTGGATGTGTGGTTTGAAGTCCAGAAAAGTATCTCCCGTGTAACGGGTGAGATGAATCCGTTTTATGGGGAACTGGTTACGGGACCCAGAACCGGGCTGAGCGATTATCCACTGGGGCCCACAGACCGGAAGATTGAAAAAGGAGACATTGCCATCATGGATGTGGGGCCCAGAGTGGGCGGGTACTGGTCGGATTGCTCTAATGTGGTTGTTTTTTGGCAGGAGCCAAATGAAGAACAGATACGGTATTTCCAGGCGGTCAAGGCGGCATATGAGGCTGGAAGAGACGCCATTTATCCGGGGGTAAGTTTTCGGGCGGTTAACGATGCCATGACGGAAGCATATCGGAAGCACGGGTTTGAGCTGTGCAGTTATCTGGGACATCAGATCGGAGTAAATGTGAATGAGGAGCCAAGGTTTACGCTGCATGAGACAGAAGTACTGGAAGAAGATATGGTGGTATGTATCGAACCCCAGTTATACACAGGGGCTGCAGGCTCCACGGGAGTCCGTCTGGAGAAGATGCTTCATGTGACAAAAACAGGTGCCAGAGAATTGAATCAGTTTGCATGGGGAATCGAAACAGAGTGATATAAGCGCCAGAACGCTTTATCAGACAGATGCCCTGCAACAGGCTGCGGGGTCTGTGCCCGGAAAGGTATTGCATGTCAGCGTATTTACCTGGATTGCTGCCTTCGGGAATAAAACAATAGACACAAGAAAAGGAGAGAGAGTATGAAAAAGAAACTGGTTAGTATTTTGCTGTGTGTGGCATTGATGGCAAGCGGCTGTGGCGGAGATAATTCTGGTTCTGCCGAAGAACCTGCTGCTGCACCGGAAACGGAGGAGAGCGCAGAACCGGAGACAGAGGCGCCGGACGCATCTGAGCAGGCAGAAGAGAACACAGCTCCTGCACAGAGCACAGAGGCAGACGGGGAATCCGAGACTGCAAAGGTGAATCCGGAAGGAGAGAAATACAGAATTGCGTTGAGCAACTCTTATATGGGAAATGACTGGCGTCAGCAGATGGAACGTATTGTAGAGTATGTGGCAAAACAGGAGCCGTATGCAAGCAGATGCGAACTGACGATTGTAAACTGCGATAATACGCCGGAGGCACAGGCAGCATCTATAGATGCGCTGGTTCAGGAAGGCTATGATGCAATTCTGGTGGATCCTTCTTCTGAAACTGCTCTGAATCAGGCCATGAAACGTGCAACAGATGCTGGTATTCTGGTAGTGATTTTTGATCAGCCGGCTTCAGAAGAAAGCGCATATGAAATTACGATTGATGCAGTAAAGGCTTACAGAGTGATGGCTAAATGGCTTGCAGAAGCAGTAGGCGGAACCGGTAACGCCGTGGTGGACCAGGGGCTTCCGGGTGCGGCAGTTTCCGAGCAGGAATACAATGCAGCAGTGGAGATTTTCGATCAGTATGAAGGAATCAATGTAGTATCCGACTTTATCAGCAACTATGCAGAAGCAGACGGAGAAGCGTCTCTTGCAAGTGTGATTGCTGCCAACAGCGATATTGATATTGTTGTCACTCAGGGCTTTATGACTTCTGTGACCAATGCATTCAATAAAGCAGGTATCGAGAAGATTCCGGCATCCTGCGGCGGCGGATACAACGGAAACCTTCTGACCTGCCTGGAAAATGACTGTGATGGTATCATTCATGTTTACATTCCGGGTATCAGCGCAATCGCTCTGAACTACGCAATCCGTATTCTGGATGGTGAGACCATGGACAAAGATATCGTGATTGATCCGGCATATGTGGCGACCAGAAATGATCTAGATATGGGAGAATTCTCTGATGTGGTAATTGACGTGGCAGAAGACGGAGTAAACTGCTTCAGCGATCAGCCGTCTAGTCTGCAGTGGCCATGTATCTCAAGCAACTTTGGTCTGGATATTCCGATGTCCGTTGTTCTCGGAGAATAAACAGATAGATGAATTGAAAAGGGAATGCTGCCGGCATTTCCTTTTCTGTCTATACGCAGAGGTGCACAAGGATAAAATATTTCAAATGCAGTATGCGTCTTGCGCAATAGGAAAGGAGACTGTTATGCCGGATTTTATCATGAAAAACATATGTAAATCCTTTCCCGGGGTGAAAGCTCTTGATCAGGCGAACTTTTATGCCAGCCGCGGAGATATCGTGGCCCTTCTGGGAGAAAACGGGGCTGGAAAGAGTACGCTGATCAAAGTGCTGTGCGGGGAGCACAAGCCGGACGAGGGGGAAATTATCTTTGAGGGAAAGAAATTAAAGATCCAGAATACCAAAAGTGCCATTGAACAGAAGATCTGCGCCGTGTATCAGGAATTGAGTCTTGTTCCGGAACTTACGATTGCCCAGAATTTGTTTCTTGGATTCTATGAAATCGGAACAACCCGGATGGTATCAGAAAAGGATATGGAACAAAAAACATATGATCTTTTTGAAAAATACGGATTGGAGCCGCTGGACCCGGGAATGCAGGTGAAAAAACTGTCCCTGGCTCAGAAACAGGTGCTTGAGATCTTAAAAGCGCTGAACCGTGGGGGAGAGATCATAATCTTTGATGAAGCCACATCTGCTTTGTCAGAAAAATATGCAAACTGGCTGATGGACATCATCCGCAGACTGGCAGAGGAGAAAAAGATCATTATCTTTATCTCTCATCGTCTGGATGAGATCCGGAAGCTATGCAACAGAGTAATTGTATTCCGGGCCGGAACCGACGTGGCAGATATGAAGATGGAAGAAGCAGAAAATGATGAACTTGTCCGGTTGATGCTGGGAAGAGAGATTGGAGGATATTATCCGAAGAAAGAAGTATTTACCAGAGAAGAGACAGCCATTGAGATGCGCAAAGTCACCAGCGGACATAAACTTACAGAAGTGGACCTGGTACTTAAAAAAGGAGAGATTCTGGGTGTGGGTGGTCTGGCGGGTCAGGGACAGTCCGAACTGTTTCTGGCACTGTTTGGATTGATTCCCTATAAGGGAGAGATCATAATCAACGGAAGGCCTGTGAACCTCAACAGTCCGAGAGATGCGATCAGAGAGGGAATCGCACTGATACCAGAGGAAAGAGGCTTGCAGGGAGTGGTGCTGGCCCAAAGTATCCGGGAAAATATTGTACTTTCCAGTTTGAACCGGATCAAAAACCGCCTTTTCTTAAGTGAAGAAAAAGAACGTAAGATTGTATCGGAAATGATGGAAGCTTTTGCGGTAAAGGCAGAGTCTCCGGAGACTCTGGTGGGCACCTTGAGCGGAGGAAATCAACAGAAGGTGGTACTTGCCAAGCAACTGGCCACAAATCCAGATATTCTTTTAATGTTCGACATTACCAGAGGCGTGGATGTGGGAACAAAAAAAGAGATGTTTAATGTGGTGAAAAAATATGCTTCAGAGGGAAAAGCAATCCTGTTTTTCTCCACGGATACGGAAGAACTTGTCAATGTGTGCAACAGTATCATTGTAATGAATCATGGCAGGATTGCCGGACGTATTGACGAAGAAGAACTGATCACCAGAGAAAATATCATACGTGTATCCATGGGTGAAAAAGCAGTTCGGGAGGGAGGAAAAGGGGAATGAAAAAAATCAAAGACAGCTTTATGAAATCTCCCGCCAAAGTGGCGATTCTTCTGTTTGCTCTGCTGGAAATTGTGACAGTGATCCTTCAGCCGAATGCATTGAGTATGAGTTGGATTAACTTGAAGGCAGAAGCTGCAATTACGCTGCTTTTTGCGGCGATTGGAGAGACATTTGTCCTGCTGATCGGCGGAATTGATCTGTCTATAGCAGGGGTAATTAGTCTGACCAACAGTTTTTCGGCTGTTTATATGCAGGATCATCCTGGTTCCATGCTCTTTATTTCTCTGGTTTGCATCTGTATGGGTGCGGCCATGGGAGCGGCAAACGGTTTCATCATTAATCAATTCCGGATTCAGCCGTTTATTGTTACATTTGCTACCTGGTATATTGGAGGCGGTATTGCATATCTGATTCTTCCCAAAGACGGGGGAAACGTACCATCTGCATTTACATCAGCCCTGACTCACCGTTTTTTCGGGGGAAAGCTTTCCATAGCGATTTTTATCTTTGTGATCTGTGCGGTTTTGTGGATGTGGTTTAAGAAGACCAGGACAGGAATCAACCTTTATGCGGTGGGCAGCAACAGCAAAGCAGCATCTTTGAACGGCGTCAATGTGCCCAGGGTAAAAATGTTCGCTTATGTGGCTTCCGGCGTGTTTGCAGCCCTGTCCGGCGTGTACCGCACAGCTGTGGTTGCCACCGGTTCACCTACAGGTGGAGAGAGTTTTTTCAACCAGGCCATTGCAGCGGTTGTGATCGGCGGGACCTTGCTGACCGGAGGAAAAGGCGGTCAGATGGGTACGATCATTGGAGTATTGGTACTGAAAATGATCTCTGATATTCTTGTGTTTGCGGGTGTATCTTCTTACTGGACTACCTTGTTCCAGGGATTGCTGCTGGTGATTGCAGTTCTCATATCCTGCGTATCAGAAATCATACGGGAGAGAAAGGAGCTGATCGGCTGATGAAAGGAAATACATTTTTTAAGAAACATCAGAATCTTATTTTCAGTTATCTGGCGGCGCTTTTGCTGTTCGCGGCCATCTCTGTATATAAGCCTGGATTTGCTTCTGTCAATCACATCAAAGTGCTTGCCCAGGAGTCGGCGATTATCGGTATTGTAGCCATTGGGCAGACATTTGTGATCATTACTGGCGGAATTGACCTGTCAGTGGCATGGATGATCAGCATTGCTGCGATTATGGTGACAAGGCTGGGTGGTGGAGGCAACGAGGCCATGATCTGGTCTGTACCTCTGATTCTGATTATGACTGCTTTTTTCGGTCTTGTCAACGGCGCCTGTATTGCCTATCTGCGTATGCCGCCTATTGTTATGACTCTCGGAATGAATATCATTCTGCAAGGAGGACTGGTGGCGGTGACACAGGGAGCACCTGGCTCCTATGCATCAGATCTGTTGGTAATTCTTGGACAAAAAGCATTTCTGGGAATTCCATGGCTCTTATGGATCTGGGGGCTTCTGACCGTGCTGGCGATGCTTCTTCTGTTCCGTATGAAATACGGCCGGGAATTGTTTGCGATTGGAAATAACAGCGTGGTGGCGACTTATTCCGGAGTTAATGTCAATGCAGTCGTTATGTGGAGCTATGGGTTCAGTGGTCTCACAGCCGGTCTGGCGGGGATTCTTCTGGCCGGAAAAGTTGGTTCTTCCTATCTTGGCATGGGAGACGCCTTACAATTTCAATCTATCGCGGCTGTGGCCATCGGCGGAACGTCCATGATGGGAGGAAGCGGGAATTACCTGGGTTCGGTTGCTGGCGCATTTACAATCACAATCCTTCTTGGGATTTTGGCGGCTCTGAACCTGCCCTATGGAGTACAGAAAATGGCATATGGACTGATCGTACTTGGGTCGGTGCTTATGGCGGCCCGGAAGATCAAAAACAGCAGATAAATTTGACAGAAAGAGTGAGTGGAAATCATGGAAAAAATACTTGTTTCTGCATCTCATTATGACACTTTGTGTCAGGATGCCTGGAGACTGTTGGAGGAAAGCGGATATCAGGTGATCTTTGATCCTGAGAAGAAATTTCCTGCATATACGACAGAGGAAATTGCTGCCCGGGACGACAGGGAGAAGATTGTGGCGGCTGTAATCGGGATGGATGATTACAGGGATGAGAAAAAATATCAGTTGCTTCCAAACCTGAAAGCAGTTGCAAAGTTCGGGGTTGGAGTTGACAACATTGACGGAGAGCTTGCAGGAAGATATAAGGTGGCGGCTTTGAATGCTCCGGGTCAGAATTCCAATGCGGTTGCGGAGATGACAATCGGTTTTATGATTGATCTTCTGAGACAGATCATTCCTCTCCATAAAGATATGGAGCAGGGGAGATGGCCGAGGGCAATGGGCAGTGAGATCAAAGGAAAGACGGTCGGACTTCTTGGATTTGGCGCGATTGCACAGCTGGTGGCTGAAAAGCTGCAGTGTTTTGGTGTGGAGGTGATCGCTTATGATCTGTATCCCAACGAAGCGCGTGCAAAGCAGCTGGGAGTAAGGATGACGACACAGGAGGATGTGATTCGAAACAGCGATTTGGTCAGCATCCATATACCGGCGACGCCTGAGACATGGCATCTGTTCGACGAAGAAACCCTTGCTTCCATGAAGAAAGGTGCGTATTTGATCAATCCGGCAAGAGGAGCGCTGGTGGACCTGGATGCGCTTGCAGCGGCCATGGAGTCCGGTCAAATTGCAGGGGCCGCATTGGATGCATTTGAGGTAGAACCGCTTCCTGTGGATTCGGCCATATTAAAATGCAGGAATCTGGTATTGACGCCTCACACAGGAGCGGAGACAAAAGAGTCCTATTATAACGTAAGCATGACAACAGCAAAAGATATTATTCGTGTCCTGAAAGGGGAATGCCCGGAGCATTGTGTGAACAGGATACCGGAAGAAAGAAGATAAAGGAGCTGGAGGATAAGATGAAGAGATTAAACGGTGTGGTAGTTCCGATTATAACCCCACTGACAGAGGAAGACAAGATTGATGTGGAATCACTGGAAAGACTGACAGACTACTGTATTGAGGGAGGGCTGCAAAGTCTTTATCCGTGCGGTACTACCGGAGAGATGATGTATCTGACGGTGGAAGAGCGGAAACTTGTGGCGGAGACTGTGGTCAGAAAGACGGCGGGGAGAGTGCCGGTATTTGTGCACGTAGGCGCGTGGAATCAGACAGATACCATTGAACTTGCAAAGCATGCGGCAGAGATCGGAGCGGACGGAATCGGAGTAGTTACCCCGGCCTTTTATCTTCTGAGCGACCAAGGGCTGATTGACTATTATGTGGCGATCGCCAGGAGCGTTCCGGAGGATTTCCCGGTCTATATGTATGGAATCAAACAGAATGCGGTGAATGACCTGAATAAATATGTCTGTGAAGAAGTGGCAAAACAGTGTCCGAATGTGATTGGAGTAAAATACAGCTATCCGGATATGACAAGGCTTCAGGAACTGATGACAGTAAAAGACGGAGCTTTTGATGTGCTGGTGGGCCCGGATCACCTGTTTGAGGCTGTGTATGCAGTTGGAGGAACCGGTGTGGTATCCGGGAATGCCATGTGTATCCGGGAACATTACAAGGTACTGTGGGAAGCGCTGCAAAGAGAAGATTACCAGGAGGCGACTCGTCTACAGAGACGGACCAATGTGCTGAATGCTGTCATGTGTGAAATTAATAATATAGCAGCTTACAAAGTAATTCTGAAAAAAGAAGGGGTGATCAGGACAACCAGGATGCGCCGCCCCATGGAGAACCTGACGAAGGGACAGGAAGAAAATCTGCTGAAGCGAATGGAGGAACTGGATTACAGGAATATCATTCTGTAATGAGTGAAAGAAGGGGATACAGCTATGAAAAAGATTATGAATCAGGCAGAAAACTATACCGATGATATGCTAAGAGGCATCTATGCTGTACATGGAGATATGGTGAAATGTGCGTCCGGGGATCTGAGATGCTATTGTTCAGCCAGAAAAACACAGGGGAAAGTGGCAATCGTCACCGGCGGAGGAAACGGGCACCTGCCGTTGTTTCTCGGATATGTGGGGGATGGCCTTCTGGATGGATGTGGCGTGGGAGACGTCTTCCAGTCACCATCCGGAAAGCAGATCTATCAGATCACAAAAGAAGTGGAAGCGGGCGCCGGGGTTTTGTACTTGTATGGAAATTATACCGGAGATGTAATGGTATTTGACGATGCAGCGGAACGGTGCGAGCTGGACGATATTGAGACACGCAGTATCACCGGAGCAGATGATGTGAACAGCAGTGCTGATGTGAATGTGCGGCGTGGAGTTGCAGGGATATTCTTTATGTACAAGGCAGCAGGGGCAAAAGCCCGGGCTATGGGAACATTGGACGAGGTATTGAGGGCAGCGCAGAAGGCCAAAGACAACACCAGAACCGTAGGATTTTCTCTGACTGCGTGTATTATTCCGGAAAAGGGAATTCCTAATTTTACTTTGGGTGAAGATGAGATGGCCATGGGAATGGGGATCCATGGAGAACCAGGGATCTGGAATGGACCTCTGAAGACTGCAGAAGAACTTGCCAGAGAAAGCTGTGATACGATCTTGAAGGATATGCCTCTGGAGAAAGGCAGTCAAGTGGCGCTTTTGGTCAATGGATTGGGGAGTACGCCGCTGGATGAGCAGTATATCCTGGCGGACAGTGTGATCCGGTATCTGGGGACAAAGGGTGTGAAAGTGTATCGTTCCTGGGTAGGAGAATATGCAACCAGTATGGAGATGGCAGGTGCCTCTATCACACTTTGCAAAGTGGATGAGGAGCTGAAAGGCTGGTTTGATGAGCCGGTACATACTCCGTTCTATACACAGGTATAGAATGCAGATCAGAATAGGGAAAGGAGGAACATGGACCCGTGGAAAGAATCACAATAGAAATGCTTCCGGAATTATTCGAGGCAGTGGCAGAGCAGTTTTCAGCCCATGAGGATCTGCTGTGCGAGATGGACAGCAAAATGGGAGACGGTGATCTGGGACTTACCATGAGGAAAGGATTTGGGGGACTTCCGGACATTCTTCGCGGAATGGAAGAAACGGATCTTTCCAGGATGCTCAGAAAGGCAGGTATAGAGATGACAGATCTGGTCCCTTCTACCATGGGAATGCTCATGGGAACAGGGATTTCCTATGGCGGGAAAGCACTGACAGATAAGACGGAGCTGGATGCGGAAGGACTGGTGCTCTTTTTAAAAGGATTTGCAGAGGGGATACAGAAACGCGGAAAGTGTGCCAGAGGAGACTGTACAGTGCTGGACTGCATCGGACAGGCGGCAGAAGAAGCAGAAGCAGTTTTCTTGAAAGAGGGAGACCGAAATCTGAAAAAAGTCTGCCAGGCAGCGCTGCGGGGGGCGGAAAAAGGCGTGGAGGCCACAAAAGAGATGCTTCCTAAGTATGGAAAAGCAGCGGTTCATCAGGGGGCTTCCCGTGGAACTGCAGACCAGGGGGCTGTGGCAGGCATGGTGATGGTGCGCGGATTTGCAGATTATATAGTGGGGGAGTAACAGAATTTTTATTGGTTAAAACCCTGCAGGATTCCATGATCAGAGAATCAGAAGGAATCCTGCAGGGTTTTAACTGGTTAAGTTTTTTTGCGGATTGCTTGCCGATCAGATGAATTTATGTTATATATGTTAATAAGAATTCTATAAAATACAGACGGAAGATCAAGGAAGGGGGGTAAGGAGATGAATATTTTGTGGAGTGACCGGAAACGTCTGACGCTGTTTGGACTTCCGTGGACATTTACGAAATATACATGTACATCTGAAAAATTTATAGTGGAATCGGGGGTGCTTTCCACAAAAGAAGAGGAAATCCGGCTCTATCGGATTCTGGACCTGACACTGGAGCGTACGTTCTGGCAGCGTATCTTCGGTCTGGGAACCATTTGCTGCGATACAGTGGATAAATCTTCTCCGAGGCTGGCGATCAAGAATATAAAAGATTCCAGGAGGGTGAAGGAGTTACTCTCAGAAGCAGTGGAGGAAGAACGGATGAAGAAGAAAGTATCTTCCAGAGAGCTTATGGCTGCAGAGGATGAAGAGGAAGAGTAGACGTGGTGCCGGTTGACGGGATGGTGCCTGTAAAGGAGATAGATCGCGGAACAGGATGGTGTATAACAGAAAAATACGGCTGCAGGTATGAAGAATATTGCCTGCAGCCGTATCTGGCATTCCGGCAGGTCAGACCTTTTCCGGTTCCGGATATTCTTCTCCGAAGGTGTCTGCTGTCACGGATTTGATGACCTGAGGTACGATGGGCCGGTCATTATAGTCCACATCTACTTCTGCGATCTGATTGACCACGTCCATGCCTTCGGTTACTTTTTCGAATGCCGCATAGCTGCCGTCCAGATGAGGCGAAGTTTTGTGCATAATGAAGAACTGGCTTCCGGCACTGTTCGGATGCATGGAGCGCGCCATGGAGAGGACTCCTTCTGTGTGCTTCAGTTCATTTTTAAAACGATTCTGGGTGAATTCTCCTTTGATGGAATAACCGGGATCTCCCATGCCGCTTCCTTCCGGGCATCCGCCCTGAATCATAAAACCCTCAATGACCCGGTGAAAGATCAGGCCGTTATAGAAGCCCTTTCTGACCAGGCTTAAAAAATTATGAACGGTATTGGGGGCAATATCCGGATAAAGTTCGGCTTTGATGATGCCGCCGTCCTCCATCTCAATGGTAATGACTGGATTCTGTGCCATTTTTCTATCTCCTTTTTGTGTAAATTCCGATATTTATTCTAACTGATAAAAGAAGATTCGTAAAGAGTGTATGGAAAATTTACGTGTCTTGACGGGAACGGTCCTTTTGAATAAGATATGGGTGGGCAAAAAAGAGAAGATTCAGCACAGGAAAGGCGGGGTTTTGTGGCAGAACAGGATGGTTTTACAAAGCAGGAACTGGATCCTGCTTTTGCGGAGCGGGACAGATGCAGAAAGGAAGGTAAAGCGGTGGAGATTGCCCGGACCAGGAGGCTTCTGATCAGGGAGACCACGATGGAAGATGTGCCGAAACTCTATGAGATCCAGAAGCTTCCGGAGATGGAGACATACCTGGAAATGCTTCAGCCGACTCTGGAGGAAGAGCAGGTATTTATGAAGGCATATATCCGCCATGCATATGCATTCTATGATTTTGGCTTATGGACAATATTGGAGAAAGAAAGCGGCGAGATTGTCGGAAAGGCGGGATTGTTTCCAACCAAACTGCCAGAAGAAGGGGTGGAGCTGGGTTACCTGATCCGGCCAGACTGCCAGAGAAGAGGATATGCAGTTGAGTGTGGAGAAGCGATTCTCGCATATGCTTCAGAGGTGTTGGATATTACCCGGCTCCATGTGCTGGCGGACTGCAGAAATCTGGCTTCTGTCAGCACAGCCAGAAAGCTTGGTTTTAAAGATCAGGAACGAATATGGAAAGACGAAACAGAATATCTGCATCTGATCTGGCGCCGAACGTGAAAATTCTTGATATTTTGCAGCACCTTCTTGATATTTTACAGGGACATGGTATAATCTCGGAAGAGATTATACGCACCGAGCGAAGCGAGAGTGCATCGCGAAGCGGATCCTGAGTGCGGAGCACAAAGGATAATCTCGGAAGAGATTATACGCACCGAGCGAAGCGAGAGTGCATCGCGAAGCGCAATGGATATTTTTCAGGAAGATTATGATAGAGCAGATGTGAGAGGTAGCAGGTTATGATACGGGCAGAAGAACTTACGTTCGAGTACGAGCGTCTGGATGAAGAAGGCAATGTGGAATCGAAGAAGAGAGCGGTGGATCATGTGAACCTGCACATTCGGCCGGGAAAATTTATTGCGATTCTGGGACATAATGGTTCCGGCAAATCCACTCTGGCAAAACATATCAATGCCATATTGACTCCCACAGAAGGAACTCTCTGGGTTGACGGTATGGATACAACGGAAGAGGACAGGCTGTGGAACATTCGCCAGGAAGCAGGAATGGTGTTTCAGAATCCGGATAATCAGATCATCGGTACTGTGGTGGAAGAAGATGTGGGATTTGGTCCGGAAAATCTGGGGGTGCCCACTGATGAGATCTGGGAGCGGGTGGAAGAGAGCTTAAATGCCGTTGGCATGCTGAAATACCGCCATCATTCCCCGAATAAACTGTCTGGTGGTCAGAAGCAGCGGGTAGCCATTGCAGGAGTTATGGCCATGCACCCAAGATGCATTGTCCTGGACGAACCGACTGCCATGCTGGACCCCGATGGACGGGCAAGTGTTATTAGGACGGCAAAGAAGCTGAACCAGGAAGAGGGGATTACGATTATTCTGATTACTCATTATATGGAAGAAGTCGTGGAAGCAGATCATGTGTTTGTCATGGATGACGGAAAAGTGGTGATGGAGGGAAATCCACGGGCGATTTTCTCTCAAGTGGAAGAATTAAAGCGGCTGCGGCTGGATGTTCCCCAGGCAACGCTGCTTGCTTTTGAGCTACAGAAACGGGGCATTCCGATTCCGGACGGAATCTTAAGCAATGAGGAGCTGGTGGGTCACTTATGTCAATTAAAGTCAAAAATGTAAATTATATTTATGCAGAGAATACCGCTTATGAGATTCATGCTTTGGAAGATATCAATCTGGAAATCCCGGATGGACAGTTTATTGGACTGATCGGACATACAGGTTCCGGAAAATCCACGCTGGTCCAGCATTTGAATGGTTTGATGAAAGCAACAGGCGGGCGGATCTATTTTAATGGAAGAGATATTTATGGAGAGAATTTTTCCATGAAGGAGCTCAGAAGCAAAGTAGGACTGGTATTTCAATATCCGGAACATCAGCTTTTTGAGATCGATGTACTTTCCGATGTCTGCTTTGGGCCGCGAAATTTGGGATTGTCCAGAGAAGAAGCAGAGAAGAAGGCAAAAGAAGCTTTGCGGATGGTGGGGATGGGAGAAGAGTATGACAAAAGTTCGCCATTTGAATTGTCCGGCGGACAGAAGCGACGTGTGGCCATCGCAGGTGTACTGGCCATGGAACCGGAGGTTCTGATTCTGGACGAGCCTACAGCAGGGTTGGATCCAAGAGGTAGAGATGAGATTCTGGATCAGATTGAGAAGCTCCAGAAAGAGCGCGGAATTACGGTGGTACTGGTTTCACACAGCATGGAGGATGTGGCCCGCTATGTGGACCGTATCATTGTCATGAACCATGGACGAGTGCGCTTTGATGATACACCAAGGGAAGTGTTCCGCCATTATAAAGAACTGGAGGAGATCGGGCTTGCAGCGCCGCAGATGACTTATGTGATGCAGGAACTGAAAGAAAAGGGTGCAGACGTAGATGCAGATGCGACAACGATAGAGGAAGCGGCAGACGCCATTGAGCGCTGGCTGAAAGGCTGACAGAGGTGATTCCATGATTCGAGATATAACATTAGGGCAATATTATCCGGCGAAATCCATAATTCATCAGCTTGACCCCCGGGTGAAGCTGGTGACGACTATGATCTTTATTATTTCTTTGTTTGTGGCGAAAGGTATTTTGGGATATCTCATTGCTACTTTATTTCTTGCCATGACCATCAGGATGTCGAAGGTTCCATTCCGGTACATTACAAAAGGTCTGAAAGCAATCTTCATGATTCTGATGATTACCGTGGTCTTTAACCTGTTTCTGATTAATGGAGATGTGGTTCTGTGGCGTTTTGGATTCTTGAGAATCACGGACAAAGGCGTGCGGACGGCATTCTTTATGGCAGTCCGTCTGATCTACTTGATCATTGGTTCTTCAATCATGACATTGACTACCACGCCAAATGATCTGACGGATGGACTGGAGAAGCTGCTGGGCCCACTAAAGAAAATACATGTGCCGGTTCATGAGATTGCCATGATGATGTCCATTGCACTGCGCTTTATACCGATTCTTCTGGAAGAGACGGATAAGATTATGAAAGCTCAGATTGCCAGGGGAGCGGACTTTGAGACTGGAAATCTGATTCAGAAAGCGAAGGCAATGGTTCCGCTTCTGGTGCCGCTGTTTATCTCCGCTTTTCGCCGTGCCAATGATCTGGCCATGGCAATGGAAGCCCGCTGCTATCGCGGAGGGGATGGCAGGACCAAGATGAAGCCGCTTCACTATGAAAGCAAGGATAAGACCGCCTATGTGGTGGTTTGGGGATATCTGGGACTGGTAGTCGCAGCTGCCTATGTGCAGGGGCTGTATGGCGTTGCATTACTGTAGCCTGGACGGATGCAGCCGGGCCCTTTCGGTATTTGGTATCTGACGGAAGATTGTCAGATATCAGGAAACGATGAGTTCGGAAGGCACAGTTTTGGCTGCAGAAAGGAAAAGATATGAAGCGTATCAAACTGGTGGTTGCCTATGACGGGACCAATTATCGGGGCTGGCAGATCCAGAAGAACGGCGAGACCATAGAATCTGTGTTGAACCGTGCTCTTATGGAGCTGACCGGAGAGGAGATTCATGTGATGGGTGCCAGCCGTACGGATTCCGGTGTTCATGCCATGGGAAATGTGGCAGTCTTCGATACGAATGCGCGGATGCCCGGCGATAAATTTTCCTATGCATTAAATCAGCGTCTGCCGGAGGATATCCGGGTGCAGCATTCCTGTGAAGTTGCGCCGGATTTTCATCCCCGTTATCAGGAGACGGTAAAGACATATGAATACCGGATTCTGAACCGGGAGTTTCCGCTTCCGGCATACCGGCTGAATACTTATTTTACCTATTATCCTGTGGATACAGACTGTATGCAGAAAGCAGCTTCCTGCCTGGTTGGGGAGCATGATTTTCAAAGCTTCTGTGCTGCAGGAGCCCAGGTAAAGACGACAGTCCGTACGATCTATGACTTGTTGGTTATAAGAGATGGAGACCTCATCACTATTCGGATCACGGGAAACGGATTTTTGTACAATATGGTTCGTATCATTGCCGGGACGCTCATAAAGATCGGGACCGGCGAATGGCCTCCGGAATATGTGGAAGAGATCCTGGAGGCCAGAGACCGCAGAAGCGCTGGTCCTACTGCGCCTGCAAAAGGGTTGACGCTGATGGAGATCATCTTTAAAGGGGAGAAAGACAGTGGTTCCTGCTGAGTCGGAAGGTCTCTTCCAGTGCGCCGCAGGTATGGCAAAATAACTGATAGATGTTCTCAAAGGCAGGATCTTTGGATGGAAGATACTGGTATTTTACAGATATACAGGATGCACATGCTTCTTCACAGGAACTGAAAAATCCTTCATCCACAGCTGCCATTATGGCGGCACCGAGACAAGGCGCTTCTTCATCATCGGGTACTTCGATCACATGCCCGGAAATATCTGCTTTCAGCTGGGTCCATATGGGCGATCTGGCCCCGCCTCCTGTGGAAATGATCTTATCGACCTGGATTCCGGATTGTTTCAGACAGTCCAGGTTTTTCCGGAGCATACAGGCAACGCCCTGCATTACGGCAAGGGCCATGTCATAACGGTCATGGTGTGCACGAAGTCCCATGAATACTCCGGAAGCGTCTTCGTTGTAATCAGGGGCATTTACTCCGGTAAGATACGGCAGAAAGATCAGCGGTGTCGGGCTGTTTCTGCTGTTCAGAATCTCATTCAGTCTCTGGTAGGAGATTTCCTGCAGAAACTGATTCTTAAACCATTCCATACTAAAACCGCCGCTTTCACATACAGGCAGAAGTACATAGGAACCCGGAAAAGGGCCGCAGTAATTGGGAATCTTTCCATGATCAAATACCGGTTCTCTGGTAAAGGCAGAAAGGGACAATACCGTACCAGCCGATTCACTGACCTGTCCTTCCCGAATGTTTCCGGCGCCGATCATGCCTGCAAAATGATCCAGTGTCCCAAGATTGATTTTCGTGTCTGTATCCAGTCCGGTTTCGGGACCGGAAAATTCTTCTTTTAACCGCCCGGCAATGCTGCCGGAAGGCATCAGCCCCGGCAGCTGTTCGCTTCTGACGCCGCAGTAATCAAGGATTTCTTTCCAGTAGCACCGTTCCGTAATATTAAAATAATGGGAAAAGCAGTAGATTGAGTGTTCCCCGGCCATATTGCCGCACAGCCGGAATACGATATAGTCCTTTAAAAGCAGATAATGAGCTGTCTTCTGGGCGATATCCGGTTGATTGTTTTTGAACCATAAAATCTTTGTAATGGGCCATGTGGGTATCAGCTCAGGCTGCCCTGTTATATGATAGCAGCTGGTCCGGGAAAAGACGGATGACAATTCGGTGCATTCTTCGGAAGAGCGCATGTCCATCCATGAGATTCCCGGACAGACTGGCCTGTGTACCTGGTCGAGCAGGATGAGTGATTCTGCCTGGCCGGTCAGTATAATCTGCGCAACCTTTTGTCTGTTTTTCTGCCAGCCATAAGAGGCAGTTTTCTGAATCATGGATAAAACCAGTGAAAAATACTGTTCTGCATCAAATTCTACAAAATTTTCCTTTCGTTTATAAATGACCGGTTCAGACAATATGTGCAGCATTTGAAGTTTCCGGTCATATATGGCGGTCTTGATGTTGGTGGTTCCAAGGTCAATGGATATGATATTCATTTTCATTCTCCTTTTAGATTCTGTGAGTTATAAAGGGGAAGCGCTGCCTTCTCATTCTGCGGGGTTCGGACAGAACTGCGGGATACAAGGTTCGGGACCAGTGTAAAGACACAGATATCCTGACGGTTTTCAATCAGTACAGAATTCAGGATGGAGATACAGCTTTCTGCCATCTTCTCTTTTGGAAGGTGGATGGTGGTCAGAGGAGGATCAGAAAAGGCGGACACCGGATTGTTGTCAAAGCCGATGACACTGATATCTTCCGGGATCCGAAGTCCGTTCTGTGCCGCCGATTTATATACACCGTAAGCCAGCGTATCATTGAAGGTCAGAACACCTGTAAAAGAGAGTCTGTATTTTTTCTGCTCTTCATCCCATAGTTCCTGCATGATCCGGAAGCCATTCTGAATGGAGGAATAGGTGGTCACAATATGGTCCTCATGGAATGGAATCTGATATTCGTCATATGCTTTTCTGATTCCGAGAACAAACTGTGTACTGATCGGGAAAGACAAGGGTTCTGTCAGAATCAGGCAGTCTCTGTGTCCTTTGGAAAGCAGTTCGCAGGCAGACAGATATCCGCCCTGAAAATAATCCACATGAATGTGATGGCAGCTGACGGACTCATAACGGGCCCCCTGAAGGATTAGCTTACGTTCCATTCCTTTGAGAAGATTCAGATTTTCCATATTGCCGGAAGCAGGTTCCAGAATGATAAAATCCGGTTGCCTGGACAGGACCGTCAGAATATTGGCCCGTTCCGTCTGTTCCTGGAACTGGGAATCGAAAATCATCGTTGTGTACCCGTACCTGGCCATGTGGATGGAAATATTACGGAAAATAAAAGTCAGGGAAGGGTTTTCAATATCATTGAAAATTACAGCAATTGTCTTGGTAGAATCACCGCGTAGGCCTTTTGCCAGAGAATTTGGCCTATATCCCATTTCCTGGGCTTTGGCGGTCACCATTTTCCTGGTTTCTTCCCGGATTGCCGGATTGCCGTTCAGAGCCTTGGATACGGTGGAAAATGATACTCCAAGTTCTTTTGCAATGGACTTGATGGTAACTGGTTTGTTTTCTGCATTCATAAAAGCACCTTCTGTCTAAGTTTTCTGCATATCCCCGAAGGGTTCCCCTTTTTCATTCATACTGACGCCTCAAACGGGGCATGGGGGTTTCGCACTTTGGAATCAAACTGTGCGGAAAAAGGAGCAGGCAGATCAGTCTGGACCTGTATATTTATAATAGTACATTATTTTTACAACGTTGTCAAATGATTCTTGACAGGACATATACTACCTGTATAATTGCAATATGGTTAGATTGACTAAAATAAAAAGCATATTTTAAATTTAATAATCACTATTGACAAATGATTTGAAATACTATATGATAATTACAACGTTTGAAAGATAGAATTCAGATAACAGAACTGATTCTTTTTTTTAAACACTAATTACAACGTTGTAAATATAAGAAAGGAGAGTGACCGTTGAAACTTTCATGTACAAATACAATGGTTCCGGGAAGAAATCTGACAGAGCAGGCCGAAAATCTCAGGAAATGGGGATATGAAGGAATCGCAGTCTTCATGGATTACCGGTCATGGAACGAACAGAAGTACGAAGAACTGCGGCGGCTTCAGGAGCGTACCGGTATCATTCCATGTGAATTTGCATTTTCCGATGAGCTGTATGGTCATCTGATGGATCCGGATCCGGAGATTCGCAGGGCGTGCAGAAATATGTACAAAGAAGCGGCCACAGTCTGCAGAGAGCTCGGCGCTGTCACAGAACTGGAATACGAATACGGACCGCAGAATCCGTTGCCATTGTTCCATCCCTATGCTCAGATGAGTCCGCAGCAGGAAGAAGACTTTCTTCAGATGTACCGGGAACTTTTGGAACCTCTGGCAGATTCCGAAGGGAGGATGCTTATTGAGGGAATTAACCGGTATGAAAGCCCGTTTCTGAACAGGCTGGAGGACTGCAAAGGGGTCGCAGAACGACTGAATGACAGTCGTGCAGGTGTATTGGCCGATTTTTTCCATATGTCCATTGAAGAGGGGAATATGGCAGAAAGTATTCGAAAAGCAGGAGATTCCATCCGGCATGTTCACCTGGGCGACAGCAACCGCCTGCTTCCGGGATACGGTTCCACAGACTGGGATGCCTGCCTGCAGGCTTTGATGGAAATTGGATATGAAGGATTTCTGAATCTGGAATGCTGCGTGTGCGGAGACCCGGCAGTCACTCTTCTAAAGACTTCCGGATATTTAAGAGACAGGATGGATTAAAATGGATCAATTCAAAATTAATAAGCCTTTTTTTGAAATCGGACCCAAAGTATATCTCTACGGGGAGGATGCTGTCCGGCTGGCAGTGAAGGCAGATCAACTCAGTGAAAAATATCATGTGGATATTATATTTACTGCACAATATACAGATTTGGCTGCTGTTGCCGGGGCAACCAGGCATGTCCATGTGTTTGCACAGCATATGGACCCGGTACGCCCAGGCAGGGGGATCGGCGCAGTGCTTCCGGAAGCTCTCCGAAGCGCCGGAGCCAGAGGTGTTCTGTTGAATCATGCAGAACGCCCCCTGACGCTGGGGGTTTTACATCAGTGTATTGAACGGGCCAGGGAGGTTGGTTTGGCAACTTTAGTCTGTGCAGGAGATGCAGAGGAGGGAGCGGCAGCTGCCTGCCTGTCCCCGGATATGATTCTGGCAGAGTCTCCGGTCCTGATCGGCAGGGGGAAGAGGGGCCCAGAAGACATGATGGAGATCCGGAAAATCAATCAGGCTATTCACCGGGTTGCCCCCGGGATGCCGATTCTTCATGGTGCTGGAATCAGCAACGAACAGGATGTCTATGAGATTATCAAAGCAGGGGCAGATGCCACTGGGTCCACCAGCGGTATCCTGCAGGCGGAAAATCCGGAAGAAATGCTGGAAAAGATGATTCAGGCAGTAGAGAGAGCCTGGAGGGAGAGACAGGCAAGCAAGTGAAAAGTGAATCATGTCTGCTGTAGTTTCAGCATGTGATATTGTTGAAATGCAGGCATCAAACAAGGGAACAAGATATAAGGAGGATTCGATATGTCAGTATATCATGAAGTATTTACCGTTGCATCCGGACAAAATGTCTGCTTTGTGGATGTGACAGAACAGGTTGAGAACGCAATCAGAAAATCCGGTATCAAAGACGGACTGGTGAATGTTTTTTCGCAGCATACAAGCTGCAGCGTATTTCTTCAGGAGGATTCTGAAGACATTACTTATAATCAGATTCCATTGCTTCTGCAGGATATGCTGAATGTATTTGAGAAGATCATTCCAACTTGCCGGTATGAAGGGCAATATCTGCATCCTGGTCCCGTTCATATGGAAAATGCCATGCGGCTGAGGAATGAGAAGCAGGAATGGCTCCTGAATACGGACGGGCACCTCCGGTCTGTTTTGCTTGGGCGTTCGGAGACGATTCCGCTTATAGACGGTGGCATGACGCTGGGGGAATTCGGAAGGATTTATTTCTCGGATATGGACCAGACCAGAGCACGGGAAAGGAATGTACGTGTCCAGATTATTGGTGAATAAAATAAGAGCAGGAGAAAACGAAGTATGGGAATTATTGAGAAAATGAGGCTGGACGGCAAGAAAGCATTCGTAACAGGAGGAGCGCAGGGGATCGGGAAAAGGATTGCCACAGCCCTTGCTGAAGCGGGCGCAGATGTGGCAATTGTGGATGTGAATCTGGAAGCAGCCAGAAGGACGGTGCAGGAAATACAGGATGCCAACCACAATCAGATGCTTGCTGTTAAAGCAGATATTACAAGTCCGGAAGAAGTAAATCAGATGATTGATACAATTCTGAAAGAATTTGGACGACTGGATGTAGCCTTTTGTAACGCCGGAATCGGCCACAATGTCGAGGTGGAAAACGATACCCTGGAAGACTGGAGCCGGGTAATCAATGTGAATCTGAATGGAACCTTTCTGACTGCGCAGGCAGCGGGAAGGGTTATGCTCAGACAGGGAGGCGGTTCTATTATCAATACTGCGTCCATGTCTGCACACATCACCAATGTACCGCAGAAAGAGTGTTCTTATGCTGCATCCAAGGCGGGAGTCATTGCCATGTCCAGGAATATGGCAGTGGAATGGGCGGACAGAAACGTGAGAGTGAATACGATCAGTCCCGGTTATATGGCTACGGAGATGACTTTGTCAGATCCGGTGCTGAAGCCTTTGATTGAAAAATGGGAACAACTGATACCTGTACACCGTATGGGCAGACCGGAAGAATTGGAAGCAATCGCAGTTTACCTGGCAGGCGATATGAGTTCTTATACAACTGGTGCAGATTTCCGCGTAGACGGAGCCTATACTTGTTTTTAACTTTATATTTTAACAGAAAAGGAGAAAAAGTATGAAAAAGAGAACAATCAGTATTTTGTTGACTGCAGCTATGATGTTCACCATGGCAGGATGCGGCGGCAAGGCACAGGATGTGGCAGGGCAGGAGACACAGGATGGACAGGAAACGGTTGAGAATGGAACGGAAGCAGCCTCTTCTTCCGAGGGGAGTAACCTGATTGTCTATACCCAGAAGACTATGAACCAGTATTTCCATGTGGCACTGCAGGAGAAGGTGGAAGAAGCGGTAAGCGCTGCAGGTTTCCAGGTAGAAGTTGCAAACTGCAATAACGATTCCACACTTCAGAATGACCAGTTACGGAACTTTATATCCAAAGCTCCGAAGGCGATTATCGCCAATGCAGTTGACTCTGACGCTTTGAATGATGCAGCCAATGATGCGGTAAATGCAGGGATTCCGGTCATCATGGTAGACAATCCGGCTTCCACCGCTGTAGTGGATGGCTCGGTAAAATTTGATAATTTCGAATGCGGTAAAATGGCGGCAGAGCGGATCGTGGAAGCATTGACAGAGAAAAACGGCGCCCCGAAAGGACGGCTGGTAAATGTATATGGAGCGATGAGTTCTGAATGCTGGAGACTTCGCAAGGATGGTTTTGAATCTGTGATCAGCCAGTATCCGGATATTGAATATATTGAGGTTCCCGGTGAAGGCGAGAGAGCCAAATCCCAGGAAGCACTGACCAATGTCATCGCCAAATACAACAAAGAGATTGATGCGGTGCATTGTCCATCCGATGATCCGGGGCTTGGCTGTGCAGAGGCAATGCAGATTGCAGATATGTGGTATCCCATCGGGGATGAAAAACATGTCATCCTGGTTACCGGAGACGGAGAGCCAGATGCAGTCAAATTTCTGAAAGAAGGATATTATGATGCGATTATCGTTGAAGATGCATATGCATATGGTCCTATTGCAGTGGATTTGTTGGAACAGTATGTTTTCAAAGGGGAAACCATACCGGTCAGCGGAACTTACACCAATGAAGCTTATTACTGGAAGACTGCTGAATTCATGGACAGCGAGACAGGCCCGGTGCTTCAGGTTCCTCCCTATGCGCTGGATGCTTCCAACGTGAATGAAGACGGACACTGGGGAGTTGCAGCGCTTGCAGCGGAAGGCCAGTAACTCTGGATCCAGAAAGGGACAGGTATAGATATATGGAAGAAACAGTTCTGCGGGTGGAAAATATCAGTAAGAATTTTGGAATGACCCAGGCCCTGAAGGATGTAAATTTTTCAATCAGAAAAGGAACTATACATTCTCTGCTTGGACGCAATGGAGCCGGGAAATCCACAGTTGTCAATATCATTGCAGGGATCTATCGGCAAAATTCCGGAAAAGTTCTGCTGGAAGGAAAAGAGATCAGCTCTTATTCTGTATTTGACCGACAGAATATGGGAATCAAGATCGTTCCGCAGCATGCAAGTATTGTTCCGGATCTGACTGTGGGTGAAAATATCTTTCTTGGAATATGGCCCAGAAAAAAACTCTTTGTAGACTGGAAAAGACTGTATAAGGATGCACAGGTTGAATTGGAGAAATACGGCCTGAATGTAGACCCTAAAGTAAAGGTCCGCTCCCTGAATGGAGTGGATCAGCGGAAAGTCAACATCATCCGCGCCATGCATGGGGGAGCCAAACTTATTATTCTGGATGAGCCGACAACGGCACTGTCTTCAAAAGAAAGAGAAGAACTGTTTATCTTTGTCAATGAGTTGAAGAAAAAAGGTACTTCTTTCATTTTCATCAGCCATTACCTTCAGGAAGTGGTGGACCTCTCGGATGACGTTACTGTCATCCGGGATGGAAGGTCCTTTGCAGGTACGGACGGGGAGATATTAAATGAGGAAAAACTCGCCAATCTTATTGCCGGCAAAGAAGTGGAGCTGATCTGTAGAGATATTCTGGAGCAGTCTGATGAAAACCGGCTCTTTATGGAATGCAGGCATCTGTCCGGATCAATATTGAGGGGTGTTTCCGTAAAACTTTATCAGGGGGAGATTACCGGACTGGTGGGATTTCCCGGTTCCGGTGCCAGAGAACTGTGCAGGACGTTGTTCGGTCTTGAGAAAATCACTTCCGGAGAAATCCTTCACTCAGGAAAGAGAGCTGAGATCAGAAACCCTTCGGATGCGCTTCGACATGGAATCGCATATGTGTCGTACGACCGTCATAAAGAAGGGATTGTCGGTATGATGTCCATACGCGAGAACATCAGTATGCCATTGTTTTATTCCAGGCTGAGGACAAAATGGGGGCTGGTTGACCGCAGAAAGTCCAAAGAAATTGCAGAGCATTATTTTGACAGGTTTCACATCAAGGCAAATTCAATCAATGACAGTCTGAAAAGTCTCTCCGGAGGAAATCAGCAGAAAGTCGTAGTAGCCAGATCAGTCAGTACAGATCCTCAGCTGTTGATTCTAGATGAACCTACTATCGGTATAGATATCAAGAGCCGGGAAGAAATCATTGAGAACGTGAACAAAACTACAAAGGAAAATCTCACATCGGTTCTGTATCTGACCAATGATTTTGACGAGCTGCTGCGTACCGTTGACAGGATTCTTTTCTTCAAAGACGGAAAACTTGTACAGGATGTCCGCAATGATCATCTGAGCCATGAAGATGTGATTCGAATCCGGGACTCTGTCACTGAAAAATCACAGAACAATCACCAGGAGGTATTGCCATGAACAGTCAATGGTTTCAAATAAAAACAAAACTGCTGAATAATATTGTGTGGATCCTGCTGCTTCTGGCAGTCATTGTGATTGGCGGGCTGGACTCTTCGTTCTTCACGCCTACAATTATGGGGAATGTGCTGTCGCAGGCAGCCGTTCTGGGTATCCTGTCTTTTGCACAGTCTTTTGCAATTATGCTGGGGCTGATCGACCTTTCTTTGCTGGGAGTTATGTCTTTTTCTGCTACTATGGGTCTGATTCTGATTGAACGGGGAGCTCCGGTATTTTTAGCGATTCCCGTGATTTTCATTACAGGAGCGCTTCTTGGCGCCATGAATGGATTCCTGATTGCCAAGTTGAAAGCGGTCGCTCTGGTAGAGACGCTGGCTGTGAAACTGACGTTGCTGGGAGCGTTCCTTGTCATCACAGAAGGTCGGGCGATCACCAGCATGCCGGCTTTTTACAAATGGTTCGGACAGGGGACTATGCTGGGTATTCCGACCCTTCCTATAGCACTGGCTCTTGTATTCGTTGTGGTATACATATTATGGAACAAAACGCCTTACGGACGAAGCCTGTATGCAGTAGGCGGGAATGAAAATGCGGCGCATACTTCCGGAATCAAAGTGGATCACGTTAAAATTATCGCCTTTACTATCTCAGGTTTCCTGGCAGGTGTTGCAGGATTTTTCCTGTCGGCATATATGGGGGCTGTTACGTCGACCTTTGGTACTTCTTATGATATGAACAATATCGCAGCTGCCGTAATTGGCGGCGTGGCCTGCAGCGGCGGACAGGGGAATGTACTCGGCGTACTTGGAGGTGTTCTGCTCCTGACAGTGATTCAAGTAGGACTTCAGATTCTTGGAGTTTCCAGTTATTATGTACAGATGATCAACGGTCTGATTATTTTTGTCGCAGTCCTGCTTGATGCGCTTCGCCTGAAAACGCAGCAGCAGCCATAAAATCTACATTTCCGCTTGACACGCACGGCCATGTGTCATATAATATGAAACTGTGACGACGCGAGAAAATGTCTGAGCCAAAGCCCCGGTAAGACGTTTTTACGTATAAATGATCCATCAGAGTTCAATTTCAACAGGAGGTATACCAATGAACAGTTTCATGGCTAATCCAGCAAAAGTGGAAAGAAAATGGTATGTAGTTGACGCTACAGGATATACATTAGGCCGTCTGGCTTCTGAAGTGGCAAAAGTGCTGAGAGGAAAGAACAAACCTGTGTTTACTCCTCATATTGATACCGGTGATTATGTAGTAATTGTGAATGCAGAGAAGATCAAGGTGACCGGCAAGAAGCTGGATCAGAAGATCTACTATCACCATTCAGAGTATGTCGGAGGCATGAAAGAGACGACTCTGAGAGAAATGTTGGCAAAGAAACCCGAGAAGGTGGTTGAACTTGCGGTTAAAGGCATGCTTCCCAAAGGACCTCTGGGAAGAGAGATGTTCGCCAAACTTCACGTTTATGCTGGTCCGGAGCATCCCCATGCAGCTCAGAAACCAGAAACACTGACATTTTAATAGGAGGTAGAGATCATGGCTAAGACAAAATTCTATGGAACCGGAAGAAGAAAAAAATCCATTGCCAGAGTATATCTGGTACCGGGAACCGGTAATATTACGGTTAATAAAAGAAGCATTGACGACTATTTCGGACTGGAGACTTTGAAGGTGATTGTTCGCCAGCCGCTGGTTGCTACAGAGAATGTGGATAAATTTGACGTCCTTGTAAATGTACACGGTGGTGGATACACCGGGCAGGCAGGTGCTGTCAGACACGGAATTGCACGTGCGCTGGTGCAGGCAGATCCGGACTACAGACTGACTCTGAAGAAAGCGGGTTATCTGACCCGTGACCCGAGAATGAAAGAGCGTAAGAAGTACGGCCTCAAAGCGGCTCGTCGTGCTCCGCAGTTCAGCAAGCGTTAAATTTTATCAAAATGGATCAAAAAGCCCGGAAAATCAAGGTTTTCCGGGCTTTTGCTTTTGATAGGGTTTGATGTGAACTGACGCAATGAAACCCATTTTGACCCATTTTGCTGGGGCTAAATATAGTGAATATTATCCTCCTTGGGAGCCACCAGTTTCCCGCTTGAGAGCCACCCGGAATTGATATTTTCCACCTTCAGAGCCACCACAACATATTGTGCCACCATGTAACCATGTATATTTGATTTTACTATAGATCTCTTTATAGTTATTTCCGGAGAACTGCAAATGCAGTATCACCAAATAATCTATAAGGAGGTCTTTTTATGTTTAAGAAGACAAAAGTCAGAAGCGTTCTGGAACTTCTGGGAAAAAATCTAAGCGCAAGAGAGGTGTCAAAAGTTTTAGGTGTATCCAGAAACACCGTTGCCGAAGTTCAGGCATTGTTTTTACAGTCAGGCAGATCGTGGGATGATATTTCCGAATGGGATGACGACAGACTCTATGGACTGTTTTATCCGGATAAGTTTAAATATAAGCCCAGATATGCGCCGGCTGATTATTCTTACGTCCATAAGGAATTAAAGAAAACAGGCGTCACAGAGAAGCTCCTTTGGGAAGAATACTGTGCAATGTCCCAGCTTGGAACCGTCAACCGAGAAGCCTATCTGCGGAAAATGGCGCTGGACGGTTATGTGGTAAAGCTGGATTTGCCGGAGCTGAAGGAGCTGGTGTCCCTGATGCGCTATTCCAGCAACAACCTGAACCAGCTGACCCGTAAAGTGCATGAAACCGGGCGGGTTTATGACGCTGACCTGGAGGATATATCCCAGCGGCAGGAACAGCTTTGGGACGGTGTGCAGAAGATACTGGCCCAGCTTTCCAAGCTCTCCTGACCGGAGAGTTTACCCCATCTGCGGAGGGAGGAACGGCGTTCTTCGCCGCACCTTCCTCCGTTTTTTCTTTTTGCATTGCGGAAGTCCAATAAAATAACCTGTTTTTGCGTTAAAGCAAGGTCATGTATGGTGTCATGTGTGGTTTCATGGGTGGAAATACCACTCATGATGTAGTTCTATAAAGCGTGTGGAGAAAATGACCGGATCAAGTATGGAAAAAACTTCTGGATTATTTATTTGAACAGCTGACTGTTGAGTTTGGAAAGGGCTTTACTGTCTGTGATCTTCGGGCGATGCGTCAGTTCTATTGCTTGTTTCCGATTCGGCACACACTGTGTGCCGAATTGTATATTTTTAATTTGCTCCACACTGTGGAGTGAATTGAGTTGGTCCTATTATCGGCTTTTGATGCGTGTTCAGGATGAACTGGCAAGGACTTTTTATGCAGAAGAATGTGCAAAATCTGCGTGGCGTGTCCGGAAGCTGGAATGGCAGATCAACACCATGTACTACCAGCGCATTTTAGCAAGTCAGGATAAATCGCTGTGTATGAGGGCGAATTGGTGCAAGCCTTGTTGACCATTTTCAGCACTTCCTAATTTGATCTTTTTCGTATCCCTTGCTTTTGCCA
>CAJTTI010000005.1 GCA_910579225.1 uncultured Lachnospiraceae bacterium | reverse complement strand
AGGTGGCTGAAAATGCTCCCAGACGGTGGGGCTTTGCAGGGAAGTTGCGGAACTTAATAAGAGGTAAAAAGATGGATAAAAATTTAACAAAGCAGGACAGAATCGCAGGGGGGTTTTACGGCCTCCTGATCGGGGACGCTCTGGGCGTGCCCTATGAGTTTTACGAGGCGGAAAAGCTACCGCCTTATGAGGAGATCGAGATGCTTCCGCCGGCAGGTTTTCGAAAAACCTATCAGGAGGTGGATGCGGGGACCTGGTCGGACGACGGCGCGCAGGCGCTCTGCCTGCTGGAAAGCCTCCTGAATCAGAAAGGCTTTTCGCTGGGAAATTTTTCAGACGCGCTGATCTCCTGGTACGAGGATGGCGTGTGGGCCGTGGGCGGAGAGGTATTTGATGTGGGGATCCAGACGGCTTATGCGCTGCGCGGATATAAGAATGGACTGCTTCCGGAAGAGTGCGGGATGCTGAATCCCGACGGCAAGGGAAACGGCGCGCTGATGCGGGTACTGCCGCTGGTGCTGTGGCACAGCGTACATGGAAGCCCGGATAAGGAGAAGCGGACAAAAGGACTGGTGGAGGACGCTCATCGGCAGTGTCTGATTACCCACGGGCATGTGTGCAATCAGGTATGCTGTGCGCTGTATTGTCTTGCGGCGCAGGAGCTGATGGAAGGGCTGGAGGCCGCGGAGGCTGTGGAAGCCGCGATTGCCGCGCTTCGAATAATCTATCAGGATCTGCCGGAATATGAACAGGAGCTGGAGTGGGCCATCCGGCCGGACCAGCCCTGGGAAGGGACCGGGACCGGTTATGTGGTGGACTGCCTTCGCAGCGCCTTTATGATCCTCCTGCAGGCGTCCGGCTATGAAGACGGAGTGAAACGGGCGGTTCTACTGGGAAACGATACGGATACTACTGCCTGCGTGGTGGGCGGACTTCTGGGAATCCGGTACGGCGTACAGGGAATTCCGGACCGGTGGATGTCCATGCTGCGGGAGCGGGAGAAGGCGGAGGCGCTGCTGAAACGCTGTTTGGAGAAAGTATAAGAGACCGCCCGGAAAACAACAGAGTTTGAAACGCCGGGTGTACGCATGGGTAGGAACGAAGCCGGCAGAGTTTGAAACGCCGGGTGTACGAGCGGGCAGGAGCGAAGCAGAGAGGAGAGAAACGGATGCTGGATGGATACGCATGGATCAGATCAGAAGAAATACGGGAATATCTGAGGGGAAATTATAAACTGTCGTTTAAAGAACGGATGCAGCTGGTCCGCACGGCGCACCGTCCCATGGAAGAGAGGCTTCAGGCCCTTCGAATGCTGCAGAAGGAGGCTGATACTCCTCAGGAAAAAGGGTTCGCCTCTCAGGTGATCCGGCTCTATGAGTTTATGCTGCGGGAGATTCGGGAATCCCGTCCGGGACAGTTCTATATCCGGAAGCTGCCCTGTCCTTCGGCGGGCAGGCGCGGCATGGAGCCCGGTCGGATCTTCGTCTATGCGTCTTACGAAGAAATGCTGGCGGACATTCCGGACGGGGACGTGTGGGAGTGCGGCGAAGAAGTGGAAAAGTGGGAGGTCGGAGAAAACGGAGTCCGGGAGCTCATTTCATTTGATCTGTATCCAATGGATCAGAATGCATGCATTGCCAATACCTGTCTGGATGACGACCGGTATGAGGATGTCGGCGTCAGCAGGACAGTCATCGATCAGGAGAACCGTTTTTATGGTGCCAATACAGGCTATCGTTATCGATATCCCTATCCGCTTCCTTTTTTCACCGGCGATCTGGTTCGGCTGGACGCGCCGATCTATGAGGAACCGCTGTACGGGGTGATGTACAGCGAGAATTACGGCGGGCAGTACGTGCATATGGGGATCATCTGCGAAGAGGAAGGAACGTGGATCTTTGATATGCTGGATCTGTCCGAGCTGGAGATCGATCTGTGTTCCGGTTACAGGGTTATGGACTGGCTGCACCGTGCAAAGCCAGAAGAGCTGCCAAAAGACCGGAAGATTCTGGGAGAACTGGCCGCGTATTTTACCGATCTGCGCCGCCGGGGGCCGGAAGCCATTGAGGAACCGTTCTTCCGGATCTTCGGATACCGCAGAGAAAAAAGCCGGGATATCCGGCCGTTTCATGTGACGCCTGTGACGTTTCCGGAACTGATAAAAGCGCTGGAAGAGGATATGGGGCAGCATTTCCCAAAACAGGGAGAGATGCTATGATTTATGCTGTGTCAGATATACATGGATGCTATGAAAAATACGTACAGCTACTGGAACTCATACGTTTCAGTGAAGAGGATACGCTGTACGTGCTGGGAGATGTGGTGGACAGGGGGCCCGGTGGAATCCGGGTTCTGCAGCATATGAAGGAGCATAGCAATATCCTGCCGCTTCGGGGGAACCACGATGTTCTGGCGGCCTCCCTGCTGCGCAGGCTCTCTGCCCCGGCGGGTCTGCACAGCAGGAAGCTTGTGGAGCTCTGTCAGCTGTGGTTTCAGGACGGCGGGCGGGAGACTTATAAGGCATTTGCCGCTCTAAGTCAGGAAGAGCGGACCCGGATTCTGGAGTATATGGACACGTTTTTCATCTATGAAGAGATTACCGTGAACGGCAGAAATTTTTTCCTGTCCCATACGGTGCCGGAAAAGGAGAAGATGCAGAACTTTGATTCCTGCCGGTGGGAGGATTTTGTAACGGGGAAACCGGACTATGAAGCGGTATATTTTGAAGACCGCTACCTTGTCACCGGGCACTCTCCCACGGGGTTTATCGAAGAAAGCTCCGCGGGAAGGATCTGGAAGAAGAACCGCCATATTGCTATCGACTGCGGCGCGGTGTTCGGAAATCCGCTGGGATGTATCTGTCTGGATACACTGGAGGAATTTTATGCAGAAGGAGGTGGATGAGGAAAGAGAGCTGTTTCTGCCGGGATCGTTTTAGATTAGAAGCACTGATTTTGCCCCGTCAAACATATGTCGCTGAATAAGAATCGGCTATGCTATACTGTGTTCATCAAAGACGTACTTTGACAATTTCATATGGAACTTTTGGTGAAAAGCGAAAAGTCAGGGAGGGAGATCACTCTCCCTCTCCCCGCTCTTTTTTTAAGGATTCCAGTCCCAGGCGGATCAGCTCTACGGTTGCTTCCGAGCGGGTCTGGTAACGGCGCTCGAAACGAAAGTCTTCAATTCTCCGGAACAGCTCCGGGTCTACGGATACGGTGTATCTGGGTTTGTCAGTGGCCATTTTTATCACCTCACCTGTGATTATACACCGGTGAACCAGAGATGTAAAGAACCGGAGATTCAAAAGTTTATTGACAGTGAATCAGTGAACCACTATAATAAATACAGGGGGTTCAGTGAACCGATGAACCAAAGGAGGAAAGCGCATGGCAGCGAATATAAAGAGGTTTACGATTTCTGTCACGTCCGGCATGGAAGCGGAACTGGATTCGGTGAAAAAAGAGTATTATGACAGGGAGACTCAGAACGATATGCTCCGGGATCTGATCAGTCGCGGACTGGATTCGCTGAAGGATGAAACTCATAATACGAAAAAGCAGCTTATGTGATGATACATAAAAACGGAAGCCTTTCATGTATAGACATTAAAATCATGCAACAAAAATTTATCAGGTAGAGTCAGGTCATTTATGAAACACAGCATTTGTCCGAACAGCCCCGGAAGGATTTTACGGAACAAAGTGATGAAAAATTTTTCCAGACGCTGGGGTGTAAGCTTACCAGTGCCTTTCATTGTTTAAAATGCAGGAAGAAAAACGATTTGGTAATTCAGGGTTAATTGCATAATGTCTGAAGGAAGACAGAGCCGCCTGACCGTGGCTCTGTTGTTCTCTGAGAAAGGAGGCAGATGAGAATGGGATATTCATACAAACACAGAGAGTTCGTATATCGGCACCAGTATCCGAAGAAAAGCTCCGCCTTGTTTACTTATCACAAATACCCGGCGCCCGGCGGCGGATATCTGGACGACGGAATCTGTGAGCTGTGCGGCAGGAGAGGAACCTATCAGCTGATTGAAGATGAGAAGCCGAGATGCTGTTATGAGTGCTACATGAAGCTTCGCAGAAGCAAGGAAGCGGCGATCGATCTGACAGGGCTTAAAAATGCAAAGTATATCTCTCTGGAAGAGGCAAAACGGATCGTCCGCGACGCTTCGGGTTCGGGAATCGCCGGGCAAAGCCTGCAGCAGTCGGCAGGTTTGCTGCTGAAACTGCTGGGCGGCGGACGGCGCAGTTGATGAGCGCATGGGAGAGTAATTTATGTGTGAGGGACCATATCAGGGAATTTTCTGGTTTAGCTGTTCCTTTGTGGGGGAGGAGGAACGGTGCGATTTTTCAGAGACGGAACTACTGGCGGTTGCGGTCCCCTGCGTGGAAGGCCGGGAGGAGGCTTTGCCGGAGGGCTGTGTCTTTAATTCCAGAAAGGGCGACGCTTTTACCCACAGAAAAACCTGGGCAATGCTTACGGGGAAGCGAAGGGAGCTGCGCGGGTATGACTGGAATTATTTTCCAAGGGGACGGGTGGAAATCCGCCGTGGGAAAGCAGTGATTTTCATGAATCCTCGCATCCTGTCCTGTGAAAATTTTCAGGAGAAGCTGGTGGAACGGTTTCATCTGGAGGGGATGGAGGTGCGGATCGCGGCGGACTGCTCCCGGCATTACCGCTGCTATGGAGACACCCGGAATATGGGACAGAAAAACGCAGATTCGATAGGAAGGAGGAAGCAGAGCCATGACAGAAAACAGGACTTGTGAAAGTAGGTTAAAGAAATACAAAGCTGTGGACGGGCGGTGGATCCCGCCGTAAGAATGAGCGGGCAAATATAAAATTTAAACAAATAAAAGAAGAACAGCAGGAGGATGATTTTATGGTATGTCAGGTATGCAGAACAAGTGGAAGCAACATGAGAAAATGTAAAAAGTGCGGGCAGATTTATTGCAAGCCCTGCGCATTGAAAGGGAGAGGACCATATCCGAAAGCCAGATATGGAAATGTGTGTCCCTGGTGCGGGTCAAGCGCCGGTAGTGAAACGGCAAAATAGAATGAAAAGACAGGGCAGGAATCAGCAAAGGCATTTTCTGGTTCCTCTGTTTTTTGGACATGGAAGGGGGAAAACCGCAGATTCAATGGGAAGGAGGAAGCAGAGCCATGACAGAAAATGTGGCTTGTGAGAACAGATTAAGGAAATACGGAGCGGAAGCGTTTATGCGTCACCGGGAGGAGGTCTGCGCGGCTGTGAGAACGGTCTGCTTCTGCCTGGAATATCTCCAGAATGAGAAAAACTGGAGTGGCAGGCGGGTTCTTGTACGGGAAAGCCTCCATGAGTATCTGAGACTGGAAGAAAAAGAGAAAGACTGGGAAAAATATGACAGAAGCGCCTGCAGAAAGGCGTACCGGGAATTGGAGAGAGAGCTGAAGGAACGGAAATGGCGGATAGGGGAACAGGAGATCCCTCTGAGAAATTTTCTGAGAATGGGACTGATGCTGCTGACCGAAAAGGCAGGGAAAGACCAGGCGACCGGGGAAGAGCGCTTCCGGCTTATGGAGAGTCAGGCAGAGATCAACCGTTATCAGGATTTTCGGGAATTTCTGGAGGCCGTTTACCTGCTTGGATTCGCGGAGCTTTTTGAAGTGCAGAACATGGAAGCCTGCTCTTCTTTAGAAGGGGAATACCGGGACGCAAAGCGTTTTCTGAAGGTGCTGGAATCGTACATCCCTGAAGAGGTGCAGGCGGATTACAGCCTTTTTTCCAGGGAGCTTCTGGAAGAGCAGGCACGGGAGCGAAGGAAAGCGATGGAACGGATCATGGAGGAGCGGGAGGAGAGGCTTACCCAGGCAGTGGAGGAGATCTCCCTTTTCCGGCTTTTCCGGGAAGCCATGGAGGGCATGTCAGAGGAAGAATTTCAAAAGCTCGTGACTCCGGGCCGCGAGGAGGACGATATCTGCGGCTGGGAAGAACTGCCCGGGGAAGAGCAGGAATCCATCCGCCGGGAACGGAAGAAAAACAGAATCCGGAATCTGGCCGACGCCTTTGTCTACGGAGGAAGCGATGCCAGACAGCGTCTGCTTGGGCAGCTCTCCGGGGAGGAACAGATGCTTGTTATGGAACAGTGGATGGCGGCGTATGATCCGCGGGATGCGGAGATGCTGGAGAACAGACTGGGAAGGATGGCCTGGGCGGCAGGGCTGGACGTATATTCGGAGGAAGAGGAACGTGTCATAAGGGAAGCGATGGAAAAGCTGTTGGGAAGACCGTTTCGGTATGATGGATAGGAGGGCACGTATGGAACAAATACAGGAAATCATAAGGGAGAGGGCCATGCAATACGCGGAGGAAGCGTTTGCGGAGCATGAAGAGGAGATTTCTGAGGCGTTTCACTATATTATGACGTGCAGATTTGCGGCCAGACAGTCCGGGCTTTTGGCGTTGGAAGAAATCGCGGAGGACTGGAAGGAAGAGGCGGAAATTCCGCTGAAAAGTCTGCTGATCGGCATGGTATTGGAAATCGTGGACGCCTCGTACATCGATTCCTGGGAGGAGGAGGTCTGTCGGCAGATTATGGAGAGCGGATATTCCGGATACGAATGGTATATAGCAAATCTCTATGTGACGGGATGCAAAAATATGTATATGGGCGTTAACAATGCACAGTATTATCTTCTCTGCCGGACGATGGTGCCCGAGCGCTGGCAGGAAGACTTCGACGACTACTGGAAAAGCTGGACGAAAGAGGCGCAGGAAAGGAATGACGCCCAGATCGAAGACCGGGCGCGGTATGTTTTCCAAAAGGAGGCTGCGATCCGTGCTGCCTTTCACAGAAGATTCGGGGAGATGGAGCCGGAGGGCCTCCAGAGCATCTTAAAGGAGCTTCCGGATGCAATTCTGGCAGCCGCGCTGGCAGGAGCCGGTGAGTCCCTGCGGAACCGCTTCCTGGAACAGATGTCCGCGGAACAGAAGAAGGAGATCATGGAGGAGTGGTATCAAAACAGGGAGGATGAATACAGCCTGCGCGATATAGAAAGAGCCATGGAACAGATGACTATGGCGGCCGGGCTGATGGGAGCGGTCGGGAAGCAGGATTTTTAAAGGTTGTGATGTCCTGTATATGCTGATATGGTAGTAAACAGAATCGGTTACACAAGTTCGATATGTTATGATATCAGGACAGAGTTGGTGAACTCCTGTCTGGAGGAAGAAGAACAGGATCCAATCATTGAGGAAGTGTATTATGAGGCAACTCTTATGAGAGATTATTTTGCCGGGTGTAAGAAAGGAAACGGTTCCGAAGCGGAGGAATTCAATCGAAGCCTTTTGTATTTTTGCCTGGATTTTCTGCCCTGTGGTAAAGAAAGAGCAGACAAATGCATAGAAGAATTAACGGAAAACTGCGGAGGTCGGATGGATTGCCATCTGGGGATGAAAAAGGTAAAAGATGCAATAAAAAAAGATATCCGAATATAAGAGCCATAATGAAAAACGAAACAGAAGACGTACCGCAGTTGTATGAAAAGGCATGTCTGGATATTGCCAGAATGATGATGAATGCGACGCCGGATCTTCTGGTGATCTACAGGATCGGCGGGGAGCGTTATGCAAAAGCACTGGAGTGTAAATACCAGTCAGGGCAGGGAACCTATGAAGATGTGGTGGGCGTGGGAATAAAGATGCAGTATTTTATTCAGGAATGCGTGATGAGCTTTCTGTTTGGGAAAAATGATTTGTTCAGAAAAAATGAAACAAAGGGGTAGAAAAGAGTAAAAGGATCGGTATTCGGGAATTATTAAAACACATGTATACATAAGGAAACACGTCATACTTATGTCGTTATATGACGAAGGGATATGCTGCAATATATTCATCAAAGAAGGGAGCAGATCATGGATCTGAAGCGTTGGATATATTCTCCGGATCTTGCCCGGTGGCTGTCCGCCGGGAGAGAGCTGGATCTTGACGAGCGAATGGACTGTATCCTTTCGGCGCCCCACAGAACGCTGGAAGAAAAACTGGACGGCCTGCGGGAGCTGCGCCGGGAAGCGGAAGGAGAGCGGCAACTGCTGGATCGAAGCGGCACAGATCCGCTTTGCCGGAACACCCGGGAAGCCTCCTGGCGTGCCGGGAGAGAAACAGCTCTGGAACGTCTGGATAAAAGAATCGAGATGGGGGAAACGCTGGATGAGATTCTTCATATGGTGGGCGGACTTCGTAATCTCTATGAAACGGATCTTTTCTGCTGCGGTCGAAAAGAGGAATGTGTGGAGAGACGGATCTTTACGCTTCCCGGGTCGGCAGTCGATTTTATCAGGGAGCAGATCAGAAAGGCGGCAGATAGATATGAGACAGAAACAAACTGTTTTTTCGGAGTCCTGCGTAAATTTTGCAGAAGAGGCGTCCGGCATCTGGAACTGGAATGGAATATCCTCCTGAACACAGAGGGAGAGGTGCTCTACTGCCTGCCGGAAAAGCTGCAGGATCAGGAGGAGGATGACTATTGGATCGGCCCTGGGGATTTTTCTTATGTAAAACTTCCGTATCCCACAGGCACAATCGTCGAGACTGTCGAGTCCCCCTTTTTTCAGCCGGTGAAAGGCATTGTGGTGAATCAAACGGAGCCGTGGGAGGAAGGATTTGCAGAAGCGGGAGAGCAGTGGCTTTTGTACCCGGATTTTCTGCATGACGGTAACAGGACCGGAATCGGCGTAATTAAACTGGATGATTACGCGTCGATCGCATTCGGAGCGGATTTCCTGCTTCCGTTCCGGCAGTTCCTGCGGCGGTGTGAAGGCGGGATGGAGAAACATGAAATGTGGCTTGCGGCGCTGAGCGATCTGGTCAGAGAGGACAAGAGATGTTTTGCCCTGATCTTAAGGGACCAGATGCCCGGGAAAACCGCCGGGGTATATGAGAAATGTGAGGCTTATGTGGAACGTCTGTCGAAAAGACAGGAGGAGATTCTCTTTTATTAGACAAAGGGGCAGAAGAAGTATGGCTCTCATTCTAGGACTGAGATATTTTTTTGGAAGGAACAGGAGAGAAAACAGAAGGAGCAGACAGTGAGACGCCAGCCCGCCGTACAGAGATTGAATTATCATACGTGCCTGGACGAGCAGGTCGTTTTCAGTCAGTTGGGACGAAAGACCAGCGCAGTATGGAGTCTTCTTCTGGCCGGCGTATAATGAATTTGTGAAGGCATTGTTAAAAGGAAATAAAAGGGAGATGAACCACTATATGAACCGGGTGGCCATGGATACGTTCAGTTTCTTTGACAGCGGCAGCAGGCCCTCTGAGCGGACGGAGCCGGAGCGGTTCTACCATGGTTTTGTGCTGGGGCTTCTGGTGGAGCTTCGGAGACGCTATATTGTCACATCGAACCGAGAGAGCGGTCTGGGGCGATACGATGTACTGCTGGAGCCGTGCCGCGGGGAAGTTGACGCGGTTATCATGGAGTTCAAAGTATACGACCCGGAAGACGGCGAGCATACGCTGGAGGATACGGTACAGTCGGCGCTGCGGCAGATTGAAGAGAAAAGATACGCGGCTGTCCTGGAGGCAAAAGGAATCGCACCGGAGCGGATCCGGAAGTATGGCTTTGCCTTTGAGGGGAAGAAAGTTATGATCGGGTGAACGTTCTGCGATTGAGAGAAAAAGGTGATCATCGGGTAAATGCTCTGTTATTGGGACAGGATTACCGTCATGCAAAGGAGGAACGTATTTCGTGGACAGGAAAGGTGCAGAAAGGAATGAAATGAACTATTTTAAAATAGAAGCAGAACTGAGAGCCAGTATCCGCGAGCTGTCCGGCGGGGAAGTCCGGTTCTGGATCCGGACGGACCCGGACTGGAGATTCGAGGATATCAGGGAAGACGGATATATTCGTTTTATCTTACAGATCGAGTATGAGACGGATGAGGTAAAGGATGAGATCGAACAATGGCAGCGTTTTGTGTCCATGGATACGGTTTCGCGGACTGGTTCCGAAAGCGTTCTAAAAGGGATTCTTGTGGAAATGATTTACAATCATCTGAAACCTCTGCACGATTACAGAAGTCCAGTGGAAGAACGTATGGCCCATATGGTCTTTGCCCCGGAAACCAGCGGTTTTTTCAGCCGGCGCACCTTTGACAGAATCCTTCGTGGTCCGTGGTTTGATGAGCAGGTCAGCCATACCGGAAGCGTGGAGATCGTGCTGGAGGACGGTACGGCGCTGGGCTTTCGGTTCGACGATACGGGTATCTGTATGGTCTGCCGGAACGGGGAACCGGAAGAACGGATTCGTCTGACATGCAGTTTTCCGTCGGAACGGAGGAAAGGGAAAAAGCCAATAGAAGAGCAGATGGAATTCGTTTATCCGGTTTTCGGGGATGTCGTTGGCCGCGTAAAAACAGGACAGGGACTTGCGAGAACCTCTGCGGAACCATGGTATACGGAAAACCGCCTTCGGTCTACGGATCCTGTGCCTGGCTTTTTGGAGACGCCAGACTTTCGGAAGCGGTGGATTGACCTTTATAAGAGGATAGACGCAGAGAGTATGACAGACGCCATAAAAGGGGTGGACAGTCTGTCGGATATTCTGGAAGCCATAAAATTATACGACAAGTATCATGACAAAGAGGGCCGGGGCCCTCTGATGACGGAGAAAATCGAAAACGCGCTGCTGGCTGTGGATGAGGAGAAGCTTGCGGGAACGCCGAAAGCGGACTGGAAGGTAATCGTCATGTATTTTGACCCGAGCAATCTGTTTCATCAGTGGCTGATCGTCAGCGGCAGAAAGCGAAATGGCGACTGGGAACTGTATGGGCTCATCCATCTGCTGGAATGGGAATGGGGCAGCGTCTCCCTTAAGCAGCTTAAGGAGGCATCGCATCGTGCGGAAGATCCTTCGGAGTACCGCAGGATTCTGCGGGAGGTGAGCGTGTCGGGCCAGCGTCTGGAAGACGTCCTGAAGTCGCATCAAGGCCGTTCCGGCTGGGAGGAACTGCTGTAGCTGGCCGGAATTGTTGAAAGAGCAGTCTATTTTTCAAGGGGAGGAGTTTGCTTCCGAAAGAGGAACGGCAGGCACAGGATACTCTTATCAGGAAGAGGGAGCACGAAAAGGAGAGGCGTTTATGGCGACAGAGATCCAGATTCGTCAGGGCAACCAGATCGGCGGGTGCGTGACCATTATCACTTATATAGCAGAGGGAAAGAACATCCGTATCATGATCGACTATGGCATGTCTCTGCCCGGAGCGGAGAAAAAAGAGGATTATCAACATGACTGGGAGAGGGATCCGGTGGACGCCGTCCTGTTCACCCACTATCACGGAGACCACGCCGGGAGATTTCTGGAGATCCCGACGCAGACCAGGTTGTACCTGGGCGGGGCGTCGAGACAGGTTATGATCAACATTTATCAGGCGCTGACCCGGGCTCGGGATCAGAGGACCGCTTCCTCCGCCCGGAAAGCGCTGGCGGTATTGAAGGACGACGCCCGAATCGTGGAAGTGAAGAGGGATACGCCCATGGACATCGGGCCGGTCACCGTGACCGGATATGAAGTGGACCACTCCGCCTACGACGCTTATATGTATCTGATCGAAACGCCGGATAAGACGATCCTGCACACCGGGGATTTCCGGGGACACGGATACCGGGGCAAAGCGCTCCTTCCCATGACGAACTGGTATATCCGAAGGAACGGCAGGCGGGATGTGGACATTCTGATCACCGAGGGCACCATGCTGAACCGGCTTTCAGAAAAGGTGAAGACCGAGGCGGAGCTTCAGGTGGAGGCGCAGGAATATTTCCGGGAACATAACTATGCATTTTTGATCTGTTCCTCCACGAATCTGGACTCCCTGGCGTCCTTTTATCAGGCAGCCTGCAGGAACGGGATGTATCTGTATACGTATCATGAATACGTCTGTCAGCAGCTTCGGACCTTCACCGAACTTGCAGGCGCCAAAACGGATCTGTACCGTTTTGAAAAGGTATATGCGCTGCGCCCGGATCAGGAGTTTCGCCATAAAGCCTGGGAGAAAACCCGAAAGCAGAAGGACCTTATGCGGGAACACGGATTCCTGGCGCTGATCAAGCCGGAGGAATTTTGTGAAAAATTTATCAATGAATTTCTGGACGTAAAGCCGGTCATCGTCTATTCCATGTGGGACGGCTATCTGGATCCGGAAAATGCGGCTTATATCCCCAAGTGGGACGCGTTTCTGAAGCGGCAGCAGGCAAAAGGCGTGGAGGTGAAGCGCCTGCATACCAGCGGACATGCCACGGCGGAGCAGCTGGCACAGCTGATCCGGGCCGTGAATCCAAAGGAAGCCATCTATCCGATCCACACAGAGCGGGCGGAAGGGTTTGGTGAGCTGGATATTCCGCAGGAGCTAAAAGACCGGCTTGTGACAGTATGGGCGAAGTGTCAAACTCCTGCGAAAAAGGCTTGACAGAGATGGGTTTGGTGATATAATAGGCGTAAGCATCAACTGAACAGGAAAATGCAGAGACAGGAAGAGTAGGATCAGGGAATCACCCAGAGAAGAAGCTGTGCTGGTGGAAGGCTTTTGTGAGGAAGAGGTCCGAAGACCACCCTGGAGAGGAACTATGCAGTCCGGCCGACACCGTTATCGTCAAATGAGTGGTGCATACGCACAACCAGGGTGGAACCGCGGTAACTTCGTATATCGTCCCTGAACAGTCTTTAAACTGTTCAGGGATTTTTGCATCTGTCCGGGAAAAGCCCGGAAGGATTTCAGAAAGCGGGAGCAACTGGAAATCCTTCCAGGTCCAGGGACTTTGTTCGCAGCAAATACAGAACTATAATAGGAGGAACACATGAAGATTACATTAAAGGATGGTTCAGTTAAGGAATATGCGGAAAATAAATCCGTGATTGACATTGCGTTTGATATCAGCGAAGGCCTTGCGCGCATGGCGTGTGCAGGGGAAGTGGACGGAGAAGTAGTGGATCTCCGGACGGTTATCGACAGGGACTGCAGCCTGAATGTACTGACTGCAAGAGATGAAGCAGGACTCCGGGTAGTGCGCCATACATGCTCCCATGTGCTGGCGGAGGCAGTGAAGAATCTGTTCCCGGAGGCGAAGCTGACAATCGGACCGGCCATTGATACCGGGTATTATTATGATTTTGACGCAGCTCCTTTTTCAAGAGAAGATCTGGATAAGATTGAAAAAGAGATGAAAAAGATTATCAAAAAAGGAGCAAAGCTGGAGCGGTTCACACTTCCGAGGGAGGAAGCGGTCCGGTTCATGGAAGAAAAAGGAGAATCTTATAAAGTAGAGTTGATTCAGGAGCTGCCGGAGGGCGAGGAGATCTCGTTTTACCGCCAGGGAGAATTTGTAGATCTTTGTGCAGGTCCCCACCTGATGAGCACCAAAGGCATCAAAGCGTTCAAACTGACCTCTTCTTCCGGCGCTTACTGGCGGGGAGATTCTGACAGAGCCATGCTTCAGAGAATCTACGGAAGCGCTTTTGCGACGAAGGAAGAGCTGGAAGCGTATCTGCAGCATCTGGAAGATATCAAAAAGCGGGACCACAACAAACTGGGCCGGGAGATGGAGCTGTTCACCACAGTAGACGTGATCGGTCAGGGACTTCCTCTTTTGATGCCAAAAGGCGCAAAGATGATCCAGACGCTGCAGAGATGGATTGAGGATGAAGAGGATAACAACTGGGGGTACATCCGCACGAAGACGCCTCTGATGGCGAAGAGCGATCTCTATAAAATATCCGGTCACTGGGATCATTATAAAGAAGGAATGTTCGTACTCGGGGATGAGGAGAAAGATAAGGAAGTGTTTGCTCTCCGTCCCATGACCTGTCCGTTCCAGTATTATGTCTACAAGGCAAGTCAGAAATCCTACAGGGATCTTCCGCTGCGCTATGGAGAGACCTCTACCTTGTTCCGCAATGAAGATTCCGGAGAAATGCATGGTCTGACCCGTGTACGTCAGTTCACCATATCAGAAGGACACCTGATCGTCCGGCCGGACCAGATGGTAGAAGAGTTCAAAGGCTGTATGGCTCTGGCGAAGAAATGCCTGACCACTCTGGGGGTGGAAGAGGATGTGACCTACCATCTCTCCAAATGGGATCCGGATAACCGGGAGAAATATATCGGGGCTCCGGAAGTATGGAACGAGACGGAGCAGCATATCCGTGAAATTCTGACTGAGCTGGAGATTCCCTTCGTGGAAGATGTGGGAGAGGCAGCGTTTTACGGCCCTAAAGTAGATATCAATACGAAAAATGTCTACGGCAAAGAAGACACCATGATTACTATCCAGTGGGATGCACTCCTGGCGGAGCAGTTTGACATGTATTATATTGATCAGAACGGTGAGAAAGTACGTCCCTATATTATCCACAGAACATCTATCGGATGTTATGAACGGACGCTGGCCTGGCTGATTGAGAAATACGCAGGCATGTTCCCCACCTGGCTGTGTCCGGAGCAGGTGCGAGTACTGCCGATTTCTGATAAATATCTGGATTATGGCAAAAAAGTAAATGAGGAACTGAAAGCCAACGGGATTTTGTCTGACATTGATATGAGGGCAGAGAAGATTGGCTACAAGATCAGGGAGGCAAGGCTTGCAAAGGTTCCGTATATGCTGGTAGTTGGCGAGAAGGAAGAGTCAGAAGGCAAAGTATCTGTCAGAAGCCGTTTTCTGGGGGATGAAGGCCAGAAGGAACTGAAAGAATTTATTGATGCAGTATGTAAGGAGATCCGGACGAAGGAAATTCGTAAAATTGAGGTTGAAGAACAGAAATAACTGGCATTTTGTGCCAGGAAAGAAGGGGGCTGTCGTTTTTGCGGCAGCCTTTTTGGTGTGCCTGTCAGCATATATTTCTTAAAGTGAAAAATTGGACAATGGGGATATGCTTTCCTGATTACCGGATGATTTTCGTATCCTCCAGATTGCTCTCGGCTATAATGTAATGAGGTCTTTTTTTTGTTTCCAGATAGATTTTGGCAATGTACTGTCCCATGATGCCAATGCAGAACAGTTGGATGCCGCCGATAAAGATAATGACACAGATCAGGGACGCCCAGCCGTTGACCGGATCACCGAACAGAGCCTTTCGGATGATGATGAACATCATCATTAATGCGGCGAAAAATGTCATAAAAATCCCAAACCAGGAAGAGATACTGAGAGGAATCTGAGAAAAATTCAGGATTCCGTCAATGGCATATTTAAAGAGTTTCCAGAAGTTCCATTTGGTTCTGCCGGCCACCCGTTCTGTATTTTCGTAAGAAAGCCAGTATGTTTGAAAGCCGATCCATCCAAAGATCCCTTTGGAAAAGCGGTTGTATTCGCCGGTAGCCACAACGGCATCCACCATGGGGCGCTTCATTAAACGGAAGTCTCTTGCACCGTCCACAATATTGACATCAGAGATCTTATTGATCAGCCGGTAAAAGCGATGGGCGAACCAGCTTCGGATGACCGGTTCTCCTTCCCGGTCTGTACGCCTGGTGCCGACACAGTCATAAGGTTGATTTTCCAGAATGTCCAGCATCTGAGGCAGCAGAGACGGCGGATCCTGCATATCCACATCCATAACCGCCACATAATCGCCGGAGGCGTTGCAGAAGCCGGCATACATGGCAGATTCTTTTCCAAAATTTTTAGAAAATGACAGAAACCGGACATGACAGTCTGATGCTGCCAGTTCTTTTAATAAAGTAAGCGTACGGTCTGTGGAACCATCGTCTACGAAGATCAGTTCGTAAGAACAGCCCATGCCCCATAATACCCGGCTGGCTTCCCGATAAAAATAGGGGATGGATTCTTCTTCATTAAAACAGGGAATAATGATTGTTAACATGCGTGCCCTTTCTGCTGCGGCTCTCCTGGATACAGGGATATTTTTACTCTAATACAGCATTTTAATATATTGTAAATATTCAGTCAACGCATAATTAAGGAAAATGATGGGAAAATAGTTATTTCCAAACATCATATTTTGTGTTAAGATAAGCAGAATAGCAGAAACTGCAGGATTTGGACTGCGAGTTGTGCAGGTATCTGATTTTTTGCTGCGGCGAAGCAGTGTGCAGGATTTTGGAAAGAAAGCAGAGGATGGAACATTTTGATAAAAGAGCAGCTGGAAAAGAATAAAACAGCCATATGGAGTACGTTTCTATGGGGAATTCTGGCCCATGGAATGATGCTTTTTAATAAATTTTCATTTCACGACGACGCAGGCCTGTTTCATATTGGCCTGACGTATTCGCTGGGCAGATGGATGCTGGGTATATTGGACTCTTTCAGCAGATTTTTCCTTGGCAGCGGACATTACAGCACCCCTCTGTTTCACGGACTGATGACGATTGCGTTTGTGGCCGGGTGTGCAGTTACTCTTATAAAACTGTTTGAGATCAAAAATAAATGGCTGGTGATCGGTCTGAGCGGGACGCTGATTGTCTTTCCGGCGGTTGCCAGTACATTTGGCTATATGTTTACGGCTCCGTACTATTTTCTGGGTACATGGATGGGGATATTGGGTGCATATATTTGCTGCAAATGCAGTAAATGGTATCTGTACCTGGCCGGACTTCTTCTTATGGCCTGTTCGGCAGGGGTTTATCAGGCTAATATACCAGTGTATGTAAGTGTGATTCTGATCTATATGCTGAAAGAGACCGCATGCAGAGAGCATGGGGACTGGATGGATTTTTTCCGGATGGCATGTAGAAGCGTACTCTCTTTATTGGGAGCAATCGGCCTGTACTTCGTATTGAATCAGACAGCTCTTTGGAGAACCGGAATGCAGCTATCAGATTATCAGGGAATCAACAATATGGGAACAACTTCCGTGAAAGGTTATCTGAGACGTATTCTGACAGCCTACAGGGAATTTTTCGTGCCCACAGATGGAACAATTGGAAATATGTATCCCTTCTCTGCTGATGTGGTATATCAATTGATTTTGGTTCTGGCGGGGATCGCGACGCTCTGTCTGTTGTATGGCTGCTTTAAGAAAGACATCTTTCTTGGTCTTCAGGTATCGGTACTGGTGTTCTGTCTGCCGCTGGCGGTGCATTTTATCTATTTTATGTGCGGGGCAGAACTGGTGGATTCCATGATGACTTACGGAGAGCTGATGATTTTTGTCTATGTGGCCTGGCTGATGGAAGCTGGCTGGCTTTCCTGTATCAAGATTCAGGTGGCCGGTAGAAGCGTGGAGCGTCTGTTGACAGGAGGCAGTATCGCACTGCTTTTGATCCTGAATGTGATGTTCTGCCGTATTGACAATATCTGTTATCTGAAAGCGGAATTTATGCAGTCTCAGGCTATTAGTTATTTTACGGCTTTGAGCGCACAGATCAGAGGAGCGGAAGGATATACGGCAGAGACACCTGTTGTATACATCAATGAATACGAGAAGTATGACTATACTATGGCTAACATTCCGGAGTTTAAGGAGATTCATATCATTCCTTATGATCATTCCAGCATTATCAACAGCTATTCCTGGAAAGTGACAATGAAGATGTGGTGCAATTTTGATCCGGTGTATATGGAAGCCGGGGAGTATGCAGGACTTCCGGAGATTCAGGAAATGCCGTCGTATCCGTCCACAGGTTCTATCCGGATGCTGGATGATGTGCTGATTGTCAAGTTTTAGGTCGGGCTTGGGGAACCACAGCAATATGGTCGAAAAATTTGAAAAAAACTGTTGACAACTGACGGGAGTTTTGGTATTATAACGAAGTCGGTTGAACGACGAAAAGAATATGGCGAGATAGCTCAGCTGGCTAGAGCACACGGTTCATACCCGTGGTGTCGAGGGTTCGAGTCCCCCTCTCGCTATGAATGATTAGGCGGCGGAAAGCATGGAGATTCAGGATGCTTTCCGCATTCTTTATGTATGAGTTTGTACAATGGCAGATATAAGGAGCTGGTGAGTGATATGAATATCATATGGATTGACGGCGGGCTTGGCAATCAGATGTTTCAGTATGCGCTGGTTCTGAAGATGCAGAGCCTTGGGACAGAGGTGAAGATTGATGTGACCAAGTATGCAGATCATCATGTACACAATGATTTTGAGCTGGACAAGGTGTTTGGGATAGACTGTCCGTTTGCGGAAAAGGAAGAGATCCGCAGTCTGGGTTATCTGAAACAAAATCACTGGACCGAATTTTTGAAAAGGACGCCTTTTCGGAAAAAGACTCTGTATAACAATGAGTCTTACAAATTTGACGACCAGGTATTGAAACTGGATGGTTATTATATAGAAGGATACTGGCAGTGTGAATGGTATTTTCAGGATATTAGCGAGCGTATCCGGAAAATATACCGTTTTCCGGAATTGCTGGGAGTATCAAAGGAATGGGCAGGCAGAATTCAGAAGACCTGTGCGGTCAGCGTCCATATCCGCAGGGGAGACTATCTGCGCTTTCCCTATCTTCAGGATATTTGTACGCTGGATTATTATCGGAAAGCCATGGATGATTTTCGAAGACGGTGTAAAGGGCAGGTAGTGTTCTATATCTTTACCAATGATTTTCCATGGGCAAAGGAACATTTTACAGCGCAGGACTGCTGCTTTGTGGAAGGAAATATCGGAGCGGACAGTTACCGGGATATGCAGCTGATGAGTCTGTGCCGCCATCATATTGTGGCCAACAGTTCTTTCAGCTGGTGGGGTGCATGGCTGAACCGGAATCCGGACAAAATAGTGATTGCACCGGATCGGTGGATCAACGGTCCGGAAGATGGAGCTGTGGACATCATTCCAGGGGACTGGATCCGGATTCGGGGCTGAGACACAAAATAAAAAGCAGGAGAGAATCATATGAGAGTAGGAATGGGATATGATGTACATCGTTTGACGGAGGGAAGGGATCTGATACTGGGTGGGGTGAAGATTCCTTATGAAAAAGGGCTTCTGGGACACTCGGATGCGGATGTGCTTCTGCATGCGGTGATGGATGCACTTTTGGGCGCAGCGGCACTTGGGGATATCGGGAAGCATTTTCCGGATACGGATCCGGCATACAAAGGAATCTCTAGCCTTCAGCTTCTGAAGCATGTGGGTCAGCTTCTGGAGGAAAAGGATTATCAGATTGTCAACATTGACGCGACGATCATCGCACAGCGTCCCAGGATGGCGTCTCATATTCCTGATATGGTAAAACATGTGGCAGAGACGCTGCATCTGGAGCCGGATCAGGTCAATATTAAGGCAACGACGGAAGAGGGACTGGGATTTACGGGAGCGGGAGAAGGAATCTCTGCCCAGGCGATTTGCTCTCTGCTACCGATTGAAGCCTGCATTGACGAGGACCTTATGATAGGAAGAAAAGGGTGTGAAGGGTGTAAGGGATGTCCGAAGAATTAAAGGAACTGCCGGTGCCGCAGTACCTGTCTGCAGAAGAAAAGCGTTGGTCCAGAAAGCTTTATGAAGAGATTTTTATTGAGGATACGGAAAAATTTACAGATTTTTATTATACTTATAAAATTCGGGACAATGAGATTCTGGGACTTAAGGAGGATGGACAGTTGGTCGCTATGCTGCACCTGAATCCCTATTATCTGATAGTGAACGGATATGAGGTAAGAAGCAGCTACATCGTGGCGGTGGCAACCAGGGAAAGATATAGGCACCGGGGATATATGCGTATACTGCTGGAGAAAGCACTGCGGGATTCAGCAGCACGGAAGATGCCCTTTGTCTTCCTGATGCCGGCCAGCGAGAGTATCTATGCACCCTTTGATTTCGTCTGGCTCTGTCCCTATACGGCTGTACCGGGACGGGTGGAACGGATGGAGGCAGAGGAACAGAATCATTACCTGGCGGCCCGGTATCAGATGTTCTGCAGAAGAGACCAGCGGTATCTGGAGAATCTGAGAGCGGAGAGGGAGGCAGAGAAAGGGGAAATTCCCCCGGATCATATGCCGCCATATATGCTCCGTATTACGGATGTATCTCAGGCGCTTCGACTGGTGGGCAGCCGGGAGAACAGCAGGCGGTATCTGCATATTACGGATCCGGTGATTGCTGAAAACAACGGATATTTTCTGTGGGAGACTATGGAAGGGGAGACCAGGGCGGAAAGACTGGATGAGAGACCAGGGAGGCTGGATCTGGAACTGTCCGTGGGAGAGCTGGTATCCCTGCTGTTCAGTAATCTTGGAATCTGTCTGTCTGAAGTGGTTTAACGCTTGACAAAAGATACAAAATCTCATATTCTATGAGTAGCAGGCTGCAGAAGCCTGGATTTGCCGGGAAGAAGCCGATTCCGTTGGTGTTTTCCCGGATATACAGAGAAATGCAGGGAACGGAGAGAGTAATCTCCCCCGCGCCGTCAGAGAGGAGCTGCCGCTGGCTGAAAGCAGTTCCGGGCAGCAGGAGATGAAAGTGCATCCGGGAGCAGACAGGGGGAACCAGATATTTTGGAAAGTATCCCTGTACGCAGGCATGCGTTACATGTTTCGAGTGAAAGGCATGGGCCTTTTCAGTAGAGTGGAACCACGGATACCTTCGTCTCTATAAGGGACGGAGGTTTTTTGTATCACAGAAACAATGGGCCATCTGCCTGGGACAGATTCCTGGCCGGGGTCATGGAAAAGTAAAGGAGCTGTTATGGGATTTATCCGTTATGTCAGAGAAGAGATTGAAGTAATCAGAGAACGGGATCCGGCGATTAAATCCAATATGGAAGTGTTTCTCTATCCCACATTCCATGCGATATTAAGGTATCGGCTTGCTCATAAGCTGTATCAGAACGGGCATTATTTCTGGGCCAGGTGGTTGTCTCAGCGAACGGCCAGGAAGACGGGGATTGAGATCCACCCGGGAGCAACCATCGGCAAAGGTCTGTTTATTGATCATGGAACCGGCGTGGTCATCGGAGAGACGGCGATTCTGGGTGACAATGTGACGCTCTATCAGGGAGTTACCCTGGGCGGAACGGGAAAGGAGCAGGGTAAGCGTCATCCGACATTGGAAGACAATGTGATGGTCAGTGCAGGGGCGAAGATTCTGGGGTCGTTTACCATTGGTGAGAATTCCAAGATCGGAGCCGGCAGCGTGGTACTGGGCCCGGTACCGCCTAACTGTACAGTGGTCGGTATTCCGGGACGGATTGTGAAAAAGGACCAAATCCGGATTCCGAGAAAGGATCTGGATCAGGTTAATCTTCCGGATCCGATTCTGGACGCAGTGACGGAACTAAAAGAAGAAAACAAAAAATTAAGAGCAGAACTGAACAGACTGAAAGAGAAAGCAGATACCCGGCCGGATGCCAAAAGGGCAGAAACAGAACTTGAATAACAGGAGGAATTGTCACATGATTCGTATCTATAACACATTATCAAAGAAAAAGGAAGAGTTTGTACCGCTGGAGGAAGGAAAGGTCAGCATGTATGTGTGCGGCCCCACGGTCTATAATCTGATTCATATCGGAAATGCCAGACCCATGATCGTCTTTGACACCGTAAGGAGGTATCTGGAGCACAGAGGATATGAAGTGAATTTTGTATCGAATTTTACGGATGTGGATGACAAGATCATCAAAAAAGCCAATGAAGAAGGGGTGTCCGCGGAAGAGATTTCCAAAAGATATATTGATGAGTGCAAAAAGGATATGGAAGGGATGAATATCAAACCGGCTACCATGCATCCGCTGGCGACGCAGGAGATTGATGGGATGATTGATATGATTTCTGCACTGATTGAAAAAGATTATGCATATGCAGTGAACGGGACCGTGTATTTCCGCACCCGCCGCTTTGCTGAATATGGAAAACTGTCCCATAAGAATCTGGAAGATCTGCAGGCAGGAAACCGGTCTCTTCTGGTATCTGGTGAGGAGGAGAAGGAAGATTCGCTGGATTTTGTACTCTGGAAGCCAAAGAAAGAAGGAGAACCATATTGGGTATCTCCCTGGGGAGACGGGCGTCCGGGCTGGCATATCGAATGTTCTGTTATGTCCCGAAAATATTTGGGAGAGCAGATCGACATTCATGGAGGCGGAGAAGACCTGGTATTTCCTCATCATGAAAACGAGATTGCGCAGAGCGAGGCATGTAGCGGAAAGATCTTTTCCAGATACTGGATGCACAATGCATTCTTGAATATTGACAACAGGAAAATGTCAAAATCTCTTGGAAACTTTTTCACAGTCAGGGAAATCAGCGAGAAATATGATTTGCAGATCCTTCGGTTCTTCATGCTGAACGCCCATTACCGGAGTCCGCTGAACTTCAGTGCCGATCTGATGGAATCTTCGAAAAACGCGCTGGAGCGGATACAGACGGCGGTGGATCGTCTGAAATATATGGCAGAACATGCGTCAGAAACAGAGCTTACGGCAGAAGAAGCAGAGATTTTGAAGGGGGCGGATGCTTTTGAAAAGGATTTTGACCGTTCCATGGAAGATGATTTTAACACGGCAGATGCGATTGCTGCGGTCTTTGATCTGGTAAAATATGCGAATACTCACGGGAAAGAAGGCGTCAGCAGGGCGCTAGCAGAAGGACTGGGGGACAGAATCCGGGGACTATGCGATATCCTGGGGCTTGCTGCGGAGAAGCAGGAAGTTTTGCTGGATGAAGAGATTGAAGCGTTGATCGAAGAGCGCCAGGCGGCCAGAAAAGAGAAGAATTTTGCCAGAGCAGACGAGATCAGAAATCTTCTGCTGGAGAAAGGAATTCTTCTGGAAGATACGCGTGAAGGAGTAAAATGGAAGAGAGCTTAAAATATCTGAAAGAACAATTCACACTTCCGGATGTGGATGTGAAAACTTATTCGCCGCTGGTGCTTGCTTATATGGGGGATGGTATCTACGAACTGGTGGTCCGGACGATTCTGGTGGGAAGAGGGAACCGGCAGGCCAATGTCCTCCATAAAAAAGCAAGCGGTTATGTGAAGGCATCCGCGCAGGCGGCCATGATCCTTTCCATCCGGGAGGAATTGACAGAGGAAGAACATCAGGTGTATAAGCGGGGACGCAATGCCAAGACCTTCAGTATGGCCAAACATGCGTCCATGGGGGAATACCGTCAGGCCACAGGCTTTGAAGCACTGATGGGATATCTTTATCTGACGGGCCGGATGTCGAGAATGATTGACCTGATCCGGCTGGGCATGGAGAGAACAGGAGAATTGCCATGAGATATGAAGAACAGACAATTGAAGGGCGCAACGCGGTGCTGGAAGCGTTTCGTTCCGGAAAAACCATAGATAAGATTCATGTGCAGAAGGGATGTCAGGACGGTCCGGTAAACAGCATTCTCAGAGAGGCGAGAAAACAGGATACTATCATAAGTTTTGTGCCAAAAGAGCGGCTGGACCAGATGTCTGGGACTGGAAAGCATCAGGGAGTCATTGCCAGTGCAGCGGCCTACGAGTATGCGCAGGTGGAGGAACTGCTCCGCCTGGCGGAAGAGAGGAAGGAGCCTCCATTCCTGATTCTTCTGGATAACATTGAGGATCCTCACAATCTGGGGGCGATTATCCGGACGGCGAATCTGGCAGGGGCCCATGGGGTGATCATTCCGAAGCGGCGGGCGGCGGGACTGACGGCAACAGTGGCGAAGGCTTCTGCAGGAGCGCTCAACTATACACCAGTGGCCAAGGTGACAAACCTTGGAAATACGATTGAAGAACTGAAGGAACAAGGGCTCTGGTTCGTCTGCGCCGATATGGAAGGCACACAGATGTATGATCTGGATCTGAAAGGCCCCATAGGGCTTGTGATCGGAAATGAGGGCGAAGGCGTCAGCCGCCTGGTCCGGGAAAAGTGTGATCTTACGGCTTCCATTCCCATGAAAGGGGAGATTGATTCTCTGAATGCTTCGGTGGCGGCCGGTGTGCTGGCGTATGAGATCGTAAGACAGAGGATGGGATAAGGTGAGTCAGAGAGAAGAATATGAAAAACTGACAGATGAGGAGTTGATGAAACGGCTGGAATCCGGAGAGACCGGAGTGACAGAATATCTGCTGAACAAATACAAGCCGCTGGTAAAAAGGCAGGCCCGGACACTGTATCTGATCGGTGGAGACAACGATGACCTGATTCAGGAAGGAATGATTGGGCTGTTCAAAGCGATCCGGGGATATCGGGCCGGCGGAGAATGTTCTTTTTATACCTTCGCAGAGCTTTGTGTCACCCGGCAGATGTATACGGCGGTTCAGGCGTCCAAACGTAAGAAGCATGCGCCTTTGAACGGATATGTGTCGCTGGACGAGGAACCTCAGATTCTGGCGGAACAGAACCCGGAAGACATGCTGATTGATCAGGAAGAGCTGGAAAGCCGGTATGATCAGATTCACAGGCGCCTCAGTGATATGGAGCAGCTGGTGCTGGAACTTTACCTGGAAGGAAAGACCTACGGGCAGATTGCATCCGTCATAGGAAAAAACGAAAAAGCAGTCGATAATACGCTCCAGCGTCTGAAAAAAAAGCTGGACAAAGTTGGAGAAAGATGAAAAAAAGTGTTGACACTAAATAAAGGCTGTGATATTATAATCGAGTCGCGAGCGTAAGCGATACCATAAGCTGCTGTGGCTCAGTCGGTAGAGCGTCGCATTGGTAGTGCGGAGGTCACGGGTCCGATTCCCGTCAGCAGCTTTGAGGAGCGGAAATTCAACAGAATTTCCGCTTTTTTCGAATTATAAAACCGAGGAGGACCCTGTTATGGAGAAAGAAGTGGTTTCTAAAAATTTTATAGAGACAGAGATCGACAAGGACCTGGCGGAGGGAGTCTATGAAACAGTTCATACCCGTTTTCCACCGGAACCAAACGGCTATCTGCACATCGGACATGCCAAATCCATACTGCTGAACTATGGACTTGCGAAAAAATATAACGGAAAATTCAATATGCGTTTTGACGATACAAATCCGACCAAGGAGAAGACGGAGTTTGTAGATGCGATCAAACAGGATATTCAGTGGCTGGGAGCAGACTGGGAGGACCGGCTGTTCTTTGCATCCGATTATTTTCCGCAGATGTATGAGGCGGCGGTAAAGCTGATCAAAAAAGGCAAAGCTTATGTGTGTGATCTGACTGCAGAAGAGATTCGTGCATATCGGGGAAGTCTTAAGGAGCCAGGAAAGAACAGTCCCTACAGGGAACGCAGCGTGGAAGAGAATTTGACTCTTTTTGAAAATATGAAAAATGGCGTCTATCAGGATGGAGAGAAAGTGCTACGGGCGAAGATTGATATGGCTTCTCCTAATATTAATATGAGGGATCCGGTCATCTACCGGGTGGCGCATATGAGCCATCATAATACGGGCGACACCTGGTGTATCTATCCGATGTATGATTTTGCTCATCCCATAGAGGATGCCATAGAAGGGATTACACACTCCATCTGTACGCTGGAGTTTGAAGATCACCGTCCCCTTTATGACTGGGTGGTCAGGGAGCTGGAGTACCCGCACCCGCCCAGGCAGATTGAGTTTGCGAAATTGTATCTGACCAACGTAGTGACGGGGAAACGATATATTAAGAAACTGGTGGAAGACGGGATTGTGGATGGCTGGGATGATCCGCGCCTGGTATCTATCGCTGCACTCAGACGCAGAGGATTTACGCCGGAGTCCATTCAGAAGTTTGTGGAACTGTGCGGAGTGGCAAAGGGGCAGAGCTCTGTGGACTATGCCATGTTGGAATACTGTATCCGGGAGGATCTGAAGATGAAGCGTTCCCGTATGATGGCGGTTCTTGATCCGATTAAGCTGGTGATTGATAATTATCCGGAAGGCCAGACAGAGGAACTGGAGGCGGCGAACAATCTGGAAAATGAGGACCTTGGAACCCGGACGATTCCGTTTTGCAGAGAATTGTATATTGAGCGGGAGGACTTTATGGAAGAGCCGCCGAAGAAATATTTCCGGCTCTTTCCCGGCAATGAAGTCCGCCTGATGCATGCATATTTTGTAAAGTGCGAGAGCTTTGTGAAGGATGAGGAGGGCAGAATCGTGGAAGTGCACTGCACTTATGATCCGGAGACAAAAGCAGGCAGCGGGTTTACGGGGCGGAAGGTCAAAGGGACGATTCACTGGGTGCCGGCTCCTTATGCCGTTGATGCGGAGGTTCGGCTGTATGAGAACCTGATTGACGAGGAAAAGGGAGTATACAACGAAGACGGCAGTATGAACATCAATACACATTCGCTGACCGTGGCGAAGGCGAAGCTGGAGCCGGCTTTAAAAGATGTGAAGGCGTATGACAGCTTTCAGTTCGTGCGCAGTGGTTTCTTCTGTGTGGATGCAAAAGATTCCAGAGAAGACGCACTGGTGTTCAACCGGATTGTATCATTAAAAAGTTCGTTTAAACTGCCTGGTTAAACGAGTACTGAAGAATGGAGAGGTCCCCTTGTACGAATTGATGCTGAATCTGGAAGAGAAAGCGAAAAAGTGTCTGTATGAGCAGATCTATGAGCATATGAAAGGGGAGATTCAGAGGGGGAACATCCGATGCGGAGAGCGTCTCCCCTCCACCAGACTTCTGGCAAAACAGCTGGACGTGAGTCGAAGTACGGCTCAGCTGGCTTATGAGCAGTTGCTGTCGGAAGGATATATTGAATCGGTTCCCTGCAGAGGGTATTTTGTCTGTCAGATGGAGGAATTGTATCATCTGGAGCCGGAGATACTCCCGAAAGCAGAACAGGAAGTATCGGCTCCGGCAGACGTGCTGTATGATTTTACCCCCAATGGAATTGATCTGGATCATTTTCCGTATGCTGTGTGGAGGAAGCTTAGCCGGGAAGTGCTGCAGGATGATCAGAAGGAATTGTTCCATCTGGGCGACCCAAGAGGAGAGTATGCGCTCAGGTCTGTGATCTGTACGTATCTGCATCAGGCCCGGGGAGTGAATGTGCAGCCTTCTCAGGTGATCATCGGAGCAGGGAATGATTATTTGCAGATGCTTCTGTCCAGACTGCTCGGAACCAGAAGACGGATTGCGATGGAAAGCCCTACTTACCGGCATGCCTATGAGATCTTTCGCGGGCTGGGTCATGACTGCTGTACGGTCTCCATGGACCAGTACGGTATGGATGTGGAAGCTCTCCGGACGAGCGGGGCGGATATTGCTTATGTAATGCCGTCTCATCAGTATCCCATGGGGATTGTAATGCCGATCAAACGGCGCCAGGAGCTACTTAGATGGGCGGAGGAAAAGGAAGGCGGATACATTATAGAGGATGATTATGACAGTGAATTCCGGTATATCGGTCGGCCCATTCCGGCGCTTCAGGGCAATGATACGCATCAGAAGGTAATCTATCTGGGCACTTTTTCCAAGTCCATTGCTCCTGCTATCCGGATCAGTTATCTGGTGCTGCCTCTCTCCCTGATGGACAAATATGAGGAGATTGGAAAGCGTTTTTCCTGTACGGTCTCCAGAATAGATCAGAGGATTTTGCAGCTTTTTATGGAACGGGGATATTTTGAACGGCATCTGAATAAAATGAGGGCTCTGTATAAGAGCAAGCATGATGTGCTGCTGGCGGAAGTCCGGCAGATGAAAGGTGTCAGAAGGATCCTGGGAGACCGGGCCGGTGTACATATTTTACTGCAGATGGCAGGAGAAAGATCAGAAGAAGAGCTGATCCGCCGGGCCAGGGAGGCTGAAGTACAGGTATATCCATTGTCAGAATACTGCATTGATGACAGAGCATATGAACCGACAGTCATTTTGGGTTATGCGACTTTGACAGAAGAGGAGATTCGCAGAGCAGCGGAAAGGCTGGCAAGTGCCTGGGAGATGTAATAAGGAGGCGGCCGTCTCAGGGCGCCTCCTTTTTGAACTTTTTATGCCTTTTCTTCAGCCTCTTCGTCAGCAGCTGCATGACTCCCGTCAGGAACGGTCTCTTCTGCAGCGGGAGGAGTCAGCGGTTCTTCTTCAAAGATTTCCTCTTCGCTGTCAAAGGCTATGATGTCGCTGTCATCATCCTCATCCTCTATGTCAAATAATTCTTCATCATCGAAGTCTTCATCCCATTCTTCCTCCTGACGGAAGAATTTCTGATAGAGAAAGAGGCCTCCGGCTATGGCAAGAGCAATTCCTGTGATGGCCGTGAGCATTTTTGATAATTTTTTCATATAGTGTCTCCTTTCGTACAGGCTTCATACCTGTAAGTAATTGACTTTTCTCTATTCTAATATAAAAGCAGAGAGAATAAAAGTGAAAAATCATTAAAATTTAAGAAAATATCCATTGTAGTTTCGGATGTTTTCTATTATATTGATATAGTATTTACAGCAAAGGAAGAAAGAAAACAATGATTCGATTAATTGTCAGTGATATTGACGGGACCCTGGTGCCCGAAGGTGGAAGTTATGTGAATCCGGAGTATATGACGGTGATCAGAGAACTCCTTCATAGGGGAGTGCAGTTTGCAGCGGCAAGTGGAAGACAGAGTAGCAGCATCGACGCGGTATTTCATGAGTTGAGAGAAGAGATCTATTATCTGGGAGATAACGGTGCCTGTATTGAGAAGGGTGATCAGTGTATAAAGGAAATGTGTATGGACAGAGAGGATCTCTGTGCGCTCAGGAAGGAACTGGAGGGGATTCCGGGACATCAGCAGCTTTTGTCTCTGAGAGAAGGATATTATATTGACGATAAAAGCGAAGAGTTTTACCATCTTGTGTTTGAGGAATACGGAGGAGTTGGGGGCGTTGTGGAAGATCTCGGGGACTATGTGGATGCGTGCATCAAGCTGAGCCTGTACTGCAAAGAAGGTGCAAAGGGAGTGTATGACCAGATCAGCAGTTGCTGGAAAGAGAAATTTGTTATCAACGTATCCGGGGCCAAATGGGTGGACATCAATGCCGCCGGTGCAACGAAGGGAGGGGCGGTCCAGTGGCTTCAGGAAGCATATGGAATCACTCCGGAAGAAACGGTGGTGTTTGGAGACAATTACAATGATATTTCCATGATGATGCGGGCGGGGAGAAGCTATGCTTCTGAGCTGTCAGCTCCGGATATCAGGAAAGCCGCCGGATATGTGGTGGCATCTTATGAGAAGGACGGAGTGCTTCAGGTGCTGAAAGAAATCTTGCAGGAGGTTCGCAATGAGATGTAGGAGAAGATATGGACTGGTTAGCCTTTTGCTGGCTGTCTGTCTTGGGCTTTCAGGTTGTCAGAATACAAAGATTGTGCTTACCACAGGACTTGCATCGGACGAGCTGTTTCGTATTGGAGAGGTGTCCTGTATGCTTCCGGAAGCGCTGGTCTATCTGATGAACCAGAAAGGCGGTTATGAGAATATCTATGGCGCCGGAATGTGGGAGCATTCTTTGGGAGATATGACAATGGAAGCGTATCTGAAGAACCAGGTGCTCTCTGAGCTGGCGCAGGTGAAGAGTATGGTTCTGCTGGCAGAAGAAAGGGAGATTGTGCTTTCGGAGGAGGAGACTGCCCGTGCGGCGGCGGCGGCAGAGGAGTATTTCGGTTCTTTGGAAGAGAAAGAAGTGGCTGCTCTCAGGGTGGATCAGGAAATTGTCAGGAAAATGTACGAGGATTACTGTCTGGCTTTTAAAACATATGGGCAGATTACAGAAGATGTGAGTGTCGAGATCAGTGACGACGAGGCGCGGATCATTCAGCTTCAGCAGATGCTGCTTCCGGAAGAACATCTGGCAGAGGAACTGAGAGAGAAGCTGGAGCAGGGAGAAGATTTCGGCAGTCTTGCAGCGAATTACTCAAAGATTGCTCAGACGACCGTAAACATTGCAAGAGGGGACAAAGGAGGAGAATATGAAGCGATTGCCTTTGACCTGGACAATGGGGAAATCAGTCCGGTCTTTGCAGAAGACGGAGGATATTATATTCTGAAGTGCCTGAATACGTATATGGAAGAAGAGTCAGAGGCCAATAAGATTCAGGTTGCGCAAAGAGAGAAGACAGAGCGCTTCCGGAGCATCTATGAGGAGCTTATGGAAGACACACTGTCCGAATTTCAGGAAAAACTTTGGGACAAGGTGAACTTTTCGGATTACGGTGAAGTTCAGACCAGTTCATTTTTTGATCTCTATGAAAAATATTTCGGAACATCATAGCCAGACGGTGATCTGTGATCGTCGCCTGGGCAGGGGAATGTTCCGTCTGCAGCATCTGTATATTTGTGCAGATGGATGTCTCCGGATTTTGTCAGGAATGTCTCAGCCAAGAAGTTCCCGGAGACATTGAAGAAGTCTGGTGTTCTCTTCCGGCATCAGAAAGCAGAAGCGGAAGAAGGTTTCGTCTTCCAGACCGGGAAAGCCGGAACAGTCCCGAAGCATAAGACCTTTTCTGATTGCATGAACAAACACATCATAAGAAGTGATGCCCTCTTTCAGGATGCGGACCAGGATAAAGTTGGCACAGGGATGGTAGACTTTCACATTTTCCCAGGCTGACAGCTCCTGCCAGACGCGCTGCCGTTCCGAGGCGATCAGACGCCTGGTCTTTTCGATATAGTCTGTATCCGTGAACATCAGTGCGCCTGCCGCGTCTGCCAGGCTGTTGACCGTCCAGGGGTTCTGGCGTTCTTTTACTCTGGCGATCAGCCCGGTGTTTCCGGTCATGGCATAACCAAGGCGCAGACCTGGTGCGGCGAAAAACTTTGAGATGCCGCGCAGTATGACAAAATTGTCATATTCTTTCATAAGTTCCACGGAAGAGACCCGGACATCTTCCGGTGCAAATTCGGCATAGGTTTCATCAATCATCAGAAAGATGCCTCTGGACTGGCAGCAAGCCATGATTTTTTGCATATCTTCCGGTCCGGTGGCTGTGGAAGTAGGGTTGTTTGGGTTGCAGATGATACAAAGTTCGGGTCCGTTTTCCAAAACCTGACAGAAATCGTCGGTTTCTAATTGAAAGTCTGAAGTTTCTTTTAACGCATAATAGCGGACATTTCCTCCGGATAGACGGACTTCTTTTTCGTATTCTGAATAGGTGGGAGAGACAATCAGTGCTTCTTTGGGCTTCAGGAGCTGTATAAACAGAGAGATCAGCTCTGTACAACCGTTGCCCACCAGGACCTGTCCGGGCAGGCAGCCTGCATAAGCAGCGATGTGTGTTCTCAGTTCTGTGTATTCCGGATCCGGGTAAGAAGTGACCATGTCGATCTGTCCTGCCAGTCCCTGACGCATCTTAGGTGAGATTCCCAGTGGGTTTACATTTGCGCCGAAACCGGTAATAGATTCCTTCGGGATTCCAAAATACTGTTCTATCTTTTCCAGATCACTTCCGTGAAAATGTTCTTTACCCGGGATTTTCTCTTTTTCTTTGTGTTCCATCCTGTATACTCCTCATTTCTGTCTGTGCGGTTGCACGATGTGACTAAAAAGTGCTATAATGAAACCATTATATACCAATCTACCAAAAAAGCAACGGGGTCCATATGAAAGAAAAAATCATTGATTTCTTTAACGGAATATTTTCCTATGATCAGCCTGATCTCAGAACAGAACCAAAAGAACTGATGTTCGATCTGGAGCCAAATGAATCAGCAGAAGGCAGTTTTGTGATCTGTTCCTGTGATGAACGCAGAATTAAAGGACTTTTGCATACAAGGATTCCGGGCATGACCCTTCGTCAGGACAGTTTTTTTGCCAGAGCGGCAAGAATTGAATATCGCTATCAGCCTCAGAATCTGCGAATGGGAGAGCGGATGGAAGGCCGTATCTGGCTGGAAACCAGTGCGGGTGAATATGAATACCTGGTGAAAGTGCAGATCAAAGATGCGAACCAGGCAGAAGAAGAGGAAGAGGCGCTTCCTGTACTGCTTGCAAAGGAAGAGGAGCTGCCGGTGTTCCGGACCGGAAACGGGCAGAGTGAAGAGTGGAAACAAAAGAGGCAGCAGGAAGCTGCATTTGCAGAGCTGCAGCGGGTGGCTGAGAGAGAACGGACAGGAGCCTGTACTGGTCAGGAGGCGATCAGGAAGCTTCGGGAGCTGGCAGATATACTGACAGAGTCGGACCCGGAATCAGCCCTTTACCCGCTTCTGAACGTTTGGGTGATGTTATTGGAGGAGCGCAGGGAAGAGGCGGGCTGGATTCTGAAAAAATACGAGAAAACCCGTCTTTTGAAGTTGCGGGAAGATACGGTGCGGGCGGTGTTTTTATATGTCAGCAGCCTGGCCGGTAAAGATGACAAATCCATAGCATTTGCCGTGTCACAGCTTCAGAAGCTTTATCAGAAGCATCCGGAAAACTGGCCGGTTACAGCATTCCTTTTGAGACTGGATCCGCAGCTTCAGAAGAATCCCCGCACCAGATATCAGGTGATGGAACGTCTGTTCCGAACCGGGACCCGGAATCGGCTTCTTTACCTGGAGGCATTTTTCCTGCTCAGGGAAGACATGGCGCTCTTTAACAGGCTGGATCCGTTTACTTTGCAGGTGTTTGGACGGGCAGCAAAACTGGGACTTTTGACGGCCGAGACTGCCCGGGCAGTCGCTCTACAGGCCACAAGGCTTAAAAAATGGACTCCGCTGGGGGCAAAGCTTTTGAAAGCCTGCTATGAGATTCATCCTTCCAAAGAGACTGCAGGAGCAGTCTGCCAGCTCTATATCCGGGGGCACCGGACTGATACGGAAGCGTTTGCATGGTATGAACGGGGCGTGGAATGGGACGCAAAGATCACGAATCTCTATGAATACTTTATCTATGCGCTGCCGGAGCATTATGAAAAGCTGCTTCCCAGGCAGGTGCTTCTGTATTTTCATTATCATAATACGCTGACCGACAGGCAAAGATCCCGCATTTATTGTAATCTGGTGAAGTATGGGACCCCGGGAGAGGCAGTTTTTGAAGAACACAGGAGACTTCTTCAGGAATTTCTTCTGGAACAGCTGCGCAGAAGACATGTGGATGAAACACTGGCGTGGCTGTATGGAAGATGCCTGCTGGCAGAAACTCTGGAAGAAGAACTTCTGGAAGCGCTTGCTGACCTTCTGTTCCTGCAGAAAATCACCTGTACAGATAAACGAATCCATCAGGTGGAAGTGTACCATGAACAGCTGGAAGAGCCTTTTCGGGCAGTTTTTACAGGGGAAAGCGTCTATGTGCCGGTTTATACGGAGGATGCGAAGATCCTGCTGATAGATGAGATGGGAAAGACGCACCAGAAAACCGTTCCTTATGAGCGGAAACAGGCGTTGAGAGAACCAGGATTTTTGCAGCTTTGCACGATAAGACTTGAAAATCACCTGGGTCTGAATCTGTATCTGATGGATGGAAAAGGAAGACACCGGCTGACGGATGAGAACGTGTCTCTTGCATGGAAACTTCTGGAGGAAGAACAACTTCGGGAATCTTACCGGCAGGAACTGAAGCTGGAACTTCTGGATTATGAAAGGCGTCGCCGCAGGCTGGAACAGATTGACAGCCGCCTTATGTTTTCGGATGGAGAGGTGCTCAGGCTTTCCAGGGCTTGTCAGTCGTCTTATATAGAAAGTCTGATTTTGCTGAACAAAGACGAAGACGCCCTTCGGATTCTGTGGAAGACCGGCTGCAGGGAGGTGGATGCCGGGCTTCTGCTTCGACTTTTGCAGCGGCTGCTTCTGGACGAGCGTTTTGCTAAAAACCTTTTACGTCCCCTGGCATGGTCCGTGTTTGGGAACGGGATGTATACAGAGCAAATTATTGGGCTTCTGGCAGAAGAAGGTATGGGAGATACGGAAGAACTCCTGCGGGTCTGGAAGGCAGGAGAGCAGTTCGGCATGTGTTTTCCGGAACTGGAGGAACGGATTCTGATGCAGGCATTGTTTACAGAACAGCATGTAAATGAGATATTTCCGGTATATGTATCTATGGACGACAGAGGCGGAGAATCTGTGCTTGGAGGGGCTTATCTGAACTATCTGAGCTGGCTGGAATTTGTGAAGGGAAGAGAAGTTCCGGAAGGGCTGTTTGACAGTCTGGAATGTCATCTTCTGTGGGAGGACCGGCTCTCAGAGACGGCGGTTCTGTCCTGGTTAAAGCAGTTGTCTCTGCTTCTGCTTCAGACCGACGTGCAAAAACGACTGGCAGGAAAACTGCTGAAAAGCCTGCCTGCAAAATACAGGAGGTTCGGATTTATGCAGAATCTTTCCTGCTGTATGGATGACAAAGGCAGACCCTGGGACCAAACGGTAGTGGAATACCGCTGCAATCCGGAACATAAAGTGGTTCTCCATTATGTATTGGAATATCATGGGAAGAAAACTTATGATTATGTGACAGAATGCCTGTATCCTGTCTGCGGAGGCGTCTTTACCAGAGCATTTATTCTGTTCTATGGGGAGCGGCTGACATGGTTTTTTACGGAGACTGCAGAAGACGGAACGGAACATTCCACCGAGTGCCAGACGACAGAGAACCAGACAGAACATATGGAAGGGGACAGTCGCTACATTCGTCTTTGCCGCATGCAAAGGGCGCTGGATTACCACCAGGAACGCGTACTGAAAAATATGATGACAGATTATGAGGAGTTAACTGAGCTGGTGGAAGAACAGTTTCACGCCAGATAAGCCTGTCATATCAGAGTTTTAGTTAAGGAATCAGTTATGAATCAAGTTGGTGAAAATGGGATTCTCTGTGTCGGGATTGATTACCGGGGAGACATTCCCGGAGTCTGTTATCAGACAGCACAGATGAAAGAACCGCAGGAACTTCCTTTGAATTTTGAGGAAAAGACCGGACGCACAGGGTGTTACCGCAAGATTTTGTCTGCGCTGAGACGATACGGAAGAAAAGAGAATATATGGGCGTCTGTAATCCTGCCGGATATGTCGGAAGAGAATATATGCAGATACAAGAAGGATGCGCAGGAAGCCGGTTTTCTGAAAGGCCGGCTGCAGGTTATGAGTGAGCGTGAGAGCATCGTTCATTTTGTCATGCATCAGACCAATGACATCTGGCAGCAGCAGGTCTGGCTTCTGGAATTCGGCCGTGAAGAGGTGAAAGCCACGGCAGTTCAGGTAAATAAAAGAACAACACCTGCGATTGTTCAGGTCCAGGAACCGGAATACTGGAACATAGGTGAAATTCAAAAAGGAGACCGGGACGAACTGCTTCTTGGATACATAAAGGAACGATTCAGTAAGAATCGTGTGTCAGCGGTATTTCTGACCGGGACGGATCTAAATTCCGGAGATTATAAAAAGAGCCGTGAGGAAATCTGCCACCGCCGCCGAGTGTTTTTGGGGACTCAGATCCATGCCAGAGGCGCTTGCATGACGGCGGAAGGGACAGGGCAAAGGAGGCCGTATCTGTTTTTGAGCGAACAGACGCTGCTGTTTAATGTGGGACTCAGAAGCAAAAAAGACGGAAAGGAAGAGGTTTACACCTTGATCCGTGCAGGATTAAACTGGTATGAAGCAGAAGGTTCCTGTGAGGTTTTGCTTCTTACCGAACCGCTGCTGGAGTTTTCTTTCCGGTCCATGCTGGGGGGAGAACCTGTTTATGCAGGAATGCTTTTGACAGACCTGCCAAGAAGGCCGGAGGGTACGAGCAGGCTTTTGGTGGAGGTTCGTTTTTCGGCGCCTTTAAAGTGTGAAGTGGAAGTGACGGACCTTGGTTTTGGAGAACTGTATCCCTCATCTGATTTGCGCTGGAAAGAGTCGTTTGTGCTGGAAGAACAGGAGGAAGGTCATGGGGTTAGTTGCCGTATGTAGATATAAAAGAACGAAGACTCCATATTTTATAGAACAGGCGGGAATTCATCTGTACAGTTTGGAAGAACTGGCATATTTTCTGTATCATAATATCTGCCTTGTGGACAGACAGTTTTTTGATGAACGGCTGTGCAGTTGGCTGCGGGATGAGATCGGGTGCACGGAACTTGCCCTGAGGCTTCAGAAGGGAATCGCCTGCGGGACGAATTTTCAGAATCTGGTCCTTGCGGTTGTGGGGATGGGGGGACCCTTTACAGGAAGACAGTTGTCGGATCTGGGAGAGCGTCTGAAAGGACTTATGACGCTGCAGGAACAGGAACGTTTGAAGTTAAGGGCGGATGAACTTCTGAGTAACGGGAATGAATGGGCAGCCATGGAAGAGTACCGACATATTCTGAAGATGCATCAGAATGACCGTCTGGGACTGGGTTTCTATGGAGCAATATGGAATAATCTTGGGGTATGCTATGCAAGGCAGTTTCTGTTCGGCGAAGCGGCGGATTGTTTTGCGATTTCCTGTGAATATCAGCCCAGTGAAGAGACTGAACGGCAGGCAGAGCTTGCCAGACAGCTTGCAGAAGGGATTTTGCCGGGAGCCGGGAAGAAAGGTGCAGATTTTCCGGATCCGCAGAAACAGCTGTTGAAATGGGAACGGGAGTATCGGGTGCGGCAGAAGCAGTGAGCGGCGGGAAGGCTTATCCTTGACAGGTGATGTTCCTTGCCATATACTGGTACAGGACTTTGCCCGGGAGGGCTGAAGAACGATAATAAAACAACAGAAGCCAGAAGGGCTGAAGCAGAACTGTAATTGGAGGAAATATCGTGGCAGATATCAGGAAAGAGATAGAGAAGAGAAGAACTTTTGCGATTATCTCACACCCGGATGCAGGGAAGACGACTTTGACGGAAAAGTTCTTGTTATATGGAGGAGCCATCAATCTGGCTGGTTCCGTAAAGGGAAAAGCGACGGCGAGACATGCAGTCTCTGACTGGATGGAGATTGAGAAAGAGAGAGGAATCTCGGTTACTTCTTCCGTACTTCAGTTTAATTATGATGATTATTGCATCAATATTCTGGATACGCCGGGACACCAGGATTTCTCGGAAGACACTTACCGGACCTTGATGGCAGCAGATTCGGCGGTCATGGTGATTGACGGTTCTAAAGGAGTGGAGGCACAGACCAGGAAGCTGTTTAAAGTATGTGTCATGCGGCATATTCCAATCTTTACTTTTATCAATAAGATGGACCGGGACGCCATGGATACGTTTGAACTTCTGGATGATATTGAAAAAGAGCTGGGGATTGCAACCTGTCCCATCAACTGGCCCATTGGTTCCGGCAAGGAATTCAAAGGCGTTTATGACCGTGCAGGCGAGAGAATTCATGTATTTTCAGATACGGAAAAAGGGACAAAAGAGGGAGCGGACCAGGTGCTGTCTGTGGATGAGACGGACGGAGTATTGTTGGAAGGGCAGAAAGACAAACTTCTGGATGAGATTGACCTTCTGGATGGTGCCAGTGCAGAATTTGATCAGAACCTGGTGGACCGGGGAGAGCTGTCACCGGTATTTTTTGGTTCTGCACTGACGAATTTTGGTGTGGAGATTTTCCTGAAACATTTTCTGAAAATGACTACTTCGCCGCTGCCGCGAAAGTCGGAAGGCGGCATGATTGATCCTATGGAAGAGGAGTTTTCCGGTTTTATTTTCAAGATTCAGGCGAATATGAACAAGGCGCACAGAGACCGGATTGCCTTTATGCGGATCTGTTCCGGAAAATTTGACGCCGGCATGGAAGTTATGCATGTCCAGGACAATAAAAAGATTCGCCTGTCTCAGCCGCAGCAGATGATGGCCCAGGATCGGAAGATTGTGGAGGAAGCTTATGCAGGGGATATCATCGGTCTGTTTGATCCGGGTATTTTCTCAATCGGAGATACAGTCTGTATGCCGGGCAGGAAGATCAGATACGAAGGGATTCCGACTTTTGCTCCGGAGCATTTTGCCAGAGTGCGTCAGATGGATACCATGAAACGTAAGCAGTTCGTGAAGGGAATCGAGCAGATTGCCCAGGAGGGTGCGATCCAGATCTTTCAGGAATACAACACAGGCATGGAAGAGATCATTGTGGGAGTTGTGGGCGTTCTGCAGTTTGATGTTTTGAAATATCGGCTGAATAATGAGTATAATGTGGAGATACGTTTGGAAAACTTACCATATGAACATATCCGCTGGATTGAGAACGAAGAAATTGATATGGATCAGATAAACGGGACTTCTGACATGAAGAAGATTCGTGATCTGAAGGGACGGCCATTACTTCTGTGGATTAACAGTTGGAGCATTGGCATGACGCTTGACCGCAATGAAGGGCTGATACTCAGCGAATTTGGGCGGTAGACGGGGAGAAATTCCCCCTTTTCAAAAACTGGAAGTTTTGTTATACTATAGACAATTATTGATCAGAAAATACAGAAAAAGCAACGGGACTTTAGTCAGGAGGTATTTATGGAAAAACTGGACAGGGCGACGCATGTTCTGAAGGTCGATGAGGATATGGGAGAAGTGCAGATTGCGGACGAAGTGGTTGCGATCATTGCAGGTATGGCGGCAACAGAGGTAAAAGGTGTTGCATCCATGGCCGGAAATATTAAAAATGAGCTTGTTGCAAAAATGGGCATGAAGAATCTGTCCAAGGGTGTGAAGGTAGAAGTGACAGATACAGAGGTAAAAGTGGATCTGGCGTTGAATCTGATCTTTGAGGCAAATATTCTGGAAGTGTCCGGGAAAGTGCAGGAGAAAGTAAAATCAGCAATCGAGAGCATGACAGGCATGAAGGTGTCCGTGGTGAATGTCCGTGTTGCCGGTGTGGTACTGGAGTAACGAGAAGGACCCTGTTGCCTGCGCAAGTGAAGGAGGAGCTGCCGCGAGATGCAGTTCCCGGTGCACCGGGAGCCATGTGTTTGCGGCAGCTTCTTATATTTCCCCGTGCAGGAAAATGAATATGTGGATCTGCATATGAATTCATGGAGGGAAGAATGAAGAGAAGAGAACAGAGAGAGTGCATCTTTCAGTTGTTGTTCCGGGTGGAATTTAACGAAAAGGATGAGATGCAGGAACAGATAGATCTGTTTATGGATGACAGGAAGGAAGAACAGAAGATCAGCCGGCAGGACGAGGCGTATATTCTCGGAAAATATGAAAAAGTGGCGGAGAAGCTTCCGGAGATTGATACGATGCTGGAAGGGGCTTCCAAAGGCTGGAAGACGGCTCGTATGGGAAAAGCAGAGCTTACAATCCTGAGACTGGCAATCTATGAGATGAAGTTTGATGAAGATATTCCGGAGAAGGTGGCTATCAATGAGGCCATTGAGCTTTCGAAAAAGTTTGGAGGAGAAGAAGCCCCGGCTTTTGTCAATGGGGTGCTGGCGAAGCTTACGGAGAGATAGGACAGATGGCAGGGAACGTATATTCAGTAGGGCAGGTTAATGCCTATATTAAGAATATGTTTGTACAGGATTTTATGCTGAACCGGATCTATGTGAAAGGGGAGATTTCCAACTGTAAATATCACAGTTCCGGGCACGTCTACTTTTCTCTGAAAGACCAGTCCGGGGCGATAGCCTGTGTAATGTTTGCAGGAGACAGAAAGGGACTTGGCTTCCGGATGCAGGAAGGGCAGAATGTAATTATCTTTGGCAGCATCAGTGTCTATGAGCGGGATGGGAAATACCAGCTCTATGCAAAAGAGATTGTGCTGGAAGGAGAAGGGGTCCTGTACCAGAAGTATGCAAGACTGAAGCAGGAACTGGAAGAGATGGGAATGTTTTCCCCGGAATACAAACAACCGGTTCCGTTCTACAGCCGGACCATAGGCATCGTTACAGCGCCTACGGGAGCAGCGGTGCGGGATATTATAAATATTGCAAAAAGACGCAACCCGCATGTGCAGCTGATCCTGTATCCGGCATTTGTACAGGGAGATCAGGCAGTATCCAGTATTGTGAAAGGGATAGAGATACTGGACGCCTATGGGGTGGATGTGATGATTGTGGGACGGGGCGGCGGCTCCATCGAAGATCTCTGGGCGTTTAATGAAGAAGCGGTTGCACGGGCGATTTTTGAATGCAGGACACCTGTTATCTCCGCGGTGGGACATGAGACCGATACAACGATTGCAGATTATGTGGCGGATTTGAGGGCTCCGACTCCCTCAGCCGCGGCAGAGCTGGCTGTGGCGGATTACAGGCAGTTGTTAAATGGTATGGAACTGTTCCGCAATCAGTTGGCTGACCGCCTGGAGCAGAAGATTTATCTCTGCAGGCAAAGGCTGGAACAGAATCGTCTGCGCCTGCAGCATGCAGGACCTCAGTATAAACTGAATGAGAAGAAGCAGTATGTATCAGAGCTTTTGGACAGGCTGACACAGGAGATGCAGCAGAAATTGCTTGGTCAGAAACACCGGTTGCAGCTCTGCGCAGGAAGGCTTGACGGATTGTCGCCTCTGAAGAAACTGCAGCAGGGATATTCCTATACGGAGCTTTCTGACGGAAAAGCCCTTCGGAGTATCGAACAGATACAACCGGGAGATTCCGTTACCATTCATGTGACGGACGGGAAAGTTCTGGCGCGGGCCGAGAAACTGCAGACTCTGGAAAGGAAAGGTTAAACATGGCAGAAGAAATCAGGGAAAAGGAAGAATTTGTCCTGGAAGAAGGACTTGGGAAGATAGAGAAGCTTCTGGAACGGCTCGGAGACCGGGAAGTGTCTCTGGAAGAATCCTTTCAGCTGTATCAGGAGGGCATGGAACTTTTGAAACAGTGCAATGCCCGGATTGATCATGTGGAAAAGCAGATGCTGCAGATTGACGAGGAGGGACAGACCCATGAATTTTTCTGAGGAGCTGGAAGTGCGTACCAGGGGTACGGAAGAGATAATCAGGGATTTTCTTCCGCCGGAAGAGGGGCGGCAGCGTGTGGTCATGGAAGCGATGAATTACAGTGTGCTGGCGGGGGGCAAGAGACTCAGACCGCTGATAATGTACGAGACCTGGAAGATGTTTGGTGGCAGTACGGATACGATCCGTCCGTTCATGGCGGCCATTGAGATGATTCATACGTATTCGCTGGTACATGACGATTTGCCGGCTATGGACAATGATGAATACCGCAGAGGGAACCTGACAACTCATGCAAAATACGGACATGCTCTTGGAATTCTGGCAGGGGATGGACTGCTGAATTATGCCTTTGAGACGGCAGCGGCAGCGTTTAAACGCGGACAGGATACGGAAGAACTGATGCGGACGGCAAAGGCGCTTCAGATACTTGGCGGAAAAGCAGGCGTCCATGGAATGATCGGTGGTCAGGTGGTGGATGTGGAAGCGGCCGGGCAGAGTATTGATGAGGAAAAGCTTTTATTCATTTATGAGCTGAAGACAGGCGCGCTTCTGGAGGCGTCCATGATGATTGGAGCAGTGCTGGCAGGGGCATCTGACGAAGAGATTAAAATTGTGGAGCAGATTGCGTCGGATGTAGGACTGGCATTCCAGATTCGGGATGATATTCTGGACGTGACAAGCACATTGGAAGTACTGGGAAAACCGACGCTCAGTGACGAGCGGAATGAAAAGACTACTTATGTGACGCTGAAGGGATTGTCCAGGGCTTCTGCAGATGTGGAGAAAATCTCAGAAAGAGCACTGAAACGACTTGCGTCGCTTCCGTATGAGAACGAATTTTTGACGGAACTGATCAGGTCTTTGGTTTACAGAGAAAAGTAGAGGTTACAGATCATGGCACTGGAAAGAATCAATCAGGTCAATGATATCAAGAAGATACCACCGGAGGAATATGAACAGCTTGCAGCTGAGATTCGGGAATTTTTGATTGAGAAAATCAGCCGGACAGGTGGACATCTGGCTTCCAATCTGGGAGTGGTGGAGCTTACCATGGCGCTTCACCTGAGCTTTGACCTTCCAAAAGACAAGGTGATCTGGGATGTAGGGCATCAGGCTTATACGCATAAGTTGCTGACTGGCAGAAAGGCCGGGTTCGATGAACTTCGTAAATACGGAGGGATGAGCGGATTTCCGAAGAGGAAAGAGAGTGCGTGCGACTGTTTTGATACCGGGCACAGTTCCACATCCATATCAGCCGGGATCGGACTGGTGGCGGCCAGAGATCTTCTGGGCGGAGACGAATATGTGATTTCCGTAATCGGGGACGGAGCATTGACCGGAGGTATGGCATATGAAGCTCTGAACAATGCGTCCCGCCTGAAGAAGAATTTTATCATTGTCCTGAATGACAACAATATGTCCATTGCAGAGAATGTGGGTGGCATGTCGGAGTATCTGAACGGACTTCGGACCAATGAAGTGTATACAAATTTTAAAAGCGGTGTGGAGCAGTCTCTGAACCGGCTTCCCGGCGGAGCCCATCTGGCGAATCAGCTGAAGAAAACCAAGAGCGGTATTAAACAGCTCCTGATTCCGGGGATGCTTTTTGAAAATATGGGAATCACTTATCTGGGACCGGTGGACGGGCATGACATCGGAAAACTTCTGGATGTATTCCACAAAGCAAGGAGGGTCAAAGGAGCTGTTCTGGTTCATGTTCTGACCAAAAAAGGAAAGGGCTTTGCGCCTGCGGAGCGGCACCCGGCAAGATTTCACGGGGCGGAGCCCTTTGACATCGAGAATGGACTTCCCAGGAATAAGCGGAAAAAGGCCAACTATCAGGATGTCTTCTCTACCTGTATGGTGAAGCTGGGACAGCGCCATGAACATGTGGCGGCAATTACGGCAGCCATGCCGGATGGTACAGGATTGAAGCGTTTTAAAAACATCTATCCTGAGCGTTTTTTTGACGTGGGAATTGCAGAGGGACATGCGGTTACTTTTGCGGCGGGGCTGGCTGCAGGAGGGATGAAGCCGATCTTCGCGGTGTATTCGTCCTTCCTCCAGAGAGCATATGATCAGGTCCTGCATGATGTCTGTATCCAGAATCTCCCGGTGGTCTTTGCCATAGACCGGGCGGGCCTGGTGGGAAGCGACGGAGAAACCCATCAGGGGATCTTTGATCTGTCCTATCTGTCGAGTATCCCCAACATGCATATTATGGCGCCCAAGAATAAGTGGGAGTTGTCCGATATGCTGAAATTTGCAGTGGAATTCAACGGTCCCATCGCTCTTCGCTACCCGAGAGGCGAGGCATACGACGGACTCAGAGAGTATCGAAAACCTGTGGTGTACGCAAAGAGCGAGCTGATCTATGAAGAAGAGGATATCGCGCTTCTGGCAGTGGGCAGTATGGTAAAAACAGCAGAAAAAGTGCGGAAAAATCTCAAAGAGACCGGATACAGCTGTTCGCTTCTGAATGCCCGGTTTATAAAGCCTATTGATACAGAGATGATTCGGGAACTTTCCAGAGAACACAGACTTCTGGTGACCATGGAAGAAAATGTAGAGAGTGGCGGGTATGGAGAAAAAGTCTTAAATTATGCGGCGGCGCAGAATCTGCCGGTGCAGGTGCTGAAGATTGCCATACCGGACGAATATGTGGAGCATGGCAATGTGGACAGTCTCTATGAAGAGGTTGGGATTGACGCGGAATCTGTGACAAAACGGGTAATTGAAAAATATATCATCGGACTTTCAAGGTCTGATGTTCCTATAATATAACAGGCAGGAATAAAAGAATGAAGAAAAGACTGGATGTCCTGATGGTGGAGAGGGGGATTTCCGAGTCCCGGGAAAAAGCCAAGGCAGTTATCATGTCCGGAAATGTATATGTGGATGGGGAACGGGAGGATAAGGCAGGCGCTTCCTTTCCGGAGACAGTGCTGATTGAGGTGAAGGGAAACCCTCTGAAGTATGTCAGCCGCGGCGGACTGAAACTGGAGAAAGCCATGAAGCATTTTGATGTGGAGCTGACCGGAAAAGTCTGTATGGATGTGGGTTCCTCTACCGGTGGGTTTACGGACTGTATGCTGCAGAATGGAGCTGAGAAAGTCTATGCAGTGGATGTGGGGAAGCCAGGACAGCTTGCATGGAAGCTGCGGCAGGATGAGCGGGTGATTCCCATGGAGAAGACCAATATTCGCTATGTGACCAGAGACCAGATCGGAGAGCCTGTGGAATTTGCTTCCATTGATGTGGCGTTTATTTCCCTGACAAAAGTACTGAAGCCTGTGAAAGACCTTCTGACTACTGACGGACAGATTGTGGCCCTGATTAAGCCTCAGTTTGAGGCAGGAAGGCAACAGGTGGGTAAAAAAGGTGTGGTACGGGATAAAAAGATTCACCTGGAGGTGATTGAACGGGTGATTGCCCATGCAGAAGAACTTGGCTTTGAAGTGTGTAATCTGGAATTTTCTCCGATTAAAGGTCCCGAGGGCAATATTGAGTATCTGGTGCACCTTAAAAATCATAAAGAAGGGGAAGTCTGGGAACCAATGGCGGCGGAACCGGCAGATGTTGTGGAGCAGGCGCATCAGGCGTTGTAGGGATACATATGAAGACATTTTATATTATTGCAAATACAGATAAAGAAGAAAGTCTGAGACTTTCGTATGAGATTGCGGATTATCTGATATCCAGGGGAAAGCAGTGCAGAATCCGGAGCCGGGAGCAGGAACAGGCAGGCTCCTCTTCCGGGGTTTTGGCCGAAGAAGTGGAAGGGATTCTGGTGCTGGGGGGCGACGGGACGCTGCTTCGGGCGGCCAGGGAGCTGGCAGGAAAGAGGATTCCGTTCCTTGGAATCAATATGGGGCATCTGGGATACCTGGCGGAGATTGAGGAGCAGAATGTGCAGGCGGCGCTGGAACGGCTGATTGCAGATGAATACACCATTGAAGAACGGATGATGCTCTCAGGAAGCGTCTATGTAAATGGTATCCGTTCAGAACAGGATGTGGCGTTGAATGATATTGTCCTGAATCGTTTCGGGAATCTGCGGGTAGTGGATTATGAGGTATACGTCAATGATCAGTATCTGAATTCTTTTACAGCGGACGGCATCATTGTGTCGACGCCTACGGGCTCCACGGGGTACAGCCTGTCGGCGGGCGGTCCGATCATCTCCCCGACTGCATCCATGCTGATGCTGACTCCCATCTGTCCGCATACTCTGAATTCCAGAAGCATTGTCTTTTCCGGCAGAGACCGGATTCGGATTCGCATTGGAGAGGGCAGGCGGTCCGGCGCAGATGAAGCATGCGTGACTTTTGATGGAGATACCTGTGTGCAGATGAAGACAGGAGACTATGTGGAGATCCAGAAATCCACGGAAGTGACCCGGATTATGAAGATTAACCAGGTTAGTTTCCTTGAAGTGCTTCGAAACAAACTGAGCAGGAGCTGACAAAAGGAGGTCCATTGTGAAGCGCAGAAGGCATGAGAAAATGATCGAACTGATCGAAAAATATGATATAGAAACACAGGAGGAACTGGCGGACCGTCTGGTCAGGGAAGGATATCAGGTAACGCAGGCGACAGTGTCCAGAGATATCCGTGAACTGAAGCTTTCCAAAGTGCCCGGAAAAGAGGGACGTCAGAAATATGTTCTTTTGAACCGTCAGGAGCATCAGATGGCGGAGAAATATGTGGGGATTCTGCGGGAGGCCTTTGTATCCATGGACAGGGCCCAGAACATGCTGGTCATCAAGACAGTGTCCGGTATGGCCATGGCAGTGGGCGCAGCGCTGGACAATATCGGCTGGAAAGAGATCGTGGGCTGTATTGCCGGGGATGATACGGTAATGTGCGCGATTCGTACAGCAGAGGACACAGAAGCTGTGATGGCGGAACTGGAAAAGATTCTGAGAAGATAAGAGGTGAAGGAATGCTGCTTCATTTACATGTTAAAAATCTTGCCCTGATCCGGGAGACGGAGATTGATTTTTCGGAAGGGCTGAATATACTGACAGGAGAGACCGGCGCCGGCAAATCCATTCTCATTGGCTCCATGACCATGGCTCTGGGGGGCAAAGTACCAAAAGAGATGTTGCGGGAAGATGCGGAGTATGCTCTTGCAGAACTTGTATTTTCAGTTAAAAACCGGGAACTTCTCCAGAGACTTCAGGAACTGGATATCCCGATGGAAGATGGGGAACTGATTCTGTCCCGGAAAATATCAGGAAATCGAAGCATCTGCAGGCTGAACGGGGAGACCGTCAGCGCATCTGTCTTAAAGGAAATTTCTTCCTGGCTCATTGACATTCACGGTCAGCATGAGCACCAGTCCCTGTTGCACAAGAAAAAGCATCTGGAGATTTTGGATGCCTATGCACATGAAGAACTTGCACCGGTTCTTGCACCCCTGTCAGAATGTTATGAGTCATGTCAGAGATGCCAAAGGGAACTGGAAGAGTCTCTGCTGGATGCAAATGCCAGAGTCAGAGAGCAGTCTCTTCTGGAGTTTGAGATCCGGGAGATTGAAGAAGCTGAACTGAAGGATGGGGAAGATGAGCTTCTGGAGCAATCCTATCGGAAGATGGTTAACAGCAGGAAGATTATGGAGGCGCTTCAGATGGTGCTTCAGTTCTGCGGAGGAGGAGAGATATCTGCGTCCGAGCAGACCGGAAGGGCGTGCAGAGAATTGTCTGGAATTGTCAAATATGATGAGGGCCTGGAAGCTCTGAGCAGTCAGCTGCAGGAAATTGATGATCAGCTGCAGGATTTTACAAGAGAACTGGATGACTATATGGAAAGTCTGGAATATTCCGAACAGGAATTCCGGGAGATTGAGGAACGGCTGAACCTGATCAATCACCTGAAAGCAAAATATGGTCAGACCCTGGAGGAGATCAAAGCATATCAGGAAGAGAAACAGAAACGTCTGGATCTGCTTGCAAATTATGAACAGCATATAGAAAAGCTTCAGAAAGAACAGGAAAAGTTGGCTGAAGAACTGGAAGCGTATTGTAAAAAAGCCCATGAAATTCGTATGAAAGCGGCAGAAAAACTGACGGTTTTGATGCAGGAGCAATTGGGGGAACTGAATTTTCTGGATGTGAGATTTGATACGGTAGTCAGAGATACAGACAGTCTGTCAGCGAATGGGTCTGATGATGTGGAATTTCTGATCTCTACCAATCCGGGGGAACCAATGAAACCACTGGGTAAGATCGCGTCCGGCGGGGAACTGTCAAGGGTTATGCTTGCCATTAAAACGGTAATGGCAGATCAGGATGCCATTGATACGGTAATTTTTGATGAAATTGACGCCGGTATCAGCGGACGGACAGCGCAAAAAGTGTCTGAAAAGCTGGCTTTGATCGGGAAAAGCAGGCAGGTGATTTGTATTACTCATCTGGCCCAGCTGGCGTCCATGGCGGATAGTCATTACTGTATCGAGAAGCAGGCGCTTGATGGAAACACGCAGACCCGGATACGCAGGCTGACGGGTGAAGAGATTACAGAAGAACTGGCGCGTATTCTGGGCGGAGCGAAGATTACAGATGCTGTTCGCTGGAACGCCAGCGAGATGAGACGGCTGGCTCTTCAGTTTAAAATGAAAACAGGAAAAACATGACAGTAATTTTAGGCGGTTTTATGTCAACACTAAAGGAAAAAGCGTGAAAGGTGTGGCTGTATGAACCGTCTGAAAATATATCGTGCCTTCCTGTTCACGTGTCTGTTTTTTTCCATGTTCCTGATGTTTTTTTATGTGAGATGGTATTTGAAGACTCAGATTCCGGATGTGGTCAGAGTCGGCATCGGAGACGAACAGACACTGGATCTGGGGATTAAAGAAGTATCTGTCCAGGTGGTGGAGAGAAAGCGGGTAATTCCGGGAGGGATTCCCATCGGCATCTATCTGGAGACAAAAGGCGTCTATGTGGTGGGAACTGCCGGAGTGGAGGCGGAAGATGGCCTGAATTATGAGCCGGCATATCAGATTGTAAGGACAGGAGATTATATACTGGCTGTCAATGGCAGAAAAATCGGAGACAAAGATGAACTGATTGACTGTGTACAGGCAAATCAATCCGATACGATGATCCTGAAATTGCTGCGGGGTTCTGAAGTGATACAGGTCCGGCTGAATGCAGTCAGGACTGCAGAGGCGGACTACAAGCTGGGGATTTGGGTAAAAGACGATATCCAGGGAATCGGAACGCTTACTTATCTCACTAAGGATATGAGATTCGGCGCACTGGGACATGGAATTACAGATACAGATACAGGGGAATTGCTGGAGACGTCAAAGGGAGCTCTATACGATACGGACATATTGGAGATTATCAGAGGAGAGAAAGGGACCCCGGGAGAGATCAGCGGCATGATTACCTATTCAGACCGCCATGTTCGCGGAAGCATTCTCAGGAATACATGTGCAGGTATCTTTGGAGTGGCGGACCAGAATATACAAAATGAGCTTGACCAAGAATATATGGAGCTGGGATTTAAGCAGGAGATCACCAGAGGCACTGCATATATCCGGAGTTCTGTATCCGGAGAACTGAAGAATTACCGGATTCAGATCCAGGAAATCCGACTGAATGAAGATGATGTGAACAAAGGGATGATTTTCCAGGTGACAGATCCGGAACTTCTGGAGCTGACCGGGGGTGTCATCCAGGGGATGTCCGGTTCTCCGATTATTCAAAACGGAAGGCTGATCGGGGCGGTCACGCATGTATTTGTAAATGACCCCACCAGAGGCTATGGTATTTTTGCAGAAACCATGATCAGTGCAGGAGGATAAGAAATTTGAAGGCAGTGGTATTGATTGACAACCTGACCAAAGGAAGTCTTGCAGCCGAATGGGGGCTTTCTGTCTATATAGAACATGAAGGACACAGGATTCTTCTGGATACCGGAGCTTCCGACCGGTTTGCCAGGAATGCGGAACAGATGGGGATTGACCTGGGGGCTGTGGAGTTTGGGGTTTTGTCACATGCCCATTACGATCATGCAGACGGTATGGTGGCATTTTTTTGATCGTAATTCCAAAGCAGTATTTTATCTGCGGGAAGGCTCCGGGGAAAACTGCTATGGAAAGCGGTGGATTTTCCACAAATATATTGGCATTCGAAAGGGATACCTGAAGAAATATGAGGACAGGCTGTGCTACACAAAAGAACGACAGGAGCTGGTGCCGGGAGTGAGCGTTCTTGCCCATCATACAAAGGGGCTGGAAACATATGGGATGCAGAATCATCTGTATATTCGGCAGAAGGGACGATATCTTCCGGATGCTTTTCGACATGAGCAGAGCTTGATTCTTAATACGAAGCAGGGACTGGTTATTTTAAGCAGCTGTTCTCACGGTGGTGCAGATAATATTATAGAGGAAGTGTCTGCCGCCTGTCCGGCTCAGAAGATCCGCGCCATGATCGGAGGTTTTCATCTCTATCATACCTCAGAGGAAGGCGTTCGGGCGCTGGCAGAGCGGATCCGCTGTACAGGAATCGGGAAAATCTATACCGGACACTGCACAGGCGGGGCTGCATTTGAGATTTTAAGAGAAGAACTTGGAGACCGGGTCTGTCAGCTACATACAGGAATGGAAATTACAATCGAATAAGAAACAGCGAAGGCTCTGAGAGGGTCGGAGCGGAACTTTAAACAGCAAAGACCCGGTAAAGAGCCCAGATGGATTTCCGGACGCGGAAGCGTCCTGAAATGCATCTCCCACCCGGGCTCTGAGAGGGTCGGAGCGGAACTTTAAATAGGAGGACATAAATATGAATCCAGCATCAATTATGAAGATTATGAGTGCAAAGAATCGTTTTACGGAAAACCATCCCAAATTTGTCGCTTTTTTGAGTGCCGTGTTTTCTACGGGGATTGACGAAGGAACTATCATAGAGCTGAAGGTGACAAAACCCGGGCAGGAAACTATGACGACCAACATTATGGTTCAGCAGTCGGATCTGGAACTGCTTCAGGAATTAAAGGAACTGATGAGATGATAAAGGGATTCTAAAGATTCAAGGCGGGATTTTATGATTTTTTAACGGATTTCCCATATTTTGGACACAATTTTCTGTTATAGTAAGATCATAGAAGTTCAGCCGGGGCATTTCATTAAGGCAGTTGAAGAATAGCTGAAAGGCGGAAGTGATTGTCTTTGAAAGTGGATTGTTTTGGCAGCTTGTAAAATGGGGGCGGTGGTTCGTCGGCGCGTAAACGGATACCGCACCTCGACTAAAAACAACAGCGTTCAGGCGGCAGGCTGACCTGCAGGTTTGAGCGCTTTTTATGCACTTTACATCATAAAAAGACTGTCGTATAATGTTAAAATATGGAAATAAAACAGCGGAGGCCCACTCCTGGGCCGGAAGGGTCGAAGCGGAACTTGAAAACAGCGGAGGCCCGAGCAGGCCCCAGATGGATTTGGGGACGCGAAGCGGCCCGAAATGCATCTCCCACTCCGGGGTCTGGAAGGGTCGAAGCGGAACTTTAAATAGGAGGATAAAAACATGTTGGATCAGAAAGTGGTGCAGTTGTTAAATCAGCAGGTAAATAAGGAATTTTATTCTGCGTATTTGTATCTGGATTTTTCTAATTTTTTTTATGATCAGGGGCTGGAAGGATTTGGTAAATGGTATCTGGTGCAGGCACAGGAGGAACGGGATCATGCTATGCTGTTCATTCAGTATATGCAGAATAACGGAGAGAGAGCGGTGCTGGAGACAATTGATAAACCGGCAATATCTCCTGAAAATGCGAAAGAAGTTCTGGCAGAAGGACTGAAACACGAGCGGTATGTGACTAGCCTGATTCACAATATCTATGATACTGCTCATTCTGTGAAGGATTTCCGGACCATGCAGTTTCTGGACTGGTTTGTAAAAGAACAGGGAGAGGAAGAAACTAATGCGGACAGCCTAGTGAAACGTTTTGAACTGTTTGGAGACGATCCGAAGAGTCTGTATATGCTGGACAGTGAACTTGGGTCACGGATATATACAGCTCCGTCTCTGGTATTATAACAAATGAGAATATATACTCTCTTTTATTTGGAACAGTTAAATATGTGCTAAGAAAAAAAGAGCCAGGTTAAGCAGCGGTTAAGATGCCGCTGCTTTTATGGATATGGAAAATCAGATATGTTATCATCCTTTCGGTTTAATAAAAATAGCAGAAAAGAAGGAGATAACATGGAAAATATTGTGAGTATTCTGATGGTCGGTATTATGATCCTGCTTGGAGGGATTCCTTCCATTTATATATTGGTAAGTATGCCAGTGATTTTGGCAGGAAAAATATACCGGAAAGTGAAATTTGGAAAATCTCTGTATGACTGATCTGGCAGAGGAAAACTATAGTTTATGAAGAAAAAAAGAAACTCCTTAAAGAGCAACTGTCTGGTGACGGCCGGCGTGCTGGGAAGTGCTACGGTGGTGGCATTCTTGCTGCAGCAGTTTGTGACAACAAATACACATGTACCACTTCTATTTATTTTGGCAGTCTTGTTTGTGTCCAGATTTACGGAGGGGTATGTCTATGGGATTGTGGCATCTATGATCGCCGTTGCGGAAGTGAATTTTGTATTTACATACCCTTATTATGTAATGAATTTTTCACTTACCGGATATCCGCTGACCTTTGTGGTCATGCTTGCTGTATCTGTCAGCGTCAGTACGTTGACGACTCAGACCAAGCGTCAGGAGGAGATTCGACTGGAAGTCGAAAAAGAAAAAATGCGTGGCAACCTGCTTCGGGCAGTTTCCCATGATATCCGTACGCCCCTGACTTCCATCGTGGGTTCCGCTTCCGGGATCCTGGATAACAGGAGTATTTTACCGGAAGAGAAGATCCTGGAGCTGGTGGAAGATATTCGGGATGAGGCCCAGTGGCTGATTCGGATTGTGGAAAACCTGCTGTCAGTTACCCGGATTAACGGAGACAATGCGCACATTAATACAGATGATGAGATTGTGGAAGAGATTGTGGGCAGTGCGGTGGCAAAATTTCAAAAGCGTTTTCCGGAGATGGGAGTGGAAGTCCTGATGCCAGAGGAATTTCTTATGGTGCCTATGGATGGGATTCTGATTGAACAGGTGATTGTAAACCTTCTGGAAAATTCGGCCCTTCATGGCAAGACAGCGACACAGACCCGGATTGTAGTGGCGAATGAGCCAGGCAGGCTGATCGTGGCAGTGGAGGACAACGGAGAAGGAATTAAAGAGAATGTGCTTCCGGTCATATTTGAAGGAAGTCTTCAGTCCAGAGAAGGAGAGGAATATGACTCCGGACGGAATATGGGGATTGGGTTGTCTGTGTGCATGAGTATTGTAAAGGCTCATAAAGGTGACATGAGAGCAGAAAATAAGCCTGCAGGCGGCGCCAGCGTCTCATTTTGGCTGCCAATGGAGGAAAATAAGAGCGATGGATATTAAAGACAGAGTACTGGTGGTTGAAGATGACAAAAGCATCCGAAATTTTTTCCGTACTGTGCTGGAAGCTAATAATTATGACGTGATCATGGCAGATACGGGGACAGAAGCGTACAGTCTGATTACATCCAGGTGCCCGGATGTTGTGATACTGGATCTGGGCCTTCCGGATATGGATGGCATGAAGATTTTGAAAAATGTACGGGAGTGGTCCTCTATGCCAGTGATCGTAGTATCTGCCCGCACACATGAAAGGGACAAGGTGGAAGCTCTGGACATGGGGGCAGATGATTATATTACCAAGCCTTTTGGTACTTCTGAGCTGCTGGCAAGACTTCGCACGGCGATTCGTCACGCGCGGGCCGCCTGTCTGGCACCGGAGGGAGTGCAGACAGGCATCTTTCGTTCCGGCGGGCTGGTTATTGATTATGATAAGCACAGGGTGTTTATTGAGGAGAAAGATGTGGGTCTTACCCAGAATGAATATAAGATTGTAAGTCTGTTGGGAAGATATGCCGGTAAAGTGCTGACCTATGATTTTATCATTAAAGAGATCTGGGGACCAAATATGAAGACCGATAATCGGATTCTCAGGGTCAATATGGCAAATATCCGCAGAAAGATTGAGAAAAATCCGGCGCAGCCGGAATATATTTTCACAGAAGTGGGAGTTGGATATCGAATCGTGGATTCGAATTGATCGTATATTCTAAAAAGGATTGATTTTCAGGGAAGAATTTGTTACACTGGAGACAGCGGAGGTGAGCAAATGGATATTTCAGGATTATCGTTGTCTGTATCGACAGACAGGATCAGTACAGGACTGGAGCTGGCAGTATTGTCCAAGGCTCTTGACACGGCGGAAGAGACGGGCGCAGTGCTGGCAGAGATGATAGGGCAGGCGACAGCCATGATTCCGGGATTAGGCGAGCAGATTGACATCCGGGTATAGAGAGCAGCGGGCGGGATCAGGAGACGCTCCTGTTCTTACGGACTGTTGCATGAGGACTTGCCGCCCCGGCAGAGAGGCGCATACATATGACAAAGGATGAGAAGGAACTACAGAAGAAAAAAGAGCTGGCATTAAAGCTGATTGAAGGCCTGAAGAAAGAATATCCGGACGCGGGCTGTACGCTGGATTATGACGATGCCTGGAAGCTTCTGGTTAGTGTCCGTCTGGCGGCACAGTGTACAGATGCCCGGGTCAACGTTGTGGTAGAGAAGCTTTATGAGAGATTTCCTGATGTTCCGGCACTGGCACAGGCGGAGCCGGAGGAGATCGAAGCAATTGTAAGACCGTGCGGTCTTGGAAAAAGTAAGGCCAGAGATATCAGCGCCTGCATGAAGATTCTGAACGATCAGTACAACGGGAAGGTGCCTTCTGATTTTGGTGAGCTTTTAAAGCTTCCGGGGGTAGGCAGAAAGAGTGCCAATCTGATTATGGGAGACGTGTTTCACAAGCCGGCCATTGTGACGGATACCCACTGCATCCGTCTGGTGAACCGTATGGGACTGGTGAACGGGGTGAAAGAACCCAAGAAAGTAGAGATGGCTCTTTGGAAGCTGATTCCTCCCGAGGAAGGCAGTGATTTCTGCCATCGTCTGGTCTATCATGGACGCGACGTCTGCACTGCACGTACGGCGCCTCATTGTGAGAAGTGCTGTGTCAGTGACCTATGTGCAAAAGCAGGTATTTAAGTAAACAGTAAAGTCCCCGGAGCGGCATATACTGCCGACTGCCGGGGGCTTTTTTAGATCCTGGATCATTTAGTAATTTTCTGCATGTACTTCAAAATAAGCCTGAGGATGTGCGCATACAGGACAGAGTTCAGGGGCCTGAGTACCTACAACGATGTGGCCGCAGTTGCGGCATTCCCATACTTTCACTTCGCTCTTGGCAAATACTTCTGCTGCCTGGACGTTCTTAAGCAATGCCCGGTAACGTTCTTCGTGATGCTTTTCGATGGCGGCTACCATGCGGAACTTCTCAGCCAGTTCCGGGAATCCCTCCTCTTCTGCCGTTTTGGCAAATCCCTCATACATATCAGTCCATTCAAAATTCTCACCCTCTGCTGCAGCGTTTAAATTGTCAGCCGTGGTTCCAATGCCGCTTAATTCCTTGAACCACATCTTTGCGTGTTCTTTTTCGTTATCAGCCGTTTTGAGGAACAGCGCTGCGATCTGCTCGTACCCTTCTTTTTTTGCAGCAGAAGCAAAATAGGTATATTTGTTCCTGGCCTGGGATTCGCCGGCAAATGCTGCTTCCAGGTTCTTTTCTGTCTGTGTACCAGCGTATTTGTTGTTCATTTGATAGATCCTCCATTCTTTCTGTGTGATGATTTTATTTCATTAATTAATCTGTGTAATATCACAGATATTTTCCGGGTTTTGGCGGTGTATCCTCTTTTGTACAGGATCAACTCCTGTCAGGAGACAGCCTTTTCGAAATCTGAGGCGGCTGTGAGTATAAACAGACCATAGGTCAGATTGCGCATTGCTTTTGTATTCATGAAATTTTCTCCTGTATGGTATGAAACGCGGCAGCTTTACAGCAGCGATTTAATATCATTCTAATTTTCCAGGATCTTTTTGTCAATCTCTTTTTCATAGTGTCTCTGGGTATCCGGCAGATAATTGGAAAATGCTTCTTATGTGCGGAAAGCTGCAGAGGAACAACAGCCGGTCGTGGAACAGGGGACTTGACATTTTGCGGAAGATGTTTATAATATGAGAGTAATTCTCATATTGGAGGGCGTTTTATGGCGCAGTATCAGACGGAACAGAGAAAACGGCTTCTGGCTTATATGAAGCTGCACAGCGAGGAAGCATATACCATCGAGGAGTGGTGTGAGCGGTTAAAAGCGGAACCGGGGAGCCTGCCGGCACCTGGCAAGAGTACAATATACCGGATGATACCAAAGCTGGTGGAAGAAGGGCTGGTGAAACGGTTTGTGAAAGAAAACAGCCGGACATTTTTATACCAGATGATGTGTGGAGAACATTGCGACAGCCATCTGCATATGAAATGTTCCGTGTGCGGAAAGCTTTATCATATGGATGACAGAGAGAGCGAGGCATTTTTGGTACAGGTGATGAAGAAACATCATTTTCAAATTGATGAGGGAAGAACAGTTCTGTTAGGACAGTGCGAGGGATGCTGCAAAGGCGGAGGCGAAAGTTGATGGAAGAACAAAAGCCGGTATTTAGAGCGGCCAGTCAGATAAGAAAAGGATTTGCTATATGGAAGAAGATCTCCCTGGCATTACTGACAATGTTTGTGGTGGTCTCTTTGTGCGGATGCCGGCGTCAGGCAACAGAAGAGAAGGTATTTGATGACGGACTGAAGATTGTATGTACGATTTTTCCGGAATACGACTGGGTGAAACAGATCCTTGGAGAACGGATTGACAGTGTGGAGCTTACGCTTTTGCTGGTGAATGGCGCAGATCTGCACAGTTATCAGCCGACCATATGGGATATGAAAGAAATTGCCGAAGCAGATCTGTTCCTTTATGTGGGAGGAGAATCCGATTTCTGGGTGGAGAAAGCTCTGGAAAACGGACAGAATCCGGACCGTAAAGTGCTGAATCTGATGGAGATTCTGAAAGACTCCATAGTGGAAGAAGAGCGTCTGGAGGGAATGAAAGAAGTACGCGGACATATTCATGAGACAGATGAAGAGGAATATGACGAGCATGTCTGGCTTTCTCTCAGAAATGCGGAGAAGGTATGCCAGACAGTGACAGAAGCATTATGTACACTGGACGAAGCGCACAGCAGTCTCTATCAGCAAAATAATGAGGCCTATCAGGCAAAGCTTCGGGCGCTGGACCTTAAGTATATCCATACGATAAGCCAGACACAGGAACCAGTGTTGCTGTTTGGAGACCGTTTTCCATTCTGCTACCTGGCAAAGGATTACGGGATTACATGTTATGCGGCTTTCGCAGGTTGTTCGGCGGAGACGGAGGCAAGTTTTTCAACAATTGCATTTCTGGCAGAGAAGGCTGGAGAGCTCCGGCTGCCTGTGGTGTTGGCGATTGACGGTTCGGACCAGAAGATTGCCCGGACCATTGCGGAAAATACCCGGACCCGGGATCAACAGGTGTGGATGTTTGATTCCATGCAGTCTGTGAGCAAAGCGGATATGGAGAGAGGAGAGAATTATCTCTCCATCATGGAAAGGAACCTGGAGGTGCTTGCGAAGGCGCTGGAAGTCCGGGATGGTGAATAAGATGGCACAGATTTTATGCAGGGATGTGGCACTGGGATATGAAGGAAAAGCAGTGATACAGCATCTGAATTTTGAAGTGAACCAGGGGGATTATCTGTGTATTGTAGGAGAAAACGGCTCCGGCAAAAGCACATTGATGAAGGCGCTGCTTAAGTTAAAAGCACCCATGTCAGGGGAGATTCGTATGGGAGACGGTCTGGAAGCGGACGGGATCGGATACCTGCCTCAGCAGACCGTGGTACAAAAGGACTTTCCGGCTTCTGTGCAGGAGATCGTACGGTCTGGCTGTCTTGGACGGTTTGGGTGGCGTCCGTTTTATGGAAGAAAGGAAAAAGAAGCAGCGGCGGAGCAGATGGAGAAGCTTGGGATTACCCGTCTGGCGGGTCGCTGTTATCGGGAATTATCCGGAGGCCAGCAGCAGAGAGTATTGCTGGCAAGAGCCATGTGTGCCACCAGATACATGCTTCTTCTGGACGAACCGGTGGCCGGACTGGATCCGGTGGCAGTTCAGGAGATGTATGAACTTCTGGAAGAGCTGAACAGGAAGGAAAAGATCACGATTATTATGGTGTCTCACGATCTGCATGCAGCAGTTGCCTACGCAGATCACATTCTGCATATCAGTGAGGAACCACTGTTCTTCGGAACGAAAGAGGATTATCTGAAAAGCGGGATCGGAAAGGCCTACCTCAGTGCGACGGGAGGTGGAAGAATTGTTTGAGATGCTTGGAACTTATTTTAGTTACCCTTTTGTCCGTTATGCCATGCTGGTGGGGGTGCTGATTGCGCTGTCGTCTTCTCTGCTGGGCGTGTCCCTGGTGCTGAAACGATTTTCCTTTATCGGAGACGGCCTTTCTCATGTGGCATTTGGTGCCATGGCAGTGGCGACTGTACTGGATGTGGGGAATGATACGGCAGTGGTTCTGCCGGTTACAATCGGTTCTGCGATATTACTTCTGCGGACGGGACAGAATGCGAAGCTGAAGGGGGATGCAGTCATAGCCATGATCTCTGTGGGCGCTCTTGCATGTGGTTATTTGTTCCTGAATCTGTTTTCCAAATCGGCAAATCTGACCGGAGATGTATGCAGTACACTGTTCGGTTCCACGGCGATCCTGACTCTTTCCATAACGGATGTGTGGCTGTGCATATTTATGTCGGTATTGGTGATGATTTTGTTTACCATATTTTATCACCGGATATTTGCGGTGACTTTTGATGAGACATTTGCCCAGGCAACAGGTATGAACGTAAAACGGTATGATCTGTTAATTGCGGTGGTGACCGCATCGGTTATTGTACTTGCCATGAAACTGGCAGGTTCCTTGCTTATCTCAGCTTTGATTATCTTTCCTGCGCTTTCTGCCATGCGGATTTTTAAAAACTTTTTTGGCGTAGTGGTCATGTCGGCGGTTTTATCGGTAATCTGTGCGGCGTCCGGAATTCTCTGCTCGATTCTGGCTTCCACACCAGTAGGAGCGACGGTTGTGTGCATGGATATTCTGGCTTTTGTCTTGTGCAGTCTGGCAGGGATGTGCATGAAGCGGTAAGGAAACAGTTGCCCCAGAGTCAAAAACAGAGTATACTTAAGCCGTATTTCAATAAAGGATGAGGTGCATAAGCAGCATGTGGAGGATCAGAAAAATATATTGCAGGACTTTTCAGACTGTATTTCGGGCAGCGCTTCCGGTTTTGCCTTACCGAAATCCGAAGATTATTCCGTCTGTGGCCGGGATTGCGGATGTATGCCGAAAAAAAGAAATTCGTTCGCTCATGATCGTGACAGACGGCGGGATCCGCGGCCTGGGACTTACAGAATTCCTGGAGAAAACGTTGAGAGAGGCAAAAGTCTCTTATTGTATCTATGACCGGACAGTAGCGAATCCGACCATTCAAAATGTGGAAGAAGCGCGGGAACTGTATCTTTCCCACGGCGCTCAGGCGATCATTGCTTTTGGTGGCGGTTCGTCCATGGACTGTGCCAAAGCAGCGGGTGCGAGAATCGTAAAGCCGCGGCAGAGTATCCGTCAGATGAAAGGACTCTTAAAAGTGCATAAAAGGCTGCCCATTCTGATTGCAGTACCGACTACGGCAGGTACAGGGAGCGAGACGACTTTGGCGGCAGTGATTACAGACAGCGAAAAGCATCATAAGTATTCAATCAATGATTTCAGCCTGATTCCCCGCTACGCAGTACTGGACTATCATGAGACCATGGGGCTTCCCAGGAGCATTACGGCGACTACGGGTATGGATGCCCTGACCCATGCAGTGGAGGCTTACATTGGGAATTCTACCACGAAAGAGACCCGGATGATGGCGGAGGAGGCGGTTCATCTGATCTATCAGCATCTGAAAGCGGCCTATGACAACGGACAGGATAAGGAAGCCAGAAGCGGAATGCTGAAAGCGGCTTACTGCGCCGGAGTTGCATTTACAAAATCCTATGTAGGATATATTCACGCAGTGGCCCATTCTTTGGGCGGACAGTATGGAACTCCCCATGGACTTGCCAATGCAGTGATTCTGCCCATTGTTCTTCGGATGTATGGGCCTGCCTGCAGAAAGAAACTGGCCCGGCTTGCAAGGAATGCCGGAGTGGTGGACCGGAAGATGGGAGACAAAGAGGCGGCGGCATGCTTCATTGACTGGATTCAGGAAATGAATGATTCTATGGAGATTCCGCGTCATTTTCCGGAGATTCAGCCGGAAGATATTCCGGTGATGGCGGAGCATGCGGATAAGGAAGGGAATCCTCTGTATCCGGTTCCGGTACTGATGAATCGGAAAGAACTGGAACAGATCTACTATGAGGTGAAAGGAAGGTAGTTCATGAGGACAGAGGCGTTGGTGAAGAGACAGAGGAGCTTTTTTGACAGCAGAGAGACCATTGCCGTCTCCTGCCGGATACGGGCTCTGGACGCGCTGGAAACGGCAATTAAAAAATACGAATCAGAATTGGCCGGAGCACTCAGAAAAGATCTGGGGAAATCCAGAGCAGAAGCTTATATGTGCGAGATCGGATTGACGCTTTCGGAGCTTCGTTATGTAAGGAAACATATCAGACGATGGAGCAGGAACCGTACGGTCCGGACTCCGCTTTCTCAGTTTCACGGAAAAAGTTTTACAGTGCAGGAGCCATATGGAGTTGTACTGATCATGTCTCCCTGGAATTATCCGGTGCTTCTGACATTGGAACCGCTGATCGGTGCCTTGGCTGCGGGAAACTGCTGCGTGATCAAGCCTTCCGCCTATTCGCCGACGGTATCTGGCGTGCTGGCGAGGATGCTCCGGGAGTCTTTTGCGGAGAATTATGTGGCCGTGGTGGAAGGTGGAAGGCAGGAGAACCAGAATCTTCTGGAGCAGAGGTTTGATTATATTTTCTTCACTGGCGGAGTGAAAGTGGGGAAGATGGTAATGGAGAAAGCTTCTGTCCATCTGACTCCGGTGACGCTGGAACTGGGCGGAAAGAGCCCCTGCATCGTGGACCATACGGCGGATCTGAAACTGGCGGCCCGCAGATTGGTGTTTGGAAAATACCTGAATTGTGGACAGACCTGCGTGGCTCCGGACTATGTGCTGGCGGAACGGAGCATCAAAGATGAGTTTTTGACATATGTCAAAAAAGAAATTGTGAGACAATACGGAGCGCAGCCGCTTGCGAATCCGGATTACGGAAAAATGGTGAACCGGAAGCATTTTGAACGGGTGCTGGGACTGATGGACCGGGACAGGCTGGTTCACGGAGGGGAGAGCGACGCGTCTGCGCTCCGGATTGAGCCTGCTGTCATGGATGGCGTAACAGAAGAGGACCCGGTGATGCAGGAGGAGATTTTCGGGCCGCTTCTGCCGGTGCTGACGGTTGATTCCATGGAGGAAGCGTATGTTTTTGTGAGACGGCGGCCAAAACCTCTGGCACTGTACCTGTTTACAGGAGACCGGAAGACAGAAGAACGGTTTCTGAAGCAGGTGCCGTTTGGGGGAGGCTGTGTGAACGATACGGTGATACATTTGGCTACCTCTCATCTGGGCTTCGGTGGGGTGGGAGACAGTGGTATGGGAGCTTATCACGGAAAGAAGAGCTTTGATACATTCAGCCATGAGAAGAGCATCGTGAAGAAATACAACTGGCTGGATCTGCCCTTGCGCTATCAGCCTTATAGTGTAGTGAAAGAGAAGATGGTGCGGATGTTCGTAAGATAGAGGGGCGGAAATATGAATCAAACAGCAGAAAAATTTATCAGAAATCCGGATATGGCAAAAGAAGAATACATTGAGCTGATCAAATGTGCGGATGATCCGGAAGCAGTGCAGGCACTACGGGAAGAGGCAGTGCGCGTCCGAAAACGATATTATGGAGATAAGGTTTATACAAGAGGACTGATTGAATTTACTAATTACTGCAGAAATAACTGTTATTACTGCGGTATCGGCCGAAGAAACCTTCATGTCCGCCGTTATCGCCTGACCAAAGAGGAGATCCTGGAATGCTGCAGAAAAGGATATGAACTCGGTTTTCGAACGTTTGTTCTCCAGGGAGGAGAGGATCTGTGGTATACAGACAAACGGATGGCCGAGATCATTCGGGCTGTTCGGGAGCGCTATCCGGACTGCGCCATCACGTTGTCTCTGGGAGAGCGTTCCTATGAAAGCTATCGTCTGTTCAAAGAAGCAGGGGCGGACCGGTATCTGCTGCGCCACGAGACGGCAAATGAGGAACATTACAGGAAACTTCATCCGCCTGACATGAATCTTGTCGTACGCAAACTGTGTCTTTCAGATCTGAAACTTCTGGGGTATCAGGTGGGAGCGGGCTTTATGGTCGGTTCTCCGGGCCAGACAGTGGACTGTCTGGCAGAAGATCTGGTATATTTGAAAGAATTGCAGCCTCATATGGTGGGAATCGGACCGTTTATTCCGCATCATGATACGATATTTGCAGAAGAAAAAGCGGGAAGCGTGGAACTGACTCTGTTCCTGTTGTCTATAATCCGGATTCTGCTTCCCAAAGTGCTGCTGCCCGCAACGACGGCGCTGGGAACTCTTGCGCCTGACGGACGGGAGAAAGGACTGAGGGCGGGAGCCAATGTGGTGATGCCCAATTTGTCTCCGCTGGAAAACCGGAAGCAGTATGAACTGTATGATCACAAGAATTGTACCGGGGAAGAGGCGGCGGAATGTATCGGGAGTCTCCGGCGTCAGGTGGAGGCGAGCGGTTACCGGCTGGTAAGCGAGCGGGGAGATGCGGAAGTATAGAACAGCGGAGAGTCCAGTTTTAAAAAGATTTATTATGGAAAATTCTTGTAGAAATGCTCTTGTTCAAATGTCTGGCAGAGCATTCTGCAGAATTGATCTGGTTGCTGATATTTTATGATAGATAAAAGATTGGCATTCAGGAGAATATTTTATAGACGCAATAGATTGATAGAAGTATAATAATATAAAGAACAGAAGGGAGATATTTTATAAAAAAGTGTCTGAACGATTCAAATTAGAAAATTCAACGGTATGGTCTTTTCCCGAACGAGGGAACTGGGCTACACATTCCGGAAAATATCGTGGGAACTGGTCCCCATACATTCCAAGAAATATTATTTTAATGTATTCAAAAAAACAGGATTGGATATTAGACCAATTCTTAGGTAGTGGAACAACATTAGTCGAGGCAAAATTATTAGGAAGAAATGCTATCGGAATCGATATTAATCCTGATGCGGTCAAATTTTCTAACACAAATCTTGAATTTGCTTGTCTGGAAACATCAAAAATTTTCACAAAACAGGGTAATGCAGCTGATTTATCATTTTTAAAAGATGAAAGTATAGATTTAATATGTACACATCCGCCGTATGCAGATATTATACGATACAGTAGGGATATTAAAGGGGATATGTCACATTTGAAATATGAAAAATTTTTACAAGCGTTGGGTAAAATTGCTGAGGAATCTTTTAGGGTGCTAAAGAAGAAGGGAATTTGCGGTTTTATGATTGGTGATATACGCAGAAAAGGATATGTTTTACCATTGGGAATGAGTGCTATGCAAAAATTTGTTAATGAGGGATTTAAACTTAAGGAAATAATTATTAAAGAGCAGCATAATTGTCGTTCCACTAATTACTGGATTAGAAAAGAAAAGACTTTTTTAATGTTGGCGCATGAATATATATTTATATTGGAGAAACCTTGATATTTGAATTGAATATTGATGTTGCTCAAACTACATGATAAAATGTCACTATGATTAAAACAAGTCCGAAATATATTTGAAATAAAAGGCTGGAATTAAATTTTTAATCATGATTTACGGTGTAAACGATCATACAGGCATGTCTGCTTGATTCGTGGATAATAAAATGTAATATTAGCAATATTATGAGAATAATAGAAATTAAGGAGAGGCAGACATGGCAGTAAAGCAGGAAAAGATGGTACAAGCAAAACCGGTTTTAAAATGGGCAGGTGGGAAAACACAGATGCTAAGTAATATTATGCCCAAAATACCGGTCCGATTTGGAAAATATATAGAACCTTTTATTGGCGGGGGTGCTTTGTTTTTTGAATTATGTCCGGAACAGGCTGTTGTGGCGGACAGTAATCCGGAATTGATTAATATGTATCAACAGGTTGCTGATCATGTTGACGATGTAATCTCATATTTGAAAGAATATAAAAATACAAAAGAAGATTTTTATTCTGTACGGTCATTGGAATGGACAGAACTGAAAAAAGAAGAAGCAGCGGCAAGAACAATTTATTTAAACAAAACATGTTTTAACGGTTTATACCGTGTTAATAGAAGCGGACAATTTAATGTGCCATTTGGAAAATATAAAGCTCCGAAGTTTTGCGATAAAGATGCGTTATATGCGGCATCCGAAGTTTTAAAAAAAGCTACGATAAAGTGTGGCGACTACCTTTCAATATTAAGAGAATATGCGGAAGAAAATGATTTTGTGTTTTTAGATCCTCCCTATCTACCGATTTCGGAATATTCAGATTTTAAAAGATATACGAAGGAGCAGTTTTATGAGGAAGATCATATTCAACTGGCATATGAGGTAAAACGTTTACAAGATTTGGGATGTCATGTGATACTGACGAATTCGAATCATCCGCTGGTTCATGAGTTGTATGCAGATTATAAAATAGAAGTTGTGCAGACGAAAAGGTACATTTCCTGTAATGGGAATAAAAGAAACGGCGAAGATGTTATTGTCGATATTTTACCTAAAAAAAATACAATATTAAAAACGATGCTTCAACCATTACCCGAACAGGTGTTGAAATATCCGCCGACCAGATTTATGGGCTCTAAGAGCAAATTATTGCCACAAATCTGGGCTGTTGCTTCACGATTCACATTTGATACAGCTGTGGATCTTTTTTCTGGATCCGGAATTGTAGGGTATATGTTTAAAGCTCAGGGGAAAAAAGTTATCAGTAATGATTATATGGTAATGTGTGCTGTATTTACGAAAGCAATGGTTGAAAATAATCATGTTATATTACCCTTGGAGGAAGCAAAGGAATTATTGGCTAGGGAAAAAGAGTCAGATCATTTTGTAGAATCTACATTTCAGGGGTTATATTTTACAGATCAGGAAAATGCTATAATTGATGTGTTGCGAACCAACATTTCTAGAATACATGATCCATACAAACATGCCATTGCAATGACAGCATTAATTCGTGCATGCATTAAAAAAAGACCAAGAGGTATTTTCACATATATAGGTGATCGTTATAATGATGGTCGGAAAGATTTGAAAAAGTCTCTGGAACAACAATTTTTAGAGGCAGTAGAAAGTATTAATGAAGCGGTGTTTGACAATGGAAAAGCAAATATATCAGAATATGGCGATGCAATGGCTCTTAAAGTTAAGCAGCCTGATCTGGTGTATATCGATCCTCCGTATTACTCACCGTTATCCGACAATGAGTATGTTCGCAGGTATCACTTTGTTGAAGGATTGGCAAGGGATTGGAAAGGTGTAGAAATACAGGAAAATACAGTTACTAAGAAGTTTAAGTCGTATCCGACTCCATTTTCGACAAGGAAAGGTGCTGCAGATGCATTTGATAAATTGTTTAAAAAGTTTGCTGAAAGTATTTTAATAGTTTCCTATTCTTCTAACAGTCAGCCTACACAGGATGAGATGGTAGGGCTTATGGCTAAATATAAAGAACATGTAGAAGTAATCCCAATAGATTACACGTATTCCTTTGGGAACCAAAAATGTGCAAAAACGAACCGCAATAAGGTGCAGGAATATCTTTTTGTTGGTTTTAACGGGAGCAATATATGAAAGAAAAGATAGAAATCTGGCTGGTCGGGAATACTGGATTGAGAAACCCAAATAGAATTCAAGATGGATTTAAAGTTTTTGCCGAGTCGCCTTATGTGGGAAATCTTCGTGGTCAGGAGAACGAAATTGGATTTATGAAATTTCTTAATGACAAAGGAATTATTCAAAATGAGGATGGAAGAGATATATCGGGAAGTCATGCCAGAAAATGGAGATTAATGTTTGCGAAGAACGGATTTATTTATCCACGAATAAAAGAGAAAGATGGCGTACAGACAGAATTGGGGAAACTGGACGATATTACTCCCTTTGGATGGAGCTTTTTAAAAGCGGATACATATCCGGCAGTACAGGAGTGCTATTTGCGTGCAATGAGTGTAGAACAGTTTCCTATGTCGGATAAAAAATCTTATTTTTCTCCTCTTAGATGGATACTGGCTATTATGTTGGAACTTGAAAAAAGAACTGGTTCTTCAGAATTCGGAAGAATAGAATTTGCATTATGGGGTCATACCACAAATCCAGGTTATGAACTTAAAACTGTAGTAGATCATATTTTAGACTTAAGAACAAGAAGAGTTGCTGCATCTTCGAAACGTTCTTTTGACAAAAAAGAAATTGAAGAACGTGGAAAATATTATAATAAGAAAACAGATAATTTTTTTGACTATTGTGATATGAATATGCGCTATCTCCGCATTTCAGGAGTGCTGCAACGGAAAGGGAGGGGAATGGTTATAACTCCTTCTAAACATAAGCTTGTTGAAAAGCTTGCAAAAAGTACTCCGTGTACGGAATCAATATGGTTACAGTATAAGCAACTATGCGATGGTGCAGAATTGCCAACAGATCACATTGGAACGGCGAAGAGTCTTCTGGATGACCTGATTAGACAAATGAAAGACAGGCATATTCTTTTTAATATATCGGATCTTCCATTGAATACATCAACAGAGATCAATATTGCGAGACAGCGTCTAGAGAATATATTGGCAAAAACAGATGAAATACAATTTGCCAAAGAACAATGCAATCAGTGGAAAGAAATTGCGGATTACATGTCCCTGATCGCGAAAGGAGGAGGAAGGATAGTTTATGATGATGACAATGTGATTGAAGTTCCAAAAGATGAAAGACCGGCATATTTGGAATGGACTCTCTGGAGGGCAGCACTGGCAATTAATCATATGAAAAATAAACCTTATGATGTTCGAGGGTTTAAATTGGATTCTGATTTTTTGCCTGTTTCAACAGCAGGGGGTGGGAAAGGTGACTTATACTGTGAGTTTGAAGATTTTACCATTATAATGGAGGTTACTATGTCCACTTCTTCGAGACAGGAAGCAATGGAAGGGGAACCTGTCAGACGTCATATTTCGGATGCAGTATTAAAGTACAAAAAGCCTGTGTATGGAATGTTTATTGCGGTCAAAATTGATACCAATACTGCTGAAACATTCAGGCATGGGATCTGGTATGCTAAAGGAGATGTAAGACAGAGATTGGATATTGTCCCATTAACTTTGGCACAGTACCGTGAATATTTTATATCTATGTTTGAAACAAATCAGGTGAAGCCGGAAAAACTTCGGGAATTAATCCTAAAATGTGAAATAAAAAGAGATATATTGGATGCTCCAGCGTGGAAAAAGTATATTTCTAATATAGTTGACGAAAAAGTAAAAATTATGTCAAAAGGGACAGATTTCCTGATAAATTGCGAAATGCCGGTTATTTCAGCTGGTGCTACTGTGCATAGTATTGCATGGGGAGACGGACAGATAATCGGAATTGTGGCTGATTTTCCAAAATGTAAGACAAGAATCATGAACGTGCCATATTTAAATGGGCTGCCAGATAAGGTGAGTTTTTATTTGGATGGTGCAACTTTATTGCATGATATATTTGGGAAAGGAACAATAGTAGCCTATATAGTAGTGTTTAGAAATAAAATAATGCATTTGTCATATCCAAAAGCATTTACGGATGGGACATTACTGGTGGAATAAAGTATATTTAAATAATAATAGATGATAGGGGGACAAGTAATGAATTATATGGAAGATTTCCAGGGAAGAACGAGTTTAATAAATGCCTATAAAAATAACGCATTATTGTTGTATGTTTTAGAATTAAGATTTGAAATATCAGATATAATATCGATTGCTGGAGATGCATTAACTGATGGAGGAGAAGATAAAAAATGTGATTTGATTTATATTGACCGGGATAATGGACTAGCTGTTATTGCACAAGGATATATGAAACAAAATGTAAAAGAGAGTGATCTGGCACCTGGGAATAAAGCCAGCGATTTAAATACAGCATCAGCATGGGTTTTTTCTCAAAATCCGGATTCAATTCCTGAAAAAATTCGGGAACAGGTAAGAGAGCTGCAAAATGCAATTCGAGAAGATACAATAAATACTGTTTATTTTTGGTATGTACATAATCTTAATGAAAAAAATAATCCAAAAGTAAAAGATGAATTAGCTGTAATGCAGGCTAATTCTAACGCAGCAGTAAGAGCTTTCTTTCCCGATAATAAAGTGGATGTTTTTGCAATAGAAGTTGGGAATGAAACTATTGAAAAATGGTTTAACGCTTCTTGTAGTCAAATTACAGTGACTGAAACATTGGCAGTAGAAACTGTAAAAAAAGGGTTTGAATTAATTGGGGGTAAATGGAAAGCTTATATAACAGCTGTATCAGCAAAATGGATTAAGAAACAGTTTGATAAATATAATGATGATATTTTCTCCAGAAATCCAAGAACATATTTGGGTTCAGGAAAGAAGAAAAATAAAATTAATTTAGGAATAATAGAAACTATTATTAACCAGCCTAATAATTTCTGGACATATAACAATGGTATAACAGCATTAGTTAATAGTTATGTAGTAGAAAAAGACAAACAAAATAATGAGGAGGAGTTAACTATATCGGGTATTACTATTATTAATGGTGCCCAGACAACGGGAGCTATAAGTAGTGTTGAGGAAGTGGGAGACGCTTGGATTCCTATTCGATTTATTGTTTGTGAAGACTCAAAAATTATTGATGAAATTATAAATAATAACAATAAACAAAACGAAATTATAGCTTCTGATTTACGCAGTAATGATAAAGTACAAAATCGGTTACGAATAGAATTTGAAAAGTATAATAATTTATTTTATAGCGGAGGGCGTCGGGGCAATGGAAAGCCTTCACGCAGTAAGGAAATATTAGATCCGTATTTAGTGGCACAAGCGATTTTGGCTTATCATGGGGATTGTGTAACAGCATATAATTCAAGAACAGATTTATGGAGTAGTGACAGATTATATGCGAAAATATTTCCAGACCAATTGACGGCAGAACATATTATTTACACATATTCATTAGCCAGAGCAATTGATATTTATAGATTAGAGTTAAAATTAAAAGAAGATAAAAGAACAGAAGCAGAAGAACAACAATACAAGTTTCTTGGGAAAAGAGGATCTAAGATGTTATTTATTCTTGCTGTTTCAAAATGTATGGAAAGCTTTTTGGGAGAAAAGATAAGAGATATTTGGTCGTTGAGATTTTGTGATAATTTTAATTTTACTGATAATGTTGAATATTGGAAGAAGATAATAAAAGTTATTATGCCAATAGCGTCGGGTGTTTTGGAAGGAGTATTGAAAGATGGATTGAAGAACAAAGAAATAGCAGATAATGCAGTAATAACAGTATCAGGACTATTAACAGCGATACAGGAAGTTATACAGACACAATTTCCTGATATTAAGTCCAGAATTAGTTTTATATAATAGTTGGACACGAAAAATTAGTGTTAAAGAAACAGGAAGTTTCATTCTTATTTGTACTATCAACTAGTCAACAGTAGGAGATCATTATGAAATTTACTTACCCGGCGATGATTAAAAGAACAGAAAAAGGAACTTATCTGGCAACCTTCCCGGATCTGGAATGCTGCCAGGCGGAAGGGGATACGGTGGAAGAGACCGTGGAGCTAGCCAATGAAGCGGCTTATGACTGGATCAGTCTGGAATTGTCGGAGGAGGACGGACAGCTTCCGGCGGTTACTGACGTACGGGATATTGTACGGGAAGAAGGTATAATTGTACGGAACATCTGCGTCAATATCCGCTTTATGGACGGATGGGACGAATGACGGTAGGAAGGTGCAGAATATGCGTTATGTGATCTCGGATATTCATGGCTGTTATGCAGAATATCTGGAGCTTCTTGACAAGATTCATTTTTCGGACAGAGACGAACTGTATGTTCTGGGAGACGCCATGGACCGGGGACCGGATCCCATAAAGGTTATCCAGGATCTGATGATGCGGAGTAATGTAGTTTATGTGGTTGGAAACCATGATTATATGATGCTGCGTACACTGAAAAAACTGGCAGTGGAAATTACAGAAGAAAATTACAGAACACATCTCACATCCGAAGATTTTCAGAACTGGTATTATTGGATGCAGGATGGAGGAAGAGTCACTGCCGACCAGTTCAGAGTTCTGCCCAGGGATGAGCAGTGGGAGATTCTGGACTATCTGGGAGATGCGCAGGTTTATGCACTACTGGAAGACAGAGGAAGGCAGTTTATCATGGTTCATGCCGGGCTCCGGGGATTTAAGGAGTATAAGGCTTTGGATGAATATGATGTGTCTGATTTTATATTCAAAAGGACGGATTATAATAAGAGATATTATCAAGATCCCGGGAAAATAGTGGTGACGGGACACACGCCGACACTGTTGATACGGCCGGACGGCCTGCCCCTGATTTATCAGGGAAACGGGCAGATCGCCCTGGACTGTGGCTGTGTATTTGGAGGGAATCTGGCGGCATATTGTATTGAGACCGAGGAAACTGTCTATGTAAAAAGCAGACAGCAGAGAGTAAAAAAAACTTGACAATTTGCCGTATACCTGCTATGATTTCCATGTTGTTATAATACTCTGCTATGGTAAAGTGATAGCAGGTGGAAATCAGAGGAGGATATTAATGATGAAAAAGTTAATGGCTTTGATGCTGGCAGGTGTTGTGACTGCAGCGATGGTAACCGGATGCGGCGGTGCGGATACGCAGACTGATGCGCCGGCTGAGACAGAAGCCCCTGCAGCTGAGACAGAAGCTCCCGCGGACGGGGAGACAGGCGACGCTGACGTTGCAGACACAGAGAACGGAGCAGATGCGCAGGAAAGTGCTTCCGGTGAAAGCGATATGGCATATGTGAAGGAAAAAGGCACATTGGTCGTTGGCATCACAGATTTTGAGCCGATGGATTATAAAGATGAAAGCGGCAAGTGGATTGGGTTTGATGCGGATATGGCGGCTGCGTTTGCAGAGAGTCTTGGCGTAAGCGTTGAATTTGTGGAGATTGACTGGGACAACAAGATCATGGAGCTGGACGGCAAGACCATCGACTGTGTGTGGAATGGCATGACGCTGACTGATGAAGTGAAGAGCGCCATGGAGTGCTCCAATGCGTACTGCAACAATGCGCAGATCGTGATTATTCCTGCAGATCAGGCAGATCAGTATCAGGATAAAGAAAGCCTTGCCGGACTGAGCTTTGCGGTAGAGGCAGGCAGTGCAGGAGAAGCGCAGGTACAGGCGCTGGGACTGGAGTGCACACCGGTGAAGGCACAGGCGGATGCGCTGATGGAAGTGGCTGCAAAGACCTCGGATGCGGCAGTGATCGATTCTCTGATGGCGGCGGCAATGGTAGGAGAAGGCACCAGCTATGCAGACCTGACCTATACGGTGCAGCTGAACGATGAAGAGTATGGCGTTGGTTTCCGTAAAGGTTCCGATCTGGCTCAGGCGCTCAATGAGTTCTTTGTGACCAGTTATGCAGACGGAAGCATGCTGGCGACGGCTGAGACTTACAGCGTACAGGCAGCGGTGATTGAACAGAAATAAGACAGAGTAAAAGGATAGAGGGCGGAGCCTTTTTCGCCCTCTATTATTGTATGTACAGAAGAAATTTAGAATTATGAGAGAAAGCAGGAGAAGTACATGGAATTGATACTGGAACAGATGCCGATTGTGATTCGGTCTCTAAATATCGGGTTTTTACAGACGCTGAAACTTTTTGCAGTAACGCTGCTCGGTGCAGTTCCCCTGGGGCTGGTGATTGCCTTCGGTTCCATGTCGCGTTTTCGGCCCCTCAGTTTTTTTACAAAAATAGTTGTATGGATCATCCGGGGGACGCCGCTGATGATTCAGCTTCTGATTATCTATTATTTTCCGGGACTGGTACTTGGAAAACCCATCTGGGGCGGCGGCGAGACCGGACGGTTTTTGGCTGCGTCCGTCTCTTTTATCTTTAATTATGCCTGTTATTTTTCGGAAATCTACAGGGGCGGGATACAGAGCGTTCCAGTGGGGCAGGAGGAAGCCGGACTGGTGCTTGGGATGACAAGAAGCCAGATCTTTTTCAAAGTGACCCTGCTTCAGATGATCAAACGGATTGTACCACCCATGTCCAATGAGATCATCACGCTGGTGAAGGATACTTCTCTGGCCCGTATTATTGCGCTTCAGGAGATTATCTGGGCCGGGCAGGCGTTTATGAAAGGGTCCCAGGGAATCTCAGGAGCTATCTGGCCCATGTTTTTCACAGCAGTTTACTATCTGATCTTCAGTGGTATTCTGACAGTCCTTCTGGGGTGGCTGGAGAAGAAGCTGGATTATTTCAGATAGAGAAGGGAAGAAGAAGTAGAATATGGCGATATTGGAAGTGGAACATATCTGTAAAACTTTTGAACGTACGGAAGTACTGAAGGATATCAGTTTTTCGCTGGAGGAGGGCCAGGTGCTTTCCATCATTGGATCTTCCGGAAGTGGCAAGACGACGCTCCTTCGGTGCCTGAATTTTCTGGAACGTCCGGATCAGGGTATCATCCGTGTATGTGGGGAGACTTTATTTGACAGCGGGGATCCCGCTACGATGCAGGAGGCTGAGATTCGGAAGAAGCGGCTGCATTTTGGGCTGGTATTTCAGTCTTTTAACCTGTTTCCACAATATACGGCGCTGGAAAATGTGATGCTGGCCAAAGAGCTTTTAGCCAAAGGGCAGACGGACTATAAGGCGAGAAAAAAGGAGATTCACGAAGAGATCCGGGTGCTGGCAGAGGAGCTTCTCCGGCAGATGGGACTTGCGGAACGGATGGATAATTATCCCCATCAGCTGTCAGGGGGTCAGTGTCAGCGTGTGGCCATTGCCCGTGCACTGGCGCTGAAGCCGGACATTCTCTGCTTTGACGAACCAACTTCGGCGCTGGATCCGGAGCTGACAGGAGAAGTTTTAAGGGTTATGAAAGAGCTTGCAGAGCAGAAGACAACAATGATTATTGTGACTCATGAGATGGCTTTTGCAAGAGATGTGGCCAGTCATGTGATTTTCATGGACGACGGATATATTCTGGAGCAGGGAACTCCGGAACAGGTGTTTGAGCATTCCCATGAGGAGCGGACGAAGCAGTTTTTGTCAAGATTTACACAGGGCTGAAGAAATGCTTTACACTTTGGGGACTTGTTGCTATAATGAAGTCACCTTCAAGTATGTTCAATGAAAAAGCGGAGCATATGCCGGGTGAGAGAGCTGAACGGTAATTTCGTGGAACTGATATGACAAAGAAGAAGGAAAGAGATTAAGAAAAGGACAGGCAGAATCATTATGGAAAAGAAAGAACTTCTGTATGAAGGAAAAGCGAAGAAAGTATACACCACAGAGGATCCGGACGTATTGATTGTATCCTATAAGGATGATGCGACTGCGTTCAACGGACAGAAAAAGGGCACTATTACGGGAAAGGGCGCCATTAACAACCGTATGAGCAACCATGTGTTTCAACTGGTGGAAAAAGCAGGCGTACCGACCCATTTGATTGAAGAATTAAACGACCGGGAGACGGCTGTGAAGCGGGTGGAGATCGTTCCGCTGGAGGTGATTGTCCGCAATGTGGCGGCCGGAAGCTTCTCAAAGAGGCTGGGCGTGCCGGAGGGAACTTTATTCTCGGCTCCTACGCTGGAGTTCAGTTATAAAAATGACGAGCTGGGAGATCCGCTGATCAACGATTATTTTGCAATCGCACTGAATCTGGCGACCAGAGAAGAGATTGAGAAGATTACCGAGTACGCTTTCAAGGTAAATGAAGTGTACAAGGCATATTTCTCAGAACTGGGAATTGATCTGATTGATTTTAAGATTGAGTTCGGCCGTTATAAAGGAGAGATCGTCCTGGCAGATGAGACTTCTCCGGATACCTGCAGACTGTGGGATTCCAAGACTCATGAAAAGCTGGACAAAGACCGTTTCCGCAGAGATCTTGGCAATGTGGAAGAAGCATATCGGGAAGTATTTAAGAGACTTGGACTGGAATAAAAATGAAGGACCGGGGCCGGCAACTTATAACGCAGGCCCCGGTCTGTGGCGTTTTCATATATCTGGCGATGGACAGTCCAGTGGATCAGGATCAATTTTATTTACAGAAAGGAAATACAGTTATGAGCACAGACAGATATCAAAGTCCCTTATCGGAACGTTATGCCAGCAAAGAGATGCAGTATATTTTTTCCCCGGATATGAAATTCCGGACCTGGAGAAGGCTTTGGATTGCGCTGGCGGAGACGGAAAAGGAGCTTGGCCTTCCCATTACCCAGGAGCAGATTGATGAATTAAAGGCCCATGCAGAGGATATTAACTATGATGTGGCAACAGCGCGCGAAAAAGAGGTGCGTCATGATGTGATGTCCCACGTATATGCTTACGGCGTGCAGTGCCCGAAGGCAAAGGGAATCATTCATCTGGGAGCCACTTCCTGCTATGTGGGAGATAATACGGATATTATTGTAATGACAAAGGCGCTGGGCCTGGTAAGAGAAAAACTGATCAATGTGATTGCAGAGCTGGCAAAGTTTGCAGAGAAATACAAAGCCCTGCCAACGCTGGCTTTTACACATTTTCAGCCGGCGCAGCCTACGACGGTGGGAAAACGGGCTTCTCTGTGGCTGCAGGAATTCTGTATGGATCTGGAGGATCTGGATTATGTGCTCGGTACCATGAAGCTTCTGGGTTCCAAAGGAACCACCGGAACGCAGGCCAGTTTTCTGGAACTTTTTGAAGGAGATCAGGAGACCATTGACCGGATTGATCCGATGATTGCAGAAAAGATGGGCTTTAAAGAGTGCGTGCCCGTGTCGGGACAGACTTATTCCCGCAAGACGGATACCAGAGTATTGAATGTTCTGGCAGGTATTGCAGCCACTGCTCATAAGATGTCCAATGACATCCGCCTTTTGCAGCATCTGAAGGAGGTGGAGGAGCCCTTTGAGAAATCACAGATTGGCTCTTCTGCCATGGCATATAAGAGAAATCCTATGCGCAGCGAACGGATTGCTTCCCTTGCCAGATATGTGATGATTGATGCACTGAATCCGGCAGTTACCTCTGCAACCCAGTGGTTTGAGCGTACACTGGACGATTCTGCCAATAAGAGACTGTCCGTGCCGGAAGGATTTCTGGCTGTTGACGGGATTCTGGATCTGTGTCTGAATGTGGTGGACGGACTGGTGGTTTATCCGAAAGTCATTGAGAAACGTCTTATGAGCGAGCTTCCGTTCATGGCAACCGAAAATATTATGATGGATGCAGTGAAAGCAGGGGGAGACCGTCAGGAACTGCATGAGAAGATTCGTACGCTTTCCATGGAGGCCGGCAAGCATGTGAAGGTGGAGGGAAAGGACAATAACCTTCTGGAGCTGATTGCTGCGGATCCGGCGTTTAATCTGACAATGGAGGAGCTTCAGGCATGTATGGAGCCGTCCCGTTATGTGGGCCGTTCTGAGATACAGGTGGATGCATTTCTGAAACATGTGGTGAATCCGGTTCTGGAGGCAAACAGAGAGTTACTGGGAATGAAAGCAGATATTCACGTGTAAGCAGGACAATATATATGTACAGTTATCATTTTCGGGAATGGCTGTCTTTCTTCTATTTCTATTGTATTTTTGGGTGGTGTTTTGAGTCCATGTACGTGTCTCTGAAAACCAGGCATCTTACGAACCGGGGGTTTCTCAAAGGACCCTGGCTTCCTCTCTACGGGAGCGGGGCGATTCTGGTACTTTGGCTGACACTGCCTTTTCAGGAGACACCGGTGCTGGTATACCTGACCGGGGCGCTGGGTGCGACAGTACTGGAATATGTGACCGGAGAGGCCATGGTCAGGCTGTTTAAAGTCCGTTATTGGGATTACAGTGATCAGAAGCTTCAGTATCGGGGACATATCTGCCTGAGCTCGTCTGTCGCATGGGGATTTTTGAGCCTTCTGATGGTCTATGGGGTGCATAAACCGGTAGAGCAGCTGATCTTCCGGATACATGAAGAGGTGGTGTCTGTGTTGACGTTTGGAATCACCGTATGTATGGTGCATGACTTCAGTGTTGCGTTCCAGAAAGCCATGGATCTGCGGGAACTGCTGATTCAGGCAGAGCAGATCTGCGGGGAACTTGAGCGCCGGGCAGCAGAGAAGAGGCGACTTCTGGAAGCAGCGGCGACCTTTGCGAAGGCGGCTGTGGAGGAGCGCATTGAGGAACAGAAGGAACGGGCAGAACAGTCCGGGGAGCAGTTGCTCAAGAAGATGGAGCGTGAGATCTGTGAGCTTCAGGAAAGGCAGGAGCACCTGAAAGAGCGGATGATTCGAAGAGCTGATCTTTTGCTGGCACGTAACCCAGGATTCCGCTTTGTGGCAGAAGGGCTGGATATGGGGGAAATTCGGGAGCGTGTGAGGAATTTTCGAAAACGGATAGAAGAAAAAGAACACAAAGAATTATAATGAAAAAGGGCACGGCATCGGAACCAGGAGGAGACGGTGCTGTGTTATTTTTCACAGAATTCACAGAATTTTCATAGATTGACACTTGACATTGTTAGAAGTCTAACATATAATTTGTTAGACTTCTAACAATATGAGGGAGGGCGGGAAGGTGAAGGATGGAAATTATCCCATGAGGGAGATGATGAATTTGAACTGTGTCTGGCATCGGGTCATTGGGAGCCGGATGGCGGACCTGGGGTTAAGTTCAATTCAGAGTCGGATGCTCGGATATCTCTATTTTCAGAGTCAGCGTGGGAAACAGGTGTTTCAGCGGGAGCTGGAGGAGGAGTTTAAGATACGGAAGTCATCTGTGACAAGCGTGATACAACATCTGGAGAAAAAAGGGCTGGTTCAGAGAAACGGGGTTCTCGGAGACGCCAGGAAGAAAGAACTGGCGCTGACAAAACAGGGAATTGAAGTGCAGGAGACGGTTTTGGAACGGTTGGAGAAGCTGGAGAAGTTGGTGAATGATACGCTTACTGCAGAGGAGCGTACACTCTGGTTTTCGTGTATCAGGAAAATTGAGGCAAGACTTGAGGAGGCAGAATATGATTAGAAAACTGACAGCTCATATCGGAGAGTTTAAAAGAGATACCTGTTTGGCTCCGGTGAGCGTGATTCTGGAAGTGATTCTGGAAGTCCTGCTGCCGGTTTTGATGGCCTCGGTCATTGACCGGGGCGTAGAAGCAGGAGACATGAATTATGTAATTCAGATGGGAGTGGTGATGCTGATTGTAGCCATGCTCTCACTGCTTGCGGGCACCATGTCCGGTGTATTCGCGGCAAGAGCATCCATGGGATTCGGGCGAAACTTAAGAAAAGCAATGTATGACAATATTCAGAACTTTTCTTTCCGGAATATTGATCATTTTTCCACTGCAGGTCTGGTAACCCGTATGACTACGGACGTGACCAATGTGCAAAATGCATTTCAGATGATTATTCGTATGTTTGTGCGGGCGCCGATTATGATGATCTCTGCATTGTTTATGTGTGTGTCAATCAGCCCCAGGCTGTCTTTGATCTTTCTGGCCGCTCTGGTATTTTTAGGATGCATGATGGCATTCATTATTTCCCGGGCGTTCCCGATCTTTGATGAGATGTTCAAAGGATATGACAGGCTTAACGCCAGTGTACAGGAGAATCTGACGGGAATCCGGGTAGTGAAAGCCTATGTGCGGGAAGATTACGAGAAGGAAAAATTCCATGGGGCAACAAAGAACCTGAAAGATTTAAGTGTTCATGCCGAACGCCTGGTAGTGATGAATCAGCCGGTGATGCAGTTTACCGTATATACTTGCATTATGCTGGTCTCCTGGTTCGGGGCAAAACTGATCGTAGTGGACAAAACCATGACCACAGGACAGTTGATGAGTCTTTTCACTTATACAATGCAGATTTTAATGAGTCTGATGATGATTTCCATGATCTTTGTCATGACGATTATGGCTCGTTCTTCGGCGGAACGTATCGTAGAAGTGCTGGATGAGGAAAGTTCTCTTCAGGATCCGAAGCATTCTCTTTGCCAGGTAGAGGACGGTTCTATTCGTTTTGATCATGTGAATTTTTCCTACAGCGATGATCTGGATAAATGTGTATTGCGGGATGTGAATCTGGAGATTCATGCAGGAGAGACTATTGGCATCATTGGCGGGACCGGGAGTTCCAAGTCTACATTGGTGCAGCTGATTCCGAGGCTCTATGATGTGCTGGAGGGGTCGGTGACTGTAGGCGGACGTGATGTGCGGGAGTACCAGCTTGAAACGCTTCGGAATGCTGTATCCATGGTCCTGCAGAAAAATGTACTGTTTTCCGGAACGATTCTGGAGAATCTAAGATGGGGAAACAAAGAAGCGACAGAGGAAGAGTGTCGTCATGCCTGTGAACTGGCGCAGGCGCATGAATTTATTGAGAAGATGCCGGATGGCTATGAAACTTATATCGAGCAGGGTGGAACCAATGTGTCCGGTGGACAGAAGCAGAGACTCTGTATTGCCCGGGCGCTTTTGAAAAAACCGAAGATTCTAATTCTGGACGATTCCACCAGTGCAGTAGATACAAAGACGGATTCTCTCATAAGAAAAGCTTTTGCAGAAGAGATACCAGACACGACGAAACTGATCATCGCACAGCGGATCTCATCTGTACAGGATGCCGACCGGATCCTGGTGTTGGACCAGGGAGCAGTTGTGGGTTTCGGTACCCATGAGGAATTGCTGAGAGACAATGAAATTTACCGTGATATATATGAATTGCAGCAGAAAGGAGCGGATGCAGATGAGTAATCCAGTGACAGCAAGAGGTCCGGGTGCCCGGAGAATGCGTGGCGGACAGGGAAGCCGGAACCCAGGGAAAACATTAAAACGTCTGCTGGCTTATATATGGAAGGATTATAAAGTTCACTGTGTTGTGGTAGCGATCTGTATTGCAGTCAGTTCTTTGACCGGAGTGGTTGGAAACCTGTTTCTCCGAAACCTGATTGATGATTATATTCTGCCGTTTCTTGGAGATGCAAATCCCAGTTTCGCGCCACTGCTTCATGCGCTGACAGTAATGGCATGTATCTATTATGCAGGTACGGTGGCAACTTTTCTCTATGCGCGGATTATGATTATTATCACCCAGGGCGTTTTAAAGGAGATTCGGGATGAGATGTTCAGCCATATGGAACGTCTGCCGATTAAATATTTTGACACCCACGCCCATGGTGATATTATGAGCTGCTATACCAACGATACAGATACGCTTCGACAGATGGTCAGTCAGAGTATTCCGCAGATGTTGAGTTCTTCTATTACAATCATCAGTACATTTGTGTCCATGCTGGTTCTGAGCGTGCCTCTGACGGTGCTGATTGTTCTGATGGTTGTGGTAATGGTAAGGGCGGTACGTTTTATCGGGGGCAGAAGCGGTATGTATTTTATCCGTCAACAGAAATCCCTTGGTACGCTGAACGGGTATATTGAGGAAATGATGGAAGGGCAGAAAGTAGTCAAGGTGTTCTGCCATGAAGCAGAGTCTAAAGAACGATTTAACCAGCTCAATGATGATCTGTTCGACAGTGCCAAAAAGGCCAATACCTTTGCCAATATTCTAATGCCGGTTATGGCCAATCTGGGTAATATCAATTATGTACTGACTTTGGGTGTGGGAGCAGTACTGGCTATCAACGGTATTGGCGGTCTGACTCTGGGCGGTTTGGCATCTTTTCTGCAGCTTACAAGAAGTTTCAATATGCCCATTACCCAGGTATCTCAGCAGTTTAATTCCATTATCATGGCCCTGGCAGGAGCTGAGCGAATTTTTGATCTTCTGGATGAACCGGAAGAAACAGATAACGGTTATGTGACGCTTGTCAATGTGACAGAGGAACCGGATGGGACATTGAAGGAGTCAAAGGAGCGGACCGGGCTTTGGGCGTGGAAGCATCCCCACAAAGCGGAAGGAACCATCACATATAAAAAACTGGAAGGGGATGTGGTGCTGGACGGCGTGGATTTCGGCTATGAGGACGAGAAGATCGTTCTGCATGATATCAAGATGTATGCGAATCCGGGAGAGAAGATCGCTTTTGTAGGGGCCACCGGTGCAGGCAAGACGACTATTACGAACCTGATCAACCGGTTTTATGATATCCAGGATGGTAAAGTCCGGTATGACGGCATCAACATTAACAAGATTAAGAAGCCGGATCTGCGCCGTTCTCTTGGAATTGTTCTGCAGGATACCCATCTGTTCACAGGGACGATTGCGGACAATATACGGTACGGAAAGCTGGAGGCAACGGACGAGGAGGTGATTGCGGCGGCGAAGCTTGCCAATGCTCACTACTTTATCACACGGCTTCCGGACGGTTATAACACCATGCTGAGCGGCGACGGAACCAGTCTGTCTCAGGGGGAGCGGCAGCTTCTGGCTATTGCCAGGGCGGCGATTGCAGATCCGCCGGTACTGATTCTGGACGAAGCTACTTCCAGTATCGACACCCGGACGGAGACGATTGTCCAGAGAGGAATGGATCGACTGATGAAAGGTCGTACTGTATTCGTAATTGCACACCGATTGTCTACAATCAAGAATTCAGATGTGATTATGGTTTTGGAGCAGGGGCGTATCATTGAGAGAGGAAATCATGAATCTCTTCTAAAAGAGCGCGGAAAATATTATCAGTTATATACGGGGGCATTCGAACTGTCATGAAAGAAGCAATCATTTTTGATATGGATGGGACATTGTTGAATACATTAGAAGATCTGTACTTAAGTACCAATGCGGCTCTTGCGAAGTATGGATTTCCGGAAAGGACTCTGGAAGAAATCCGGCAGTTCGTTGGCAATGGGGCAGACAATCTGATGCGCAGGGCGGTGCCTCAGGGAGAAGACAATCCTCATTTTGAGGATTGCCTTCTGGCGTTCAGAGAACATTATGGCCTGCATCTGAACGATCACACAGGTCCTTATGAAGGAATTGAGGAACTTCTTCAGAAACTGGCAGAGCAGAAGATTCCCATGGCCATCGTATCAAATAAACCGGATTTTGCGGTCCGGGAACTGAGCAGGAAGTTTTTCGGGAAACAGATAAAAGTTGCGATTGGGGAATCCGAAGGTGTGCGCAGAAAGCCGGCGCCGGATACGGTGAAGCGGGCGGCAAAAGAACTTGGCGTACGCATGGAGGACTGTATCTATGTGGGAGATTCAGAAGTGGATCTTGAGACGGCAGAAAACTGCGGGATTCCCTGTGTATCCGTAACCTGGGGCTTTCGAAGCAGAGAACTTCTTCTGGAGCTTGGGGCGGAGCATACAGCGGCAGATACGGAGGAACTGCAGAAAATACTGGAGGCACTATAAGAATGAAACAGATGAAGAACAATGGGATGCTGCTTCTAACCGCTTTGATCTGGGGCTGCTCGTTTGTGGCACAGAGCGTGGGAATGGATTATGTGGGACCGTTTACATTTAACTGTGTCCGGTGTGTGATTGGAAGCGCAGTTCTGGTTCCGGTGATTTTTTTGATGGACAGACAGAAGAAAAAGGATAAAATGAGTAAAGGGGAATTGAAAAAGGACAGGGGTGGTACCAAGACGCTGGTGACAGGAGGGATCTGCTGCGGCGTGGTTTTGGCAGTTGCCAGCAGCCTGCAGCAGTTTGGTATTCTGTATACGACAGTGGGAAAGGCCGGTTTTATCACGGCCATGTACATTGTTCTGGTTCCGGTTCTGGGGATTTTTATCGGCAAAAAGGTAAGACCTCTGATCTTCTTATGCGTGGCGATGGCGGTGGCGGGACTGTATTTTCTGTGTATGACAGAGCGGTTGTCACTTAACATCGGAGACCTGCTTGTATTATTGTGCGCAGTCGTATTTACCATACATATCCTGGTCATTGATCACTTCTCGCCGCTGGTGGATGGGGTGCGTATGTCGGCAATTCAGTTTTTGACAGCGGGAATTGTCTGTGCGGTACCTATGTTGCTCTGGGAGGATCCGAAGGTGGGCGAGATTCTGACAGCCTGGATGCCGGTGCTGTATGCAGGGGTAATGTCCTGCGGAGTGGCCTATACCCTGCAGATTCTGGGACAGAAAAATGCAGATCCCACTGTGGCGTCTCTGCTTTTGAGCCTGGAATCCGTATTTTCTGTACTGGCAGGGTGGGTACTGCTTGGACAGGGCTTAAGCAACAGAGAATTGTTTGGATGCGCGCTGATGTTCGTTGCAATTATCCTGGCACAGCTGCCGAAGAAGAACAGAAAGAACGAAACTGTAAAAGTATAAGAGATTATGAGATGGGAGACAGACTATGATCGAAGTGATTGTCAACAGTCCGGGTTTTGAATATGATATTCATTCTCTGGTGAAGGCCTTTTTTCCAAGGGAAGATGTAGGCGTTCGGGTACAGGAGAATCTGGCAGAGGAGACCGGGATTCGGATGATGGTCCGGTTCCGGGAGGAAGGGATAGAAGCAGAGCTTCTGGAGGATGGTATCTGCAGGGGGAGACAGCAAAGGCAAGCGGAGCTGAAGGAGCGCAAAGAGACGAAAAACCATCTGAAACAACTGATTTATCAAGTCTTATCAGAATATACAGGCCGGACCCTGCCCTGGGGGACACTTACGGGGATCCGTCCGGTGAAGATTGCCATGCAGCTTCTGGAAGAGGGAAAGGGCAATGCAGAGATTGCTGCTTATATGAGAGACACTTATCTGGCAAGTAAAGAGAAGGCGGCGCTGAGCGTGATGATCGCCAACAGGGAACGGTATGTGCTGAGAAATATTGACTATCAGGACGGATACAGCCTGTATGTGGGAATACCGTTTTGTCCAAGTACCTGTCTGTACTGTTCCTTCACTTCTTATCCGCTGTCCCAGTGGGAGAGGCGGATAGACGAATATCTGGAGGCCCTTTTTAAAGAATTGGATGATCTGGCGGAAATGTTCCGGCATAAACGGTTAAATACGATCTATATTGGTGGGGGAACGCCTACAACTCTGAGTCCTGAACAGATGGACAGGCTGCTGACAAAGATCCGGTCGAAATTTGATACAACCAATCTGCAGGAATATACGGTGGAATCCGGGCGTCCGGACAGTATTACCCGGGAGAAGCTCCAGGTGCTTCTGGATTATGGGATTGACCGTATTTCCATCAATCCTCAGACCATGAAGGATGAGACGCTCCGGATCATTGGCCGGCATCATACTGTGGCGCAGACAAAAGAAGCATTTGCCCTGGCCAGAGAAATGGGATTTTCTCATATTAATATGGATCTGATCATCGGACTTCCGGGGGAAAGATACGAGGATGTGGAGCATACCATGCAGGAAATTGCGAAACTTGCACCGGACAGTGTGACAATCCATTCTCTGGCCATCAAACGGGCTGCAAGACTGAATCTTTTCAAGGAAGTGTATGAAGAGATGGGGCTTGAAAATAACATGCAGATTATGGATATGACTGCCAGATACTGCGCGGAGATGGGACTGTCGCCATACTATCTCTACCGTCAGAAGAATATGGCGGGAAATTTTGAAAACGTGGGGTATGCCGGACCGGATAAGGCCGGAATCTATAATATTCTTATGATGGAGGAGAAACAGACCATCGTGGCTCTTGGCGCCGGTTCGGTCAGCAAACGGGTGTACCCGGACGGAAGGATTGAACGGTGTGAGAATGTGAAGGATATTTCCCAATATATTGATAGAATCGGCGAAATGATTGAGCGCAAAAAGCATCTTTTAGGCGATGATTGATTGGATTCCTAAAGCAGATGCTTTTTGCAGCCTTGACATATACAGGCGACAGAAACAGCCGTAATTTTGTCTGTGCGCGCCATAGGCGCTCTCTATTTTGGTAATCCTGGCTCTTTCTTGTGTGTCAGGTCCTGTGTGTCAGAAAGATCCCAACAACTGCACTAATTAAGATAACCGGTACCAGCCTGACAAACAGCCATTCAAATGAGTGAAATGCCACTCCGAGAACGGCAGTTTCAGGGTTACTATAGTCCCAACCCAGGTAAGGACTTTCTAATGCCAATAAGATTGCAAAAATTGCTGCTGTGACCAGGCATAATGAGATAAGAAACCAGTGCAGAATTCTTTTTCTTGTGGTTTTTCTCTGTGCAAGTTGCAGGTTTATTACCTCCAGTTTTGCAGAAATCGCCTTTAAGTCGTCAACTTTCGACTCAATGACATGTTCTCCAAGTAACGTACTCACGGGTGTTTCAAGTGCTTTCGATATGGAGATCAACATATCAGAATCGGGAACTGACAATCCTTGTTCCCATTTAGAAACTGTTTGCCGGACCACATTCAGTTTGACGGCAAGCTCTTGTTGTGAAAGTCCTTTTGATTTTCTAATTGTTTTCATATTTTCGTTGAGCATTAGGGATGGCCTCCTTTTTTCGATTGTTACCATTATTGTAGACAGAACCGCCCGTTGCTGCAAGCAACACATTTTAACATTTAAGTAAAATGACAATTGTATTCATAAAGACAGTTCTTTTTCTGTTCTAAAAATGGTTGACAAAGTGTATTGCGAAAAATATAATGTTCAGTATGTCAGAGTGTGGAATAACAGGCTGCCAGCGCTGGTTTTGGAGCTTTTGCGGACAAAAGGCCGGCAGATGAGGAATGACAGAGAGGAACATGAAAGATGGCATTGAAGAAGAAACCAGTAAAAGGCATGAAAGATATGTTGCCTGCAGAGATGCAGGTTCGGGATTATGTGACAGGACTGATTAAGGAGACTTATAAAAGCTTTGGGTTTTCTCCCATTGAAACCCCCTGCGTGGAGCATATTGAGAATCTGTGCAGCAAACAGGGAGGAGATAATGAAAAACTGATTTTTAAAATCATGAAGAGGGGAGAGAAACTGGATCTCCAGAGAGCGGAGTCGGAGTCCGATGTGACGGACAGCGGCCTTCGGTATGATCTGACCGTACCGCTTTCCAGATTCTACTCCAATCATGCAAATGATCTGCCAAGTCCTTTTAAGGCGCTGCAGATCGGAAGCGTGTGGAGGGCAGACCAGCCTCAGAGAGGACGGTTCCGCCAGTTTGTTCAGTGCGATATAGATATTCTGGGAGAGGCCGGCTGTCTGGCGGAGATTGAGTTGATCCTGGCCACGACCACGCTGCTTGGGAAGCTGAATTTTTCGGATTTTAAAGTCAGAATCAATGAGAGACGGATTCTGAAAGCCATGGCCCTGTACAGTGGATTTGCAGAGGAACAGTTCGATCTGGTGTTCATCATTCTGGACAAGATGGACAAGATCGGATGGGACGGCGTAAAAGCAGAGCTGGCAGAGGCCGGATTTGACCAGGAAAGGGTGGAGCGGTACGTTGCCATGTTTACAGAGATGGAGTCGTCAGGGGACGGACTCTGCTATCTGGAAGAGAAGCTTGCCGGAACGCTGGAAGAGGATGTGATTGATAATCTTCGTATGATTCAGGCCAGCGTGGAAGCCACAAAAGCAGGACAATTCGAACTGGCATTCGATCCGACGCTGGTGCGGGGAATGTCCTATTATACAGGTACAATTTTTGAAATTGAGATGCCGCAATTCGGCAGTTCCGTGGCCGGGGGCGGGCGTTATGACCGGATGATCGGAAAATTTACCGGCAAGGACGTGCCAGCCTGCGGATTTTCCATCGGTTTTGAACGGATCATCACGATTCTGATGGAACAGGGGTTCGAGATACCGGGGAACTCCGGCAAGAAGGCATATCTTGTTGAGAAGAAGATGCCGAAGGAGAAATTGTGCGAGGTATTGAAAGAAGCGAAAGCAGAACGCGAAAAGGGAACACAGGTACTGGTAACACTGATGAATAAGAATAAAAAGTTCCAGAAAGAGCAGCTTATGAAAGAGGGCTACACAGAGTTCCGGGAGTTTTTCAACCGATAGGAACGGTATTTTGGGATGATATATAGAGGAAAAGAGGAAGAAAAGTCATGGCAGAATCAATGAAGGGACTGCACAGAAGCCACAGATGTACGGAGCTTGGAACCGGGAATATCGGCGAGACCGTTACAGTTATGGGCTGGGTGCAGAAGAGCAGGAATAAAGGCGGTATTATCTTTGTGGATTTAAGGGACCGTTCCGGTCTTCTGCAGCTGATTTTTGAGGAGGCGGACTGCGGCGCCGGGAATTTTGAGAAGGCAGAGAAACTGAGAAGTGAGTTTGTGATTGCGGCAGTGGGAAAAGTAGAAGCCAGATCGGGTGCAGTCAATGAGAATCTGGCCACCGGAAAGATTGAGATTCGGGTGACAGAGGTTCGTATCCTGTCGGAAGCACAGACGCCGCCCTTTCCCATTGAAGCAGATTCCAGAACAAAGGAAGAGATGCGGTTAAAATATCGGTTCCTGGATCTTCGCCGACCGGATATCCAGAGTAAGCTGATGCTTCGAAGCCAGGTGGCGACAAAGGTCCGGGCAGTATTGGCGGAAGAAGGATTCCTGGAGATTGAGACGCCGATTCTGATCAAGAGTACACCGGAAGGAGCCAGAGATTATCTGGTGCCCAGCCGGGTCCATCAGGGAAAATTCTATGCGCTTCCTCAGTCGCCTCAGTTGTTTAAACAACTATTGATGTGCTCGGGATACGACCGGTATTTTCAGATCGCAAAATGCTTCCGGGATGAGGACCTAAGGGCGGATCGTCAGCCGGAATTCACGCAGATTGATATGGAAATGTCCTTCGTGGATGTAGATGATGTGATTGCGGTCAACGAGCGGCTGCTTCAGAAAGTATTTCAGGATGCCATCGGTCTGAAGATCGAACTGCCGCTTCCGCGGATGACCTGGCAGGAGGCTATGGACCGGTATGGTTCCGATAAACCGGATACCCGATTCGGTATGGAACTGACGGATGTATCAGAAGTGGTAAAAGGTTGCGGTTTTGGAGTGTTCACCGGTGCCCTGGAGCAGGGCGGCAGTGTTCGCGGAATCAATGCAAAGGGGCAGGGACAGATGTCTCGTAAGAAGATTGATGCCCTGGTGGAATTTGCCAAAGGGTATGGGGCCAAGGGGCTGGCTTATGCAGCGATTCAGCCGGATGGGACAGTAAAGTCCTCTTTTGCAAAATTTATGACGGAAGAGCAGATGAAAGCGCTTACAGAAGCAATGGACGTTCAGCCAGGGGATCTGCTTTTATTTGCAGCAGACCGAAATAAGATCGTATGGGATGTACTGGGCAATCTCCGTCTGGAGATTGCACGGAATCTGGAGCTTATTGATAAAAATCAGTTTCACTTCCTGTGGGTGACAGAGTTTCCGCTTCTGGAATGGTCTGAAGAGCAGGAACGTTTTGTGGCCATGCATCATCCGTTTACTATGCCCATGGAAGAAGACCTTCCGAAACTTGACAGCGATCCGGGGGCAGTCCGGGCCAAGGCCTATGATATTGTACTGAATGGAACGGAGCTGGGAGGCGGTTCGGTCCGTATCTTCCAGGGAGATGTGCAGGAGAAGATGTTTGAGGTGCTTGGTTTTACGAAAGAACAGGCACAGGAGCGTTTTGGGTTCCTTTTAGATGCTTTCAGATATGGAGTTCCGCCCCATGCGGGGCTGGCCTATGGCTTTGACCGGCTGATGATGCTGATGACGGGAGCAGACAGCATCCGGGAAGTCATTGCGTTTCCGAAAGTGAAAGACGCATCCGATCTGATGACGAATGCGCCGGATGTGGTGGATCAGACGCAGCTTGAAGAGCTGGGGATCGGGATCACGGAGAAAGAACAAAAATAACAAAGACTGACCAATACCTCAGCCTGTAACGGGCTGAGGTATTGCTGTCGGCGGCGAAGAGGAGTGTACAATGAGACATATATGCAAAGCCTTTTTAATCATTCTGGCATTGACCATTAACATGGATCTGCAGGAAGGAGAAAAACTGCTGGATCTGCTGTTACAGTCTCTGCAGGGGCTGAATCTGATTTATGGAGTTCTGTTGTATCTGTTTGTGCGCCTGCTACAGTATTCCGACCGGGCAGGGGCAGAACTGAAAAGAAGGAAAAAATGGGAAAGTCTCTGTTATGAACTTCCGGCCTGTTTCTTTTCTTTTTGTATGGTATTTGGATATTCTTTTTACAAAAGCAACAGTTGGAACCTGGTGTTTTGTAGTCATGTGCAGCTACTGAAATGCCTGATTGCTTTTGCCGGGTATTATTGTTTGTTCCGTGCAGTGATTTTGTGTATATTTGCGGCAGCTGACAAAGTAATCATTGCAGACAAGAAAACGATACAATGCAGGGGAATATTGGGATGGTATCTGAAATGTCTGGAAGCATATCCCTTTCGGACTGCGTTTCTGACACTTTTAATCTGGTCGATCCCCTACATGGTGCTGTCTTATCCGGGAATCTTTACCTGCGATACGAAGATACAGCTGGACAACGGATATCGTGCGTTGGTCTACGGAACTTCACAGCTCAGGAATCAGCATCCGGTTATTCATACACTTTTACTGGTGGGCTCCACACTTTTGGGAAATTGCTTTTCCAGTGCCAATGCCGGCCTGTTTCTGCTTTCTCTTACCCAGGCGTTGTTTACCATGGGAGCAGTAGCGTGGACAGTGGCGTATCTCTGCCGGTGCAGGGTATCTGTTCAGTGGCTGGCAGCAGTGTTGGCTTTCTTTATGTTGAACCCAAGACTGCAGAATTATCTGTTTGTACTGGTGAAAGATGTATGGTATGCGCTGTTTATGATGATTTTTGTCGTTGAACTGCATCGGATTCTGACTGGAAGATGTCCGGAGGGAAAGAAGAAGAGAATGTATCTTGGTATACTGATTGCTTCTGCAGCAGGGGTCTTCTTCTTCCGCCAGGACGGAATCTATGTGCTCATCCCGACCGCACTGGCTGCCGGGATTTTATATAAAAAACATCGGAGGCTATTTTTCTGTCTGTTTGTATCAGTATGCCTGTTATCTGTGATTTATCAGAAAGGGATTCTTCCTGCCTGTAATGTGGCAAATAATAACACAAGGCAGATGTTTTCCATTCCGTTTCAGCAGACAGCCAGATATGTAAAAGAAGCGGGAGAAGATGTGACAAAGGCGGAGGCAGAAGCGATTGCAGGGGTACTGGATTATGAGAACCTGGGGGAATTGTATAATCCAAATCTGTCGGATCCGGTGAAGTCTACTTTTAATAAGGAAGCGACGGGAAAAGAGATTGGGGCGTATCTGAAAGTCTGGCTGCAGATGTTCTTTAAACACCCGGGAATCTATATACAGGCAACGATGAACAACCTGTATGGATATTTTTATCCGGACGGATATACCACTCTGATCCAGGATTATGGAACCAGCCAGGAGTATATGCAGGAATGCAACGAACACAATAAAGAACTGAATCTGCAGCTCTGTCACCCGGAACGGTTTGCGGGAGCAAGGGAAGGGATGGAATATCTCCGGGAAATGCTCTTTACACTTCCGGTACTGTCCATATGTAATCTCTCTGCGACGTATATCTGGATTCTGTTTCTGCTGATTTTCTATGGAATCCGGAAAAGAGACAAAAATGGTCTTATGCTTCTGCTGCCTTTGTTTGTGGTTTTTCTGGTTTGTATGGCCGGACCGACTTATGGTTGGTATTTCCGGTATATGTATTCCATTGTCATGTGCCTTCCCGCTGTGCTGGTGCTGAACCTGACAGAACATGCAGAATGTGCATGTGAATAGACAATAAAAATTTATTGTAATTCAATAAAAATATATTGACAAATAGAAGATATGGAGGTATGATACAAAAAGATCAGGGAAGATGGAGGGAATAAATATGAAGCAGACAGAGATGTCGGGTTATCTAAAGGTGATCACAGTTGGGGGGGGGAGTTTTGCTGTTGGCTTTTATATTCTGGTTTCTACCCCTAGTACTGAAGGAGCCTTTGACAGAGGCAGCCGGACAAAGCGGTTACAGAGCAACTTGCTGGCTGATCAGACTGAGCGGGGTTCCTGCATTCCTGTGTCTGATTCGGTTCTGGGGAATTTGTGATAGTATTCACAAAGATCAGTCCTTTTCCATGGAAAATGCAATAAGGCTTAAGCGGATGAGTCAGTATATGCTGACGGACGCGGTGCTCTATACCGGATTTCTGGTGTGGTTCTTTCTGGCGGGATGGTATGTGAAAGCTGCATGGCTGATCTTTCCGGTACTTCTGGCAGTCTTTATCTCTGTGACACTGACGGTGATCTGTGCAGCGTTGTCCCATCTGGTACAGAGGGCCAGCGAGATACAAGAAGAGCAGGAACTGACCATATAAGGGGGATATTTGAATGGCGATCATGATTCGTATTGATGTGATGCTGGCAAAGCGGAAGATGAGTGTTACGGAGTTATCAGAACAGGTTGGTATTACCATGGCCAATATCTCCATATTGAAGAACGGCAAGGCAAAAGCGATTAAGCTGAGTACTCTGGACAGTATCTGCCGGGCCCTTGACTGTCAGCCGGGAGACCTGTTGGAATATGTGGAATCGGATGAACATTTTAAGTCAGAGGTATAACAGGAGGAATGAGCTTTATGGACGAGAGAAACCAGGAGGGCGGCCGGAATTGCCTGCCCGCAGCCAATACGCCCCATTTTCCGGAATGCGGGCCGGCAGACCGGATGTTTGCAGTGGTGTATCTGCTGGTGGGATATGGATTTATTCATATCTGTTCCAGCTGGAATTTTGAACGAAATCTTGCAGTATTTACCATATGTTATGCAGTGGTGGTTCTGGCGTATCTGTGGGGGAAGAAGATACGCCCGGCCAGGGAAAGCTGGTTCTGGCTGGCGGTGATGCTGGCGATGGGGCTTCCCTATGCGTTTTGGAGTGTACTGTATGTTCTGCAGGTGTGGACGCTGATAGCAGTGGCTGCGTACTGGACGCTGTCTGCATCCGGGAGACTGATTGGAAGTGGACGTACTTCCGACTGGGTCCTTTTTGACGGATGCAATGCCATGATCGTTGTACCATTCAGCAATTTCGGCTGTCAGGTGCGGGTACTTTGGAGCTGTACCATGCAGGAAGGGGATCAGAAAAAGATGGGAAAGGCCGGTGCGATCCTTCTTGGCATTGTGATTGTTCTGCCGGCTCTTTTGATTATCCTGCCGCTTCTTGTCCGCGCAGATGCAGGTTTTCAACATCTGATGAGCGGTTTGACAGAATATATGACAGATCATCTTCTGGTCACCTTCCTGCGGATATGTTTTGCGGTTCCCACAGGTTTTTATCTGTTCGGCCTTGTATTTGGAGGAATTCATGGAGAGAATACCGGTCATTTTCGGGAAGAGACACTTGCAGAGAAGCGGAAGTCTGTCAGAAAAGTGCCGGATACAGCAGTCTGCACAGCGCTTGTGATTATTTGTCTGGTTTATTGTCTGTTCATAGGATTGCAGGGAAACTACCTGTTTTCTGCATTTGCGGGAGTGATTCCTGAGACTTTTACCTATGCGGAATATGCCAGGAGAGGGTTCTTTGAACTATGTCAGATCGGGGCCTGGAATCTGCTCTTTGTGGCATGTGCTGGTACGTTTTCCAGATCGGACGGACGGGAACATAAGGGTCTGGGATTTCTGACCGGATGTCTGTCCGTGTTGACGTTTCTGCTGCTTGCGACGGCAGTCAGCAAGATGGGGATGTACATCAGTGTTTATGGTTTGACGGTACTTCGCATTCTGCCGCTTGTATTTATGCTGTGGATGGGATTGGTATTTGTATGCATCCTTGTACATCAGAAAAAGGAATTTCCTATGGTGCGGTTCTGCGTGATGGCGGGAGCAGTGATGTTCTGTCTGCTTTGTATTCTTCCCGTTGAACATTGGACAGAACTGTATAATGTATGGGCCCGGGCGAGAGGGCTGATTGTATAAAACTTGAAAAACTTCGGAGAAAATCCGGAGTTTTTTGTTGTTATTGACATATATTTTGAGAAAAAGATGGAAAAACTTTGTGCGGTATGTTAGAATGAAAAGTATAGCAAATGGGAAATATAGTGGCTTATTTATAGAAAGAAGGCGATGAAATGCCAGTATATAGACTAAGAAAAGATGAGATAAGCTTTCCCAATCCGAAGCTTGCAGAGAAAGACGGGCTTCTGGCAGTGGGAGGCGATTTAAGTGTGGAGCGTCTTCTGCTGGCATACTGTAACGGAATTTTTCCCTGGTACAATCCGGGAGAAGAGATTATGTGGTGGTGCCCAAGAGAGCGTTTTCTGATCTTTCCGACTGAGATTCATGTGTCTCGTTCCATGAAAAAATATATCAAAAGACACAAGATAGAGATTCGCCTGAACAGGGATTTTCATGATACTATGCATCGGTGCAGAATGAAGAGGGAGAAAAGCGAGGGTACCTGGATTGGAGACGACATGGAAGAGGCATATCTTGCCCTTCATAAAGAAGGATTTGCGGTCAGTGTGGAAGCCTATGAAGACGGGGAGCTAGCAGGCGGGCTCTATGGGGCGGTCATCGGCAGATGTTTTTTCGGAGAGAGCATGTTTTCCGATAAGAAAAACGGCTCCAAGACCGCGTTGATCGGATTGTCGGGTGTACTTCGGGATAAGGAATTTTCCTTTATTGATTGTCAGTTCTATACGGAGCACCTGGAGAGTATGGGAGGGCGCTATGTGGGCTGGGAAGTATATATTGAGATGCTGAAAGAAGGGACGAAATGATACTTTACTTGCCATAGGTTTTACGCTATACTAATGTATGCGGCAAATTGACAGACTGCTGCGTGTAAATACGCAGGACAGACAAACACAGAGTCTGTGAAATGGAGGAGTATATATTATGGTAAGAGCAGTTGTAGGAGCAAACTGGGGAGACGAAGGCAAGGGTAAGATCACAGATATGCTTGGCAAAGAGGCTGATATCATTGTCAGATTTCAGGGAGGAGCCAATGCGGGGCATACGATCATTAATGATTATGGAAAGTTTGCACTGCATACCCTTCCGTCAGGAGTTTTCTACGACCATACTACAAGTATTATCGGAAATGGTGTTGCGCTGAATATTCCGGTACTGTTTGCGGAAATCAAAAGTATTGTGGAGCGGGGAGTTCCTGCGCCGAAGATACTGGTGTCTGACCGCGCACAGATGGTGATGTCTTATCATATTCTTTTTGATCATCTGGAAGAGGAGCGGCTGGCAGGGAAGTCTTTTGGATCCACCAAGTCGGGGATTGCACCTTTTTATTCGGATAAATATGCAAAAATCGGTTTTCAGGTCAGTGAACTGTTTCTGGATGAAGCAGCACTGAGGGAGAAGATTGAGCGGGTGATTCTGCAGAAAAATATATTGCTGGAACATCTGTATCATGCGCCTGTGCTGCAGGCCGAAGATATCTATCAGGAACTGATGGATTATAAGAAGATGGTGGAGCCATATCTGTGTGATGTATCATCTTATTTGTGGAAAGCAGTGAAGGAAGGAAAAAATGTTCTTTTGGAAGGACAGCTGGGTACGCTGAAGGATCCGGACCATGGAATCTATCCAATGGTGACTTCTTCTTCCACCCTGGCGGCTTATGGAGCAATCGGAGCAGGAATTGCACCTTATGAGATTCAGCAGGTGATTACTGTGTGCAAGGCTTACTCCAGTGCAGTGGGCGCAGGGGCTTTTGTCAGTGAGATTTTTGGGGATGAGGCAGAGGAGCTTAGAAGACGTGGCGGAGACGGTGGAGAATATGGGGCGACTACTGGTCGGCCAAGGCGAATGGGCTGGTTTGACTGTGTGGCTTCCAAATATGGCTGCCGCCTGCAGGGAACCACGGATGTGGCATTTACCGTTCTGGATGTGCTGGGATACCTGGATGAGATACCAGTCTGCGTTGGATATGAGATTGACGGAGAAGTGACAACCGAATTTCCGGTTACGTGTATGCTTGAAAAGTCGAAGCCAGTCTATGAGATACTTCCGGGGTGGAAGTGTGATATCCGGGGAATCCGGAACTATGAAGAACTGCCGGAAAACTGCCGGAACTATGTGGAATTTATCGAGGGTCAGCTGGGATTCCCAATCACAATGGTGTCCAATGGTCCGGGCAGGAAAGATATCATCTTTCGGAAGAAGCAGTCATGATTAAGAATATAATATTTGACATAGGAAATGTTCTGGCAGATTTTTGTTGGCGGGAGCATATCCGGCGTTTTGGATATGAGCAGGAGATTGCAGAGAGACTTGGAGAAGCAATGATGCTCAGTACCATATGGCCGGAGGTCGACCGTGGAGTATGGACCAGAGAGGAGCTTCTGGCCGGTTTTGTTGCCAATGCCCCGGAACTGGAGACAGAGATCCGGACTGTATTTTCAGATCTCAGTACACTGGTGAAAGAAAGGTCAGGTTCTGCAGCGTGGATCCGGTCTCTGAAGGCAGAAGGTTATGGCGTCTATTATCTGTCTAATTTTTCAAAACGGGTGGAGGAAGAGGCTGCAGGGGAGTTGTCTTTTCTGCAGGAAATGGATGGCGGGATTCTGTCTTATACGGTAAGGCTGATCAAACCGGATCCGGCGATTTATCAGATGCTGTTGGAGCGATACAGATTGTCGGCGGAGGAATCCGTCTTTCTGGATGATTCTGCAGATAATGTGGAGGCTGCCAGAAATCTTGGCATGCATGGGATTCTGGTAGAGAGTCAGGAGCAGGCGATGCACGCACTGCAGAAACTATTAAGATCATGAATCAGACAGGAGCTGAATATGAGAGATATTCTGGATCTGCATACCCATACCGTTGCAAGTGGGCATGCATATAATACAATGGCGGAGATGATTCATACGGCCAGGGAAAAAGGACTGGAAGTATACGGAATCACAGAGCATGCACCGGGGATGCCTGGGAGTTGTCATGAGTTTTATTTTCATAATCTGAAAGTTGTGAATCGTCAGCATGGAGAGATGGAGCTGCTTCTTGGGGTGGAATTGAATATTCTGGATGAAAAGGGAACCGTGGATCTGGACGAACCATATCTGGGGAAGATGGATGTGACAATTGCAAGTCTTCATACTCCATGTACAGATCCAGGAAGCCGGGAATGGAATACACAATGTTTGATACAAGCCATGAAAAACCCGCACGTTAATATTATCGGACATCCCGATGATGGGCGTTATCCGCTGGATTATACGGCAGTCGTACAGGCGGCAAAGGAGTATCATACACTTCTTGAGATTAACAACAATTCTCTGAATCCCAAAGGGTTCCGGCAGAATGCGAGAGAAAATGACCTGGAACTTTTAAGATTGTGCAAAAAATATCAGGTTCCTGTGATTCTTGGAAGCGACGCTCACTATGAACAAGACATTTTGAATCACGACCTTGCGCTTCAGATCCTTGATGAGGCAGATTTTCCGGAGATCCTGGTTGTCAATACGGACAGAAAGAAGCTGTATCCTTATATCAACAAATATTCATCCTGAAAAAGCTGGACTTTATGATTTTACTGTGCTAAAATAACATAGCAGAACCATAATGCATGGTATCTTGTAGAGAGGAGCATAAGTGGCAGGGGGGTATTTTGATATGAGCAAGAAGATTCGTAATGAAGCAACAGATGGATTATTTCATGCGATATTAAGTCTTCAAAGTATGGAAGAGTGTTATACTTTTTTTGAGGATGTATGTACGATTAATGAGATACAGTCTTTATCTCAGCGTTTTGAAGTGGCAAAACTGCTTCGGGAGAAGAAGACCTATCTGGAAATTGCTGAGAAAACCGGTGCTTCTACTGCCACGATCAGCCGAGTGAACCGCTCTCTGAATTATGGAAATGATGGATACGATATGGTTTTTCGAAGGATGGAAGACAAATGATACAAATGCCGCGTACGAATGATTTTGTACGCGGCGTTTTTTAATCTTTGCATTTTTTTCCTGTTTCTTTTCTGGGAAGACCGTCAATCAGCTTTTCAATTACCTGTTTCTTTACATATACATCAAAGCTGAGCAGACAGATAAAAGAAAAGATATGCAGAAACTGCTGTTCTTCTTCCGGAGCCTCTGCAAAAGTTTCGGAAGCGATCCGATAATTTTCGATTACATCGGCTTTCATCTTTTCCACCTGGCTTTTTTCCAGGCTGAAGACTTCTTCGTAAATCGACTGCATGTTCAACGATTCCTGGGTGTGGAAATATCGCTCAGTCAGAGGTTCCAGAAGGCTTTGAATGTCTCCAATGGAGAGAATCCCTTTGTAATAGTAGATATAGATCAGAAGCAGCATATGTTCTTTGGAATACTTTTTCTTTTCCGGAGACGGGATCAATCGGTTTTTGGCATAATTGTTGATCATGGTTTTCGTCAGGATCTTGTCCTCAGGGTAACGCTTGGAGGCGTGCAGATGTTCTTCCATAAAAGTAGTCACCTGATCCATGTACAGATCAATATTCGGGATCTCTTTTGGTTTGATATAGTCGATCTTCTCCAAACTGGAGAGGATGCTGTTCAGGATGTCCTGGGGATCAATTGTCATAATTTCATCACCTCTGCCCCTATTATATAGTATTCAAAACTACATAACAAGTCTTTTTTTAAATCTTTCTTTTTTTCTGAATTTTTATGAATATCTTTTGGAAGAATGGCCATAATATAACTGAACCAAAGATAAATTGAATACTTATCCTCCCCTTGAAAGGCCCCCTCGTTTTAAGTTAGTTAAGGCGAGGGGGTCTGTTTGTCTGCTGTTCCCATAATTCCGACATTGATTCACACAATTCGACTTTTGGCGTATTTATAAATCAGAGAAAGCACAGGCTTTCCGTCTGATATCGGCAAATTGTGCCGGAAAGAAAGAGAGATGGAGATTTATGAGTATGTATGGGATCGACGTATCCAGTTACCAGAGAAAGCCAGACTGGGGTGTGGTGAAAGAGCATGGAATTAGTTTTGCCATTCTGCGGATTATGAACAGCAAAGGAAAAGATACTTCTTTTGAATATAACTACAAAGGTTGTGGGGCTGCAGGTATTGCAAGAGGGGTGTATCGCTTCAGTTATGCATTGACAGATGCACAGGCGAAAGCAGAAGCCAGAGGCGTGCTGACGGCTCTGGCAGGAAGGAAACTGGAGATGGGAGTCTGGCTGGACCTGGAATGGGGAAGACAGAGGGCTTTAGGGAGAAAAAAGGTACAGAGGCTGGCGAATACGTGGATAAAAGTGATCCGGGATGGAGGATATGAATGTAATATTTACTGTAACAAAGATTGGTTTGTCAACGTATGCGGCGGTCTGGATGCAAGATACTGGATTTCCAGGTACCCTGCTTCTGATGACGGAACCATGAAACCGGATCTGAAACCCAATGTAGGGGAAATCGGCTGGCAGTATTCCAGCAAAGGGAAAGTCCCCGGTATTATAGGCAACGTGGATATGGACATCTGGTACGATGATGCAGCAGTAAAAAGAGGGAATCCATATAAAGAACCTGTAAAGACGCTTCGCTATCAAAGACTTCTGGTCGGAAAGGCCCGTGAAGATGTGAAATGGCTGCAGTGGGAGCTTAGAGAAGTCGGATATGAGATTGCAATAGACGGGAAATTCGGACCGGCTACGGATCTTGCACTTCGCGCATTTCAGAAAAATCATCCGGAAACTTATACAGGCAGAGAACCGGATGGTATCTGCGGCGTAAAGACACGAATGGCACTGAAAAATGCAGGATGAGAGCAATGGGGCGTCTTGTTTACAACTTTTGTTTGTGGTATACTGTGTCTATGATAGCTGCTTCGAAGGGGTTTTTCAACTAATGTTTTCGTCATCAGCAGATTCCCTCCGCTGCAGGAAGAAGAAAGGAGGGAAGCCCCATGCATTTTCGTAAACAGTTTACAGCTGTTATAACTTCTGTATTGCTTGTGGGAGTTCTGGCTATGCCGGTCTCTGCTCATGGCCATCACGGTCATCACAGGCAGGAAACAGTGGATACCAGTTGTCTGGTCTGTACAGTAGAAGGGTGTACAGAGACGGGACGTCATACACATGACGGATGTGATTACTGCGGTTATGATCACACAGATGGTTACTGTGATGGAACTTGTGCCGTTGTGTCCCGCAGGGGATATGGCAGACGACATGGCTGTCACCGCTAAAATTTTTCCGACATTTTTGAGGGTGTTGCAAAATACAACGTTTTTACAATATATGGTTTCCATGTGTGGAATTTTCAAACTATATATTGTGCAAATCTGTTGTTTTGCAACACCCTCTTTTTGTGCTGTATTTCAATTATTGTTGTGGAGCAGGATGTACATTCGGACGAATCAGTCCATCATCCGGATCCGTTCCGCCAGCGGCAGTCTTCTTACATACCGGGCGGCTGCAGAAGAATAGGCGAACTGGATGGCGAACAGGGCCGCTGCGAATACCAGAACCGGGATTACCGGGAAGCGGTAGACCAGCGTACCGAAGATCCGGAAGCCGGATATCAGGCGGACCAGCAGGGCTCCTGCCGCGGTTCCGGCCGTCAGTGTGATGGCCAGGGTGGCTAGGATGTAGCACAGGCACTCCATGGAAAGCATGGAGGACAGCTGCCGTCCGGTCATGCCCACGGACTGCAGGATGCCGAATTCCTGCTGTCGGGATAAAAGTCCGGTCATCAGGGTGTTGATGAGGCTGACCAGAGAGAACAGGAAGAAAAATCCCAGCAGCAGGTAGGCAATGGATGCAGTATTCTTCAGAAAATCTGCGTAGGCGTCCGCTGCGTCCTGCCTGGTGGTGATCACAAGCATGGGGTCCTGCAGAATCGAGAATAGCGTTTTTCTCAGAGCATCATGATCCTCTGTCGTGTGCACATTCCAGCGGTTTTCTATATTTTCAATGTCCGGGTAGAGTTTCCTGGCCACGTCATCGGTGACCGTGAACATGGTGGCGCCGATGCCGGCGGAAATGAGGGCGTCCTTTTTGGCAATGCCCATGACTGTGACGGTCAGGTCTTCCCCGTCATAGGTCTTCAGTTCCAGCGTATCTCCGATTTCGGGAATATAGTCCCAGTACAGCTTCAGAAACTGTTCTGTGTTGTCCGTGATGACGACGCCGTTTTCGGCGGTCAGCCGGTCATAGTCAGAGGTTCCTTCTTCCATGGCTTCTGACGGGAGGAGCCTTAGAAAAGTGTCCCGGTCCAGGGCGTTGATGGCAAAAGCATCCGGTTTGGACGGAAGGGCTATCTCGGCGGAGATCATGGAGTAGGCCGTGATGTCCCGGATCTCATCAAGCTCAAGCAGCTGTTCTTTCAGCGCGGGAGTCAGAGGATTGTTCCTGGCAGCGTCAGGAATGCCGGCAACATCGACCGTATCTTCCCAGGAGACACGGTAATTGCAGCCGTCTCCCATGGTGGCCGTGGCCATTCGATAGGGATCAATGGAATTCAGCACCGTGGCTGCTGCAAGGAGCAGAATGCCGGTCAGCCCCAGAGAGAGCAGGGTCAGGACCGTCTTTTTCCGGCTGCGGTCAAAATTCATCCGGGCCAGGGAAGCGGGTGTGATGGAGCGGGCCGTCTGGCGGGTATCTTTCCGTCTGGTCTCCATCTGGTAGGCAGTCATACGCACCGCCTCGATGGGAGAGACTGCCGCCGCCATGCGGACCGGCGTATGGATGGACAGAAGGATCATAAGCTCCACCGCGCAGGCTACCAGCAGGGCATGGGGAAGAATGGAAAGAAAGTGAAAGTAAGCGGGAGACCCGAAAGCACCGCCAATGCCGCCCAGGAGGATTCCAAAAGGAATAGCAAGAAGGGAGAGCATGCGTCCTTCTCTGCGCACGATCCGCCGGATCTGCCGCGGCGTGGCGCCGATGACTTTCAGCCTGCCATATTCCCGGATCTTACCCTTGACCGAGATGTAGAAGATGCTGTATACGACCAGGCTGCATCCCAAGAGGATCAGAAGGCCGATGGGGTAGAAACTGCCAAGCTTTGTGGCCCGGAAACCTGCCATATCAAAATAGTTGGAGCTGTAAAAAATCTGGTCTTCGGAAATGCCGTTTCGTATCAGAAAGGCGGCGATCTCTTCTTTCAGAGCGTGCAGCTCCATCTGGTCCGCATTCCGGTAGCGCAGCCGAAACTCGAACAAAAGTTCGCCTCCCATGCGGGCCTCTGCATAGGAACGGGATACTTCCACCTGGAAATAGCGGGAGGAATTTTCCGCCTGCAAAATGCCGGTGATGGTATATTCTTGTTCCTGTCCGTCCAGGTTCAGGCGCAGGGTCTGTCCGGTCTCCTGAGGCAGTCCGAAATAGTCCAGAAAAGCCCGTTCCACAAGGATCTCATGTTCTTTCTCGGGCAGTGTGCCCAGGACTTCGGGCTTTTTGCCCAGCTCCATCCAGTTGGGATCAGAGTAGTTGACGGACAGGACGGTGTCCTCATACCGGCAGGTGCCGAAGGTCTGAGAGATTCCGTAGCGCTCCACTTCCGGCTGGGTGCAGAGGGCATCGATCCGGTCCGGGGAGAGGTTCACTACGACCGCCTGATATTGTCCCCGGATCTCGTCTTCCAGCTTTCGCTGCCCGGCGGACAGAAGGAAGAGGCTTCCGGACAGAAGGGCGGTGGTGAGAGAGACGGTCAAAAGGACGAAAAAATTTCTCCGCCGGTCTGCCTGCAGGCTTCTTCCGGCCAGGCGGCGGATGGCAGAGTCGGTTTTGTTTTCGAATGGATAGGTCATCTTTGCCGCCTCCTTAACCGGATATTCTGCCGTCTTCGATCCGCACAATCCGGTCCGCCAGCTGAGCGATCTCGTTGTTGTGGGTGATCATGACGATTGTCTGGTTGAACTCCGTACTGGTCCGCCTCAGAAGGCCCAGCACGTCGGCGCTGGTCCGGCTGTCCAGGTTGCCGGTGGGTTCGTCGGCCAGAACGATAGCCGGTTTGGTGATCAGGGCCCGGGCGATGGCCACCCGCTGCTGCTGTCCGCCGGACAGCTGGTTGGGCATGTTGCGAAGCCGCTCTTTTAATGCCAGCATTCCGATCACTTCCTCCACAAAATTCCGGTCGGCGTGATCGCCGTCGAGCTCCATGGGCAGGACGATATTTTCGTATACATTTAAGATGGGGACTAGATTGTAGTTCTGGAAGATAAAGCCGATATTGCGGCGGCGGAAGATGGTCAGTTCTTCTTCATTTTTCTTTGATAATTCTTCCCCCCGGACCAGCACGCTGCCGAAGGTGGGCACATCCAGCCCGCCCATCATGTGAAGCAGAGTGGATTTGCCGCTGCCGGAGGTGCCTACGATAGCGACGAATTCCCCCTGTTCCACGGTAAGGCTGACTCCGTCCAGGGCTTTGGTCAGGTTTGGCTTGACGCCATAATATTTTTTCAGGTCAATGGTCTGCAAGACACTCATGGGAAATTAACTCCTTTCCAGGCGGTGTGGAGCACATCTGCCAGAAAGCTATTTTCAAGCGTGCTCTAGTGTTCTGTCCGCATTCTGAAATTATTATAAAAGAAAAAGGTCTCAGAAATGTCCGAAAAAAATGAAGGTTTTCTTAAAAATGCCGCGGCAGAAAGACGGAGAATGTGGATCCCTCTCCCGGGGCGGAGGCAACGATGACATACCCGCCCTGGAGGGTGACGATCTTTCGGGTCAGGTAGAGTCCGATGCCGACGCCGGGGATGCTGTGCACTTCATGTTCCCGGTAAAAGCGCTGAAAAATTGCGGCATGGCTGTTTTCCGGGATGCCGATTCCGGTGTCGGTGATGTCGATTTTGGCGTACATCTCCCACAACTCTGCAGATACATGGATGCTTCCGCCTTCCGGCGTGTATTTGACGGCGTTGTCCAGCAGGTTAAAGAGGGCTTCGGAGGTCCATGTTCGGTCATGGGGAAGACAGAGCGCCTCCGGGCAGCTCACAGTCACAGACAGGTGTTTGTGATCGGCCTGGCAGAGAATTCCACTCAGGGCCTGGGCTATGGTGGCGTATAAAGAGGCGTCGCTTTTTTGAAGCTGGATGGCGCCGGTTTCCAGCTGGGAGGTTTTAAGGAGAGCCTGAAAGAGAAAATGCAGCTTGTCCGTCTGATTTTTCAGCCCTTTCAAAAATACAGTCTGTTCCCCGGCGGAGCCAGGACGGGTCAACAGGGTATCCGTCACCAGCATTAGATTGCTGACGGGAGTCTTGACCTGATGGGAGATATCTGTGATCAGCTGCTGCAGCTTTTGATGTTCCTTTTCGGCGGCGTGCTTCTGAGTCTGCATGATCTGGTACAGGCGCAAAAGGCGGCAGTTGATGCGGGACTTAAGGGTCTCTTTGTCGGAACCGGCGTCCGGGCAGGCGCCTCCTTCCGTCATCCGGTCAATGGTCCGGCACAGGTCAGAGGTAAAAGCGGAAAGCCGCTCCTCTAACAGCCACAGTAAAAACAGCGTCCAGCCAAGAGCCAGAAAGGACAGAGCAAGTCCCATGGATAGAAGGGGTCTGTGGTAACCGGACCGGGTGCAGAAGAACAGGATGCAAAACCACATGGATAAAAGCATGCCGCATACTGGCAGCAGGCAGAGCTTTCTGAGATACCGGTGAGTTTCTCCGGAATCTTTGGCAGATATACGAGGGTCTGCAGGGGCACCTGCTATTTTATGGTAGAACGGATTCATTCTTCTTTTCCTCCTGTCCATTGATATCCCATGCCGTAGATCGTCCGGATACAGGGGTGGCCTGCTTTCTCAATCTTACCCCGAAGCCGGCTGACTGAAGTGGTGAGCGTATGGGTATCTACATATTTTTCTTCAGAATCCCAGAGCTCCTGTAAAAGCTGCTGTCTGGTCAACACTCGTCCGGGGTTTTGGCAGAACAGCTGCAGCATCCGGAATTCCAGGGCAGACAGGAACAGCGGTTTACCGTTCAGACAAGCAGTCTGACCGGTAAAATCCAGGTACAACGTACCATCATTGTAGACCTCTTTCTTCGGCATCCGGTGATCCAGCATATGAAACATGGCCTTAAGCTTTCGCTGCAGTGCCAGGATGGAGAAGGGTTTTGTGATGTAGTCCACAGCTCCGGCGTCATAGCCCTGGATCTGGTCCCATTCCTGATCGTTGGCCGTCAGAAAGATGATCAGCATATCCGGATGGGACACTTTGACCTGGCGGCACAGATTCAGGCCGCTGCCGTCCGGCAGATGGATGTCCAGAAGCATCAGGTCATAGGCTGCGGTATCAAGTTTTTTGTGTGCCTCCTGACAGGTCAGGGCACGGGCGACTTTATAGCCGCTGAGAGTCAGATTGTAAGCAAGCGTTTTATTCAAAAGTTCGTCATCTTCGACGATCAGAATCTGTTCCATGAGTAAGGGTTCCTTTTCTGCGATTTGAAAACAGTATAACAGAGGAGCAGTAGGCCGTGCAACGGAAAATATACTGTACAGTGTCTGATTTTTGTTGTATAATAAAGGCGGTATTTTTCTGTGTCCTGTATTACTCTCAGTGGACAAGGGGACACACGCCCAGCTGCCCAAAGACAGTACCCGGGGCGTGTATCCTCTTGGTCACTGAGGGTAGGGAAGGAAAAAGAACGATAATCAGGAGGATATGGAAGATGAAGAACATGAAAAAAAGGCTTGCAGGGGTCATTCTCGCAGCAGTACTGGCAGTATTGGCACTGAATTTGAGTGCGTGCTCTTCCGGCGGCGGGACGGCGCCGGTGCTGACGGTGGCAGGGCAGGAAGTGACTCTGGGAGAGACAGGTGCAGGTGTGTTTTCTCTGACAGAGTTTGAGATGGCGATTCCAGGGGAAGGGACTCCCATAGGGATGATGCCGGGCAAGAGCTGGCTGTCATCGTTTATGACTCTTAAAAAAGATGACAGTTCCTATGCGTATCTGTATGTGTACAATCCGGGGCGGGATGAGGTGATAGTTACTTCTGCTACGATCTATAAGCTTTCATTCAGTATGCATTCGGAAGAATCAGAAGCAAGCTACTGGGCAGAAGATAATGCGCTGGTGAACGGAGTCAATTACTTCGGGATGAATGCAGATGGCATCAAAGAGACCATGGCAGAGTTCAAGGTGCTTTCGGAGGACAGTAATTATCTGTCTTATAAGGACGGAAAATACACCTACCGCTTTGAACTTGATGAGAGTGGGATTGTGAAAAAAATCGAAGTGGAGATGGATATCGACAAGAGCTATAGCTGATCGAAAACCAGATAAAAGAGCAGACCGCGGGCGAGGCGGCCTGCTCTTTTAAGGCTTTGATGGGCTGAAGGCGGATACCAGGCAGTTATTCTCTGCCATTTACAGAACTTTATTCCCGCGAGCAACGAGCCAAGTGGCTGCTTGCAGACATTTGGCGACTGCCGCGAGGGTCAAATACCCCGCTGCTCTGCAGCGCTGCAAGTTTGATACCCCGTTGCTTGCAGCGGGGTCTTTGATTTATTTGCGTTCTTTATGGAACTGTAGCGCAGGGAAAGGATGAAAGGAGAGATGATATGAGAACAAAGAGAGTCCAGTCGTCAGATGACAACAAATGAGTACAGATAGGATGATATTTTTGGCAGTAGTTGCAGTCAGCATATTGTGTATCCTGCTGCCGGTACTCAGACGGAGAAAATTTGTAAAAGACTATCCTTATGAGAAAAAAATGCTTCTTACAGGCACGGAATACCGGTTTTATAAGATTTTGAAGGAATCCTGCGACCGTTATCATTTGCTGATCTGTCCGAAGGTCCGGATGGAAGATTTTCTCTATGTGACAGACCGGCGGAACCTGAATCAATACAGGGGTTACATAAAGTCGAGACACATTGATTTTATTCTGTGCGACAGAGATCTGTATATGCTGGCAGGGGTGGAACTGGATGATACTTCTCATAATACTTCTGCTGCAGAAAAGACAGATGCGTTTAAAAATAATGTGTTTAAAAAGATCGGAGTGCCGCTATACCGGATTCCTGTGGAGCCGAAATTATACAAAACAAGAATAAATGAAATAATCAAAGATCTGATCTGAAAGTTCTTGACAATAGTACGAAATCATACTATACTACGATGGTATGATTTCGTACTATATATTTCAGGAGGCATTATGAGCAGTCATAATTTAAAAGTAATCAAACGTTTTAATCATCTTCAGAGTGAATTGGATGCGGCATATCATGAGATGTCCATGACATTGGGGATGTCAGACAGCGCCATGATTATTCTTTATACAATTTATGAGGAGGGGGAGAGCTGTCTGCTTCAGGATATCTGTCGTCGGTCGGGGTTAAGCAAGCAGACGCTGAATTCTGCACTGCGTAAGCTGGAGGCAGAAGGAACGGTCTGTCTTCGGCCGACAGGAACCAGGAACAAAAATGTATGTCTGACAGAAGAAGGGAAGCTTCTGGCGGAACGGACAGCAGGAAGGATGATAAAAGCTGAGAATGAGATCTTTGATGCCTGGTCTCAGGCAGATGTACAGAAGCATCTGGAACTGACAGAACGTTTTTTGAGAGATTTTAAAGAAAAGACAAAAATAATGAAAACGGGGGGAGAACCATGAGAATTCAGTTATCCGATCATTTCTCATATGGGCATCTGATGCGCTTTACATTTCCGTCCGTGATCATGTTGGTGTTTACTTCCATCTATGGGGTTGTGGATGGTTTTTTTGTGTCTAATTATGTGGGAAAGACACCTTTTGCTGCAGTGAATTTTATTATGCCCTTGTTGATGATTTTGGGCTGTGTCGGATTTATGTTCGGTACAGGCGGGGGCGCCCTGATTGCAAAAACCCTGGGAGAGGGAGAAGAGGAAAGGGCACAGGAAATATTTTCACTGATTGTATATACTTCTATATTGTGCGGGATCTTGCTGTCTGTGTGCGGCTTTGCATTCCTTCCGTCTGTTGCATCTTTGATGGGGGCAAAAGGACAGCTCCTCACAGACAGTATCCGTTATGGAAGAGTCATTCTGGCGGCGATTCCATTTTATGTGTTGCAGTACGAATTCCAGTGTCTGTTTGCAACTGCAGGGAAGCCTAAACTTGGGTTGTATGTGACAGCTGCAGCAGGAATTGCCAATATCGTTCTGGATGCTCTGTTCGTAGTAGTATTCCGTTGGGGCCTGGAAGGTGCGGCGGCGGCTACGGCGTTCAGTCAGTTCATAGGAGGAGTGATCCCGCTTATTTATTTTGGCAGGGAGAACGACAGTCTTTTAAATTTGGTGAGGTGTAGACCAGACAGACGAATATTGGTCCGGGCATGTACCAATGGTTCTTCTGAGCTGATGAGCAATCTTTCTATGTCCGTAGTGAATATGCTCTATAATATACAGCTGATGAGGCATGCTGGTGAAGATGGGATTGCCGCATATGGAGTACTCATGTATGTGAGTCTGGTTTTTCAGGCAGTATTCCTTGGGTATTCGGTGGGCAGTGCACCGGTGATCAGTTATCATTATGGGGCCGGTGACCAGAAAGAATTAAGAGGACTGTTAAGGAAGAGCATTCTTTTGACAGGTGTGTTTGCTATTTCAATGTTTGCCCTGGGTCAAATGCTGGCAGGTCCCTTATCCTATATATTTGTGGGTTATGATACAGGGCTTGTGGAGCTGACCATTCGGGGGTTTCGATTCTTCTCTTGTTCCTTTTTATTCTCAGGATTTGCCATTTTTGGATCTTCTTTTTTTACAGCGCTTGGGGACGGGTTGATCTCTGCAATGATTTCGTTTCTTCGGACGCTGGTATTTCAGTGTGCGGCGGTTCTGATCTTTCCGATATTCTGGGCAGTGGATGGGATCTGGCTGTCCATTGTGGCAGCAGAGGTACTGGCAGCCGGGGTAGCCTTTTTGCTTTTGGCGGGAAAGAGGAAACAATATGGTTACTGAGCGGAAGGGCCGGAACATGGACAGGAAAATTTGAATCCCATACAGGGACGGCTGATAAGGAATATATTGAATTGTATCGTGAACAGGAGGAAAGTTGGTTATGAAAATAGGGATTGTGGGGACCGGGATGATTGTGAGGGAATTTCTGGAACATCTCGGTAATATGGAAGGACTAGAACTTCAGGCAATATGCGGAACATACAGAAGAAAAAAGGAACTGCAGGATTTAAGTGAACGGTATGGGATTGCCGGCTGGTATACGGACTATGACGCCATGCTGAAGGATGAAGCGGTGGAAGTAGTCTATGTGGCGGTGCCCAATCATCTTCATTACGAATTCAGCCGGAAAGCTGTTCTGGCTGAAAAGCATGTGATATGTGAAAAACCGTTTACTTCCAACAGCAGGGAGATTCAGAAGCTGCACTGCCTGGCGGCAAAACGTCATATCATGCTTTTGGAAGCAGTCACCACGAGGTATCTGCCCAATACACAAAAGATCCGGCAGTTGTTGCCGGAACTTGGCAGAATCCGAATTGTTACAGCTAATTATTCTCAGTATTCTTCCCGATACGATGCATTTCGAAAGGGAGAAATACTGCCGGCCTTTGATCCTGCCAAGTCGGGCGGGGCACTGATGGATCTGAATATTTATAATATTAATCTGATGGCAGAGCTGTTCGGCATGCCTAGGCAGGTACATTATACTGCAAATATAGAACGGGGAATTGATACATCCGGCATACTGACAATGGATTATGACAGTTTTCAATGTGTATGCATTGGCGCCAAGGACTGTAATGCTCCGGTCTTTACCTGTATCCAGGGAGACAGAGGTTATATCTGCATTCCTTCACCTGTAAATACGCTGTCTGCGTATGAGGTGTGCAAAAATGCAGACCGTACAGGAAGGACAGCAGTTCCTGGGAAAGGGCGAATATATGATGATAATGGGGGAAAACACCGCATGTATCACGAGTTTCGGGAATTTATCCGGATCGTGGAGGAACGGGACTATGAATGCGCAGAAAAATTGATGGAAATCACAGAGATTACCATGCATATTCTGACTCGGGCACGAGAGTCTGCGGGGATAGTTTTTGACGCGGACAGATGAAGGATCCTGCCGGGAAAAATAAAAAATAGTACATGAAGATAACTTGACAATTCTTCCCTCTATTTCCTATAATAATATAGTAGATTAATAGCCATGCAGACCTGTAAAAAGTTTACAGCAAAGGTATTTCGGCTATCATACGGAGGGAACAGAGAGATGAAGAGTATTCGGACCAAAATCACCATGTGTCTGATGCTGACGGTTCTTATGGCGCTGCTTTTCGTCGGGGCAGTCAGTATCTCACTCAACTACAACAGCACAATTGTAACCGTGGATCATATGATGAGTGAAAGTGCAACACTGGCTGCAGAGCGGGTGGAACAGGAACTGATCGCCTATAAAAATGTGGCCATGGATACCGGGTGTATTCCGCAGTTGACAGACAGCGACGTATCGCTGGAAGAGAAACGTTCAGTGATTGACGAGCGTGTCGCGATGCATGGTTTTAAGCGGGGGAATATCGTTGGAGCGGATGGTATCAGTATTTTTGACGGAAATGACTATTCAGACCGGGAGTATGTGAAACAGGCTATGGCGGGCAATGTCTATGTATCAGAGCCTTTGATCAGTAAAGTTACCGGAGAATTGTCGATCATGGTGGCGGCGCCTCTCTATGAAGGCGGGATTCAGGGTTCCAGGATTGCGGGAGTGGTTTATTTTGTTCCACAGGAGACATTTCTGAATGATATCGTATCTTCCATCAGTGTAAGCGATCACAGCAGGGCTTATATGATCAACAGATCGGGAGATACCATTGCAGATGTTACACTGGATACAATCACAGTTCAGAATATTGAGGCAGAGGCAGGGAGTGATGCTTCTCTGAAAAGTCTGGCAAAGATCCATGAGGCAATGCGCGAAGGGAAAAACGGATTTGGAAGTTATAAGAGCGAGATGGGTTCCATGTTTTCCGCTTATGCGCCAGTGGGTGGAACAGATGGATGGAGTATTGCAGTCACGGCACCCCAGTCCGACTATCTGTCTACGACTTATACGGGTATTGCCATCAACGTGGCAGTGATTGTGGTTTCTATTATTGCTTCGATTGTGGTGGCGTTGCAGCTTGCCAATCATATCGGAGGGCCTATGAAGGCATGTGCAGAACGTATGAGGCTGCTTGTGGAAGGAGATCTGGAATCTCCGGTTCCGGAAGTAAAAAGCAAGGATGAAACCGGTATGCTGGCGGCGTCTACAGGAGAACTGGTAAACGGACTAAGTACGATTATCCATGATATCGGCTACCTGCTGAATGAGATGGCGAATCAGAATTTGGATATCCAGTCCAGTCACAGAGAAGCCTATGTGGGAACTTTTCAGAGTATTCTGGTGTCCATGCGAAATCTGAAAGTGGAATTGAGTGATATTCTGCGGCAGATCAATCGCTCCTCGGATCAGGTATCGGATGTGAGTGGTCAGGTATCCATGAGCGCTCAGAACCTGAGTCAGGGTTCGGTAGAGCAGGCGAGTTCCGTGGAAGAGCTGGCTGCGCGGATCAGTGAAATCTCAGACCAGGTAAAAGATACTGCTAATGGAGCGCTGGATGTTCGGAGTCAGACCCATCAGGTAGGAGAAGAGGCATCTGTGTGCAATCAGCAGATGCAGGAGCTTATGGATGCCATGGGTAAGATTCAGAACAGCTCTGATGAGATCAGTAAAATTATTAAGACCATTGAGGATATTGCATTCCAGACCAATATTCTGGCTCTTAATGCAGCTGTGGAGGCTGCAAGAGCAGGCAGTGCAGGAAAAGGTTTTGCAGTTGTTGCAGATGAGGTGCGTAACCTGGCCAGTAAATCTGCAGAAGCATCTAAGAGTACCGCAGTGCTGATTGAGCACTCTACCAGTGCAGTACATATGGGGACAGAGATTGCCCGGCATACGGCGGATACGTTGCTTGGGGTTGTGGAGCGGATGCAGTCTGTAGTTGGTTCCATTGACAAAATTGCTTCCGTATCCAATGAACAATCCAATGCGGTCCGACAGGTGACGGAAGGAATCCAGCAGATCTCAAGTGTTGTTCAGACGAACAGTGCTACAGCGCAGGAAAGCGCCGCGGCCAGTGAAGAGCTTTCTGCGGAGGCCGCAGCCTTAAAACAGCTTGTAGGAAAATTTACCCTTGCAAAGAATTAAGGAGACTGTCAGATTACAGTTTCAAATCTGAAGGAAAAGCCGAATAGTACCGGATGCTGTTCGGCTTTTTAAGTGAAAATCTATTGATTTATGGGAAATGTCATGTATAATGATAATGTGTCTTATTTTGCTTTCGGAGACCGATTAATTACAGGCAGATAAAAGGGTATCTGCAAAGCGTATGGAGGAAAGGGAATGTATCATTGCCATATTCGTTTTTACTTAACAGGTCATAATTGCTGTGCATTTGGTGTGATAAAAGGGATGGAGCCTCTGGAGCATTTTACACACGAATTTACAGAAAGCATGGAGCCTGAAGAAATCCTGGCATCAGAAGCTGATGTGATCCTGGCGAATCTACAGGGAAAAGAAGAAAGAGAAGATCTGCGCAGACTGCTGGAAGGCAGGAACAAAGAGTCAGAACTGATTTTGCTTGCAGACAGAGAACTGATTTTGTCACTGAAAGAAGAGTTGTCTGAAATCAGAGATATCTGGACGCTGCCCATGTCGGATGAAGAGGTTGAGTTTCGATTTCTGAGATGGCAGCAGACCTGTAAAATGAGCAAAGATTACTGGCAGGTTAACCATTATTTGGATGCCACGATTAATAATATTCCGGATTTGATCTGGTATAAAGACAAGGACGGCGTACATGAAAAGGTAAATAATAGTTTCTGCAGGTCTGTCAATAAATCAAAAGAGCAGGTGGAAGGGCAGCGGCATGCATATATATGGGATGTGGAAGAAGACGATCCTGCCTGTATAGAATCAGAGCGCGAAGTCATGACGAAGAAAATAACCTGCGTTTCGGAAGAGACGATACAGACCGGAGACGGGACCAGAATCCTTACTACTTATAAATCTCCGCTCTATAATCTGGATGGAAACGTTATGGGGACCGTGGGGATTGGGATAGATATCACACAGGAACGCGCCTATGAACGGGAACTTACAAAGAAAAGCCGTACGCTGGAACTGATCTTTACGGCAATGGACTGCGGCGTCATGTGCCATACGATAGATGGAGAGCGCATTCTCAGTGTCAACAGAGCGGCGCTTAATATTCTGGGATATGAATCTCAGGAAGAGATGATGGCGGATGGATTTGATATGGTGGCAGAATCTGTTGTAGAGGAAGATAGAGAGAGACTTCGGGGATATATTAGTTCTCTGAAAAAGGAAGGTGACAGTGTCAGTGTGGAATACCGTGTCCGCCATAAAAACGGGGATATTCTGCATGTGATGGGCAACGTCAAACTTCTGAATGAGAATGGCGAACTGTTCTATCAGCGTTTTCTCCTTGACTGCACTGCTCAGAAGCTGCAGGAAGAGAAAAACGAAAGGCGTCAGATGGAGCTGATCCATGCGCTCAGTATTGAGTATAATCTTGTCTGCTTTTTTGACCTGGATTCAGGAAGAGGAAGTTTGCTCCGGGCTGATGATCTTTTTGAGGATGTATTTGACGGAGACTTATTCCTGCAGGAAAGCATGGAGCTTTACATAGAGAGATTTGTCTATGAGGAAGACAAAGAGATGCTGCGTCAGGCATGCTCTTCGGATATGCTGGAGGAAGAGCTGATAGAGAAGAAGTTATATTGCGTGAATTTCCGTATTGTCAAAGACGGAGAAATGAAATATTTTCAGATGAAAGTGGCGCGCGCAGGAGAATGGGACGAAGATCATGGAATTGTTCTGGGATTCTGTAGTGTGGATGAGGAAATTCGTCACGAGATGGAGCAGAAAAATCTGCTGGAAGATGCACTTTTACAGGCAAACAGGGCAAATAAAGCAAAGAGTATCTTTTTATCCAATATGTCTCATGATATTCGTACGCCAATGAATGCGATTGTGGGCTTCACAGCACTGGCGATTACTCATATTGACCGAAGAGAACAGGTGGAAGAATATCTGAAGAAAATCATGACTTCTGGAAATCATCTGCTGAGCCTGATTAATGATGTGCTGGATATGAGTCGGATTGAGAGTGGCAAGATGCATTTGGAGGAGAAATCCTGCAGTCTTCCGGATATCCTGCATAGTCTGCGTAATATTGTACAGGCGGATGTTCATGCAAAACAGCTGGAGCTGTATATTGATACAGTAGATGTAATAGATGAGGAGATTTTCTGTGATAAACTCCGGCTGAACCAGGTGCTTCTGAACCTGCTTAGCAATTGTATCAAATATACAGGCGCCGGCGGCATGATCAGTATGCGGATTACAGAAAGGCCGGGTGCTCCTGCAGGATATGCCAATTATGAATTTGTAATACGGGATACAGGTGTCGGCATGAGTGAGGAATTCGTGTCACACATTTTTGAGCCTTTTGAAAGAGAAAAGAGTACGCTCATTAACGGGATCCAGGGGACCGGGCTCGGTATGGCAATTACTAAGAATATTGTGGATATGATGAGCGGTACCATCAGTGTGAAAAGCAAAGAAGGGGTAGGAACGGAATTTATGGTCAGTTTTACCTTCCGGCTGAACCCTGAAATAAAAGAGCAGCGGGATATACCGCAGCTTAAAAACTGTCGTGCTCTGGTGGTAGATGACGATTTTAATACTTGTGACAGTGTATCTTATATGTTTCAGCAGATTGGCATGCGTGCAGAATGGACCATGTCAGGTAAAGAGGCGGTGCTGCGTACCAGACAGGCAGTCACGCGCGGGGATGATTATACTGTATATATTATTGACTGGATGCTTCCGGACATGAACGGTATTGAAGTTACAAGACGGATCCGCAAGGAGATGGGAGAAGATGTGGCGATCATCGTTTTGACGGCATATGACTGGGCAGATATTGAAGATGAGGCGAGAGAAGCCGGAGTTTCAGCATTCTGCAGTAAACCATTGTTTTTATCAGAGCTTAGAGAGTGTCTGCATTCTATCGTAAATGCAGGAGATCCTGATGCTGATTCTGATGAAAGTGATTTGTCGAAAGTATGTACGGGACGTATTTTGCTGGCGGAGGATAATGAACTGAATCAGGAGATTGCGACAGCCTTGCTTGGAGATGCCGGATTTATCATAGAAATTGCGGAAAACGGGCAGATTGCTGTGGATATGCTGAAGAATTCCGAGCCGGGATATTATCAGGTGGTATTGATGGACGTTCAGATGCCGGTGATGAACGGATATGAAGCAGTGAAGCAGATCCGAAAGCTGGAGGATCAGGAACTGGCGTCCATACCAGTCCTGGCGATGACGGCCAATGCATTTGAGGAAGATAAGCAGGAGGCTTTAAAATGTGGCATGAACGGGCATATTGCAAAGCCGATTGATATTGAGAAGCTGTTTGAGACACTGAGGAAAATACTGAAGTAAGTATTTGAAATCCAAGAGGATCAGAATATGAAAAGTCCTATGACAACACTGTGCTATCTGGAGCAGGATGGAAAGTACCTGATGATGCACAGAGTAAAAAAAGACCACGACATCAATGAAGGAAAATGGATTGGGGTCGGCGGGCACTTCGAAGAGGGAGAGAGTCCGGAAGAATGTCTTCTGCGGGAAGTAAAAGAAGAGACAGGGTATATACTGACCTCCTGGCGTTTTCGGGGGCTGGTGACTTTTACGGCAGACAACACCCCGACCGAGTATATGTGTCTGTATACGGCGGACGGTTTTGAAGGAGTTCCCCTTGAGGAATGTCGGGAGGGTGTGCTAAAGTGGGTGCCCAAGGAAGAGGTTCCGGACTTGAACCTGTGGGAAGGGGATAAAGTTTTTTTGAAACTGTTGACAGAGGAAGCTCCGTTTTTTTCGTTGAAATTGTCTTATGTGCATGATTGCCTGACAGAATGTGTGCTGAATGGGGAGCCGGCAAAGTCCTCAGAATGAAAACGGACAGAGCGCAGATATGGATTCCCGCAGAGGAAGAAGACTGCAGACAGGAGGAGTTTGACATTGAAATATGATTTGATCATCATAGGGGCCGGACCGTCCGGCATCTTTACCGCGCTGGAACTGATACGAAATCAGGCAGGAAAGAAGATCCTGATGATTGAGAAGGGAAAGCCGGTGGACTGGCGGCACTGCCCGAAGGCGGAGACCGGTAAATGCATGAACTGCAAGCCAAACTGTATGATCACTACAGGATTTTCCGGGGCGGGGGCTTTTTCAGACGGGAAACTCAGCCTTTCCTGTGAAGTGGGCGGAGAGCTCCCGTCGTTGATCGGGGAGGAGCTTGCACAGGAACTGATCCATTATACAGATAAAATCTATCTGGAATTCGGCGCAGATGAGCATGTGGAAGGAGTCTGCAAGGGCAAGGAGATTGACGAGATCCGAAGACGCGCGATTCGTGCAGGGCTTCGTCTTGTGGACTGTCCGATTCGTCACCTGGGGACGGAGAAGGCCCAGCAGCTCTATCTGAATATCCAGAATTACTTGTATCAGCAGGGAGTGGAGATGCTGTTCGAGACAGAATGTGAAAATATCATTCTGGAAGGAGAGGTCTGTACCGGCGTGCGCGTCATATCCCGGGAAGGCCAAAAGGAGCTGCTGGCAGATGAGATCGTCATTGCCACAGGACGCAGGGGAGCAGACTGGCTGGAGAAGGTGTGCGAGGAGAACGGAATTGCTCACAGACCTGGTACGGTTGACATTGGTGTCCGGGTGGAATGCAGGAATGAGATCATGGAGATGGTCAATCAGGTACTTTACGAAGGGAAGCTGATAGGTTATCCAAAGCCCTGGAAGAATAAAGTCCGTACATTCTGCCAGAATCCGGGCGGATTTGTAGCCCAGGAGAATTATGATGATGATCTGGCAGTGGTGAATGGGCACAGCTACAAAGATTTAAAGAGCGAGAATACAAATCTGTCCATTCTGGTCAGCCATAATTTTACAGAACCTTTCAACCAGCCCATCGCTTATGCACAGAAGGTGGGAGAACTGACGAATATGCTGGGAGCCGGACATATTATGGTACAGCGGTACGGAGACATTCTGGACGGCAAACGAACCTGGCAGAAAGAATTGGCTCAGTCCAATGTGAAACCCACATTGAAAGATGCGGTGGCGGGAGATATTACGGCGGCCATGCCTTACCGGGCCATGACCAATATCATTGAGTTTATTCGAATGATGGACGAGGTGGTGCCGGGTTTTGCCAGCAATGAGACGCTTCTGTACAGTCCGGAGCTGAAGTTTTATTCCAACAAGGTGAAGATGGACGAGCAGCTGAATACCAATATTAAAGGGCTGCACTGTCTGGGAGATTCTTCCGGCTGGACCCGGGGACTGATGATGGCGTCCGCCATGGGAGTGCTCATGGGACGTAAGCTGATGGAGAAAATATCATAAAAAACGGTTGCTCTGTAGCTAGGATGACCTTATAATAGAAGTATCCCTGATCAAGGAACAGATATGGAGGCGGAGGATGCAGGTATGAGGAAGATTATTACGATTGGCCGCGAATTTGGTGCGGGCGGAGGCGAGATTGGTAAAAAAGTATCAAAGGAGCTGGGAATCCCATATTATGATAAGGATATGATTCTGAAGACTGCCATGGCCAACCGCAGGCTGAATCCGGAACAGGTTCGCAAGTGGGATGAGAAAGTTCCCAGCAGCTTTGGGTTTGCCCAGAGCCTGTTTGATTTCTACAATAAGCCTCTGGATGAGGAACTTTGGCGGGCTCAGAAGGATGCGATCCGGGAGCTGGCGAATAGAGAGAGCTGCGTCATTGTAGGCAGGAACGGCGACTATATTCTGAGAGAGTTTGATCACTGTCTCAATGTATTTGTCCATGCAGGATTCAAATGGCGTGTGAAGCGAATGTCGGGAATGATGCCGGATACGCCGGCAGATCAGGTGGCAGCGGATATAAAGGCTGCAGATAAAGCGAGAAAGAAATACTGTGCTTATTACACGGGCAAGACTTACGGAGATGCCAGGAATTTTGACCTGACGTTGAATACGGAAAAGCTGGGCATTGACCGGGCGGTCCAGATGATCCTGACCGCAGCAGAGAATATCTGAAACTGCTCAAAGGGACGATTTTTCTTGACAATAATCACGGAAAAATTTATACTTAGTCATAGGCATCAAGGGCGGTGTAGGAACATACATCGCCCTTCTGCTTAAAATGACCGGCAGATACGGCCGGGGAAAAGGAGAGTACATAATTTATGAAAAAGTTAATTGCAATGTCAATGATCGCGTGCATGGCATTATCCATGACCGCGTGCGGTTCTAAGGAAGGAGCTCCATCGGCAGATACAGAGGCTCCGGCACAGACTGAGGGGGCGGAGAACGAAGAAACTCCGGCAGCAGATACAACCGGCGGCAAGACCTGGATCGTCGCTATGGATACGGTCTTTCCTCCTTTTGAGTTTACCAATGAGAGCGGAGAGTTTGTGGGGATCGACGTGGATCTTCTGAAAGCGATTGCAGAGGACCAAGGGTTTGAGTATGAGATTCAGAGCGTAGGATTTGATGCAGCATTGGCGGCTGTGGAGGCAGGCCAGGCGGACGCTCTGCTTGCAGGCGCTTCCATCACGGAAGAGCGCATCAACAACGGTTGGATCTTCTCCGATGGGTATTACAATGCGACCCAGACCTTTGCAGTGGCAGCAGGCAGTGAGATCAAGAGCTTTGAAGATCTGGCAGGCAAGAACGTGGCAGTTAAGAATGGTACAGAAGGCAAGACCTTTGCGGAGAGCATCAAGGATGAATATGGATTCACAATCTCAGTCTTTGAGGATTCACCCAATATGTATCAGGATGTGATCGGCGGCAACAGTGCGGCGTGTGTGGAGGATACTCCGATTATGGAAGCTTCCATCAAGACCGGCAACGTTGCACTGGAGATTCCGGAAGGTATGACGAACGAAGGCGCAGCTTATGGATTCGGAATCAAGGACGAAGCAAATCAGGTGCTGCTGGATATGTTCAATGCAGGACTTAAGAGTATCCGGGAAAACGGAACATATGATGAGATTATTGCAAAATATGTCAACTGATCTGGCAGAGGTTTGCAGGTAATACAGTAAGGAGATACAGCCCATGATTTCTATCATTCAGACATACGGAAACATGCTGTCTGCAGCGCTTGGAAGAACACTGCTGATGACATTGCTTTCTCTGATATTTGCCATGGTGATCGGCATGATATTTGGACTGATGAATGTCGGCCACAACCGGGTACTGAACCTGATCGGTACCGTTTATGTGGATGCCATCCGGGGAGTGCCGCTGATTGTACTGGCATATTTTATTTATTTCGGAGTGCCTGCAGGGATGAAGGGAATCGGCTTTGCGGATTTCCGGCTGAATGCGCTCCAGGCGGGTACAATTGCACTTTCTATGAACTGTGGAGCCTATATGGCAGAGATCATTCGGGCTGGTATTGAAAGTGTGGACCGGGGACAGATGGAAGCGGGCAGGAGCCTGGGACTTTCCTACGGTTCCTGTATGGCGCTTGTGGTGATTCCGCAGGCAATCCGTACCATGATTCCTTCGATTATCAATCAGTTTATTATCACGCTGAAAGATACATCCATTTTGTCCGTGATTGGATTTCCGGAGCTTACCAATGTGGGAAAGACAATTGTGGGGAATACATTTAAGAGTCTTCAGACCTGGACGATTGTCGGTATCATGTACATGGTGGTGATTGTGACATTGAGTAAGATCGCGAAGCAGATTGAGAGGAGGGTGAACCGTGGCAGATAGAACACATTCTACGGCGGCCGTGGACAGCTCCTGCAAGATTCATGTGACAAATCTGAAGAAAAGCTTCGGGAAGCTGGAAGTTTTAAAAGATATCAGTCTGGACGTCTCCGAAGGAGAAGTGGTGGTTTTGCTTGGCCCTTCGGGAAGTGGTAAGTCCACGCTCCTTCGGTGTCTGAACCAGCTGGAGACGGCCACCAGCGGACAGATCATCATTGACGGACATAATGTAACGGACAAGCGCACAGATATCAATAAGGTTCGTGAAAATATCGGCATGGTGTTCCAGCATTTTAATCTGTTTAATCATTTGACCGTGATGGACAATATGATCCTGGCTCCGGTGCATTTGAAGCTGATGACAAAAGAGCAGGCCAGAACGGCGGCTGAGCAGCTGCTCCAGAGAGTCGGGATGGAAGATAAGGCGTATGCCTATCCGAGCCAGCTGTCCGGAGGGCAGAAACAGCGTGTGGCCATTGCCCGGGCGTTGGAGATGAAGCCGGATATTATGCTCTTTGACGAGCCGACCAGTGCGCTGGATCCGGAGATGGTGGGCGAGGTACTGGCCGTCATGAAGGAGCTGGCAAAGGAAGGCATGACCATGGTGGTCGTCACCCATGAGATTGGATTCGCCAGAGAGGTGGCGGACCGCGTCATCTTTATGGAGGGCGGATATATCGTGGAGGAAGGAAGTCCGGAAGAGCTGATTCTGCATCCGAAGGAAGCGAGAACCATTGATTTCCTGAGTAAAGTATTATAAGATATCTGTAAAAGGTCTTCTGTAAAGGGGACCTTTTTCTGTGAGTAAGGAGAAGACATGGATTTATTTGACTATATGAGAGATCATACAATGAAGTCGGAAGCTCCGCTGGCGGCCCGGATCCGTCCTGTAAAACTGCAGGAGGTAGTTGGTCAGCAGCATATTCTGGGGAAGGACAAGCTGCTCTATCGGGCCATTCAGGCGGACAAGCTGCGGTCTGTTATTTTCTACGGACCGCCCGGAACAGGAAAGACAACGATTGCCAGAGTGATTGCCAATACAACCAGCGCGGAATTTACACAGATCAACGCGACGACGGCGGGAAAGAAAGATATGGAGGAAGTGGTCAGGCAGGCAAAGGACAGCCTGGGCATGTACGGTAAGCGGACGATTCTGTTTGTGGATGAGATTCACCGGTTTAATAAAGGGCAACAGGACTATCTCCTTCCTTTTGTGGAAGACGGCACATTGATTTTGATCGGAGCCACCACGGAAAATCCGTATTTTGAGGTCAACGGAGCACTGCTGTCCCGTTCGATCATCTTTGAGCTGAAAGCTTTGGAGAAGGCGGATATTAAGGAGCTTTTGAGACGCGCGCTGACAGATGTGGAGAGAGGGATGGGGGCCTACCAGGCAGTCATCGAAGAGGATGCGCTGGATTTTCTGGCGGATCTCGCAGGGGGAGACGCCAGGAACGCGCTGAATGCGCTGGAACTGGGGGTCCTGACAACCGGATGCGGTCCGGACGGGAAGATTCACATTACGCTGGATGTGGCGTCGGAATGCATTCAGAAAAAGATTGTGCGTTATGACAAAGGCGGAGATGAGCATTATGATACGATCTCTGCATTTATCAAGAGTATGAGGGGATCTGACCCGGATGCAGCCATATTTTATCTGGCGAAGATGCTGTATGCGGGGGAGGATATCCGGTTTATTGCCAGACGGATTATGATCTGCGCTTCCGAGGATGTGGGGAATGCGGATCCTCAGGCGCTGCCTGTGGCAGTGGCGGCAGCACAGGCGGTGGAGCGCGTAGGGATGCCGGAAGCCCAGATAATTCTGGCCCATGCAGTGTCTTACGTGGCGTCGGCACCTAAGAGCAACGCAGCCAGCAGCGCCATCTTTCAGGCAATGGAAGTGGTAAAGCGTACAACGACTACTGTGCCGGTCCACCTTCAGGACAGACATTATGGAGGTGCCAGGAAGCTTGGGCATGGGGAAGGATACCTCTATGCACATGATTATCCGGAACATTATGTGAAGCAGCAATATCTGCCGGATGAGATTCGGGATCAGAGTTTTTATCATCCGACAGATATTGGGTATGAGCAGGAGATTGCCGGCCGCTTGAAAAGACTTCGGGAAAGGTAAAACTTATACCGTGACAATCCAGGTGTTGTACCCCAGGCGCTTGAGTTCCTGTTCCAGTTCTACTGCATTCTGCAGGTTGTGAAAAGCGCCCACCTGTACGCGGTAGAGCGGCTGGGTGCCGGATGGAGCCGGCAATGGGACGTTTTCTGTCTGAAACGTCTGCCAGGCATCTGCAGAGGACGAATAGGAGGAAAGAGAAGGGGGCTGCAGGGATGCGAAAGCCGGGAGCGGATCGTTCTCTGCCGTCTCTGTATTCAAAGTATCCATGATTCCGTCTGCAATTGCCTGTGCAATCTCATCAAAACGGGAATCAAAGAGCCGATTGTCCTCTTCGCTGTCCAGGAATCCGGCTTCTACCAGCAGAGCGGGCATCCTGGTGCGGCGCAGGACTGCCAGATTGGGGCGGACATCCACATTAATATTCCGAAAGCCGATGCCCTCCAGGTTTTGATTGATATTTTCTGCCATGGGAACTTTGAATCCGGACCGGTCATAGACCAAAGTCTGTACTCCGTTATACTGTCCGGGATAGGTGCCCATGTTCCTGTGGATGGAGACGAACAAGTCTGCATCCGCATTGTTTGCCAGATCTGCTTTCTGTATGACAGACTGATTGATATCGCCGGTTCTTGTGTATATGACATCATATCCATTACGGGAGAGGATCTTCCCTACGGCATTGGCCAGGCGCAGATTATCATCGCTTTCCCTTCTGCCGTTGTAGACGGCGCCAGGATCCGTAAGTCCGTTATGCCCGGCGTCGATTACGATTCTATTTGCCATATGATTTCCTGTAAACTTTTTATAACAGTATATGTATGGAGTTTGCAAATGGTTCGTTTTCGGGCTGTTCAGCCGTTGACAGATGTGATTCAGCATGGCCACAGATTTTATGAAGTGAAGGATAAAGGAATTTGCAACGTGCGGCGGGCAAATATGGAAAACGCTGGATTTTTTCCGGGGGATGGGGTATGATGGAGGAAGTTTCGAGAAGAATACAAAGATGTGGAATTAGAGAGAAAAGGAATACGTCTGCAGGGGAGAGAGGAGGAGAGTCCGGTATGGATGAGAAGAGCAGGTTTCAAACTGCGCTGGCAGCGCTTTGTGCCAGCGCAGAAAACAGGGACAGAAGACTTCAGAAGAAGGAAGTAGAGGTGTTTTTCCGGGATATGGAGCTGAAGGAAGAGCAGTATCCGCTGGTATATGCTTACCTTGCTTCCAGAAGAATCCAGGTGGAAGGAGTGGAATTGCCCGTTGTGTCAGGGGATAGGCCGCTTTATAGTGAGGAGGAACATGCATTTCTGAAACAGTATGAAAAGGAGATGGGCAGGGTAAAGAAGCAGTCAGAGCATTTACTGGGTTCACTGACTGACCGGGCTTCCAAAGGGGATCAGGAAGCTAAAAGGCTTCTGACGGAACACTTTATGGACCAGGTGCCTGAGATTGCAGGAGTTTATGCCGGTCAGGGTCTGCTGCTTCAGGATCTGATACAGGAAGGAAACCTGGGACTGGCTGTGGGCGTGGATACACTTGGATTGAAGCCGGAAGGGGTATCCTGGGAAGCGCATCTGAGACATGAGATTCATCAGGCAATCCGAAGAGCTCTTGACGAAGAGGCAGGTTCTGAGAATACAGGAGAACAGATTACGGAGAGACTGAACCGATTGGCAGATTCCATTACAGAACTGACAGAAGATCTGGGCCGACAGGTAACGCCGGAGGAATTATCCCTTTATTTGGATATGCCTGTGGAAGAGATTGAAGATCTGCTACGAATTGCCGGAGAAAATATCGAGACGGCCAAGTAGAAGGGATAACGAAATCGTGAGATCAGAATACAGACAGCCTTTGTCTGCCTCAGAGGGACTTAAAAAGTCCGGGAGAGGCGGGCAAAGGCTGTCTGCTTTACTCCGGAAGAACGATTTTTCCTGCGACTGCGCAGGCGGCCGCGGTTATCGGAGATGCCAGGAAAATCTCAACTTTGGAAGTTCCCATACGTCCGAGGAAATTCCGGTTATTGGTGGCGACTACCCGTTCCCCATCTGACAGAATGCCTCCGGTCCGTCCGCAGCAGAGACCGCAGCCAGGGTGGGTGATGATAGCGCCTGCTTCTGCCAGAATGGCCAAAGTACCGTCCTCCAGTGCCTGCTGATAGATTTTCCGGCTTGCCGGAGTGACGATCAGTTTCACAAACGGAGCTGTCTTCTTGCCTTTCAGGACAGCAGCAGCCCGCTGCAGGTCCTCCAATCGTCCGTTGGTGCAGGAGCCGATGAATACCTGATCCACGGAAGTACCCGCAAGATTGCTGACTGGTTGGATGTTGTCCACCTGGGACGGACAGGCCAGAACCGGGACCAGATCTTCCGCCTGATAGCGGATGGTGCGTATATATTCCGCATCTGGATCTCCGACCAGAGAGGTCTCTTGAGCGGTCAGAGGAATCTGGCAGTATTCTGCCGTCTTTTCATCCGGTGTGAACAGGGCGCATTTGGCCCCCGCTTCAATGGCCATATTCGCCATGGTCATACGGCTGGCGACACTCATATGTTCCACTGTGTCCCCGCAGAATTCCAGTGCCTGATAGGTTGCTCCGTCGGCGCGCAGATCTCCGATCAGACGCAGAATCACGTCTTTGGATGTTACGTTGGGAGGAAGCATTCCTTCGATGATGACCTTGATGGTTTCCGGTACTTTGATCCACATGGTTCCGGTCCCCAGGATACTTGCCATCTCCGTGTATCCGATTCCGGAGGAAAACGCACCCACGCATCCGTAGGTGGTAGTGTGGCTGTCCGTTCCGAAGACAATGTCTCCAGGTTTCACATAGAGGGCTTCGGTCATCAGCTGGTGGCAGATTCCATCGCTCCGGTGAATGTGTTTCATGCCGTATTTTTGTACAAATTCATTGCCGATTCGGAAATGCCGGGTGTCGTCCACTTGACTTGCCGGCACCAGATGGTCATAGATCAGCACTGCTTTATCCGGGTCCCAGAGCTTTGTGAAGCCCATTTCTTCGAATTTTTCCGCTACAAAAGGAATGAAGATATCGTGGATCATGACCCGGTCCACGTGAACAGTTACAATATCTCCCGGTTTTATGTTGCGCCCCACATTGCGGCTTACGATTTTCTCAATGATGGTCTGTCCCATGGTTCTAATCCTCCAGTCCGTTCAATCGGCGCATGGCTTTTACCAGGCCGCCGGCGTCAATGATATCCACCAGGTTTTGAGGCAGGGAAGCGATGGAATAATAGGTTCCTCTGTGAATGATCCGCTCGTTTACAATAACCTCTATAGAGTCTCCTTCCGATATCCGGTCCCGAAGATCCGGGTTTTCGATCAGGAGCAGTCCGTTGTTGATGGCATTTCTGAAAAAAATACGTGCAAAAGATTTTGCGATAACGCACCGGATCCCCAGCGCCTTGATGATCTCCGGTGCCTGTTCTCTGGAAGAACCGCAGCCGAAATTCCTGCCTGCCACCAGGATATCGCCTTCCTGAATCTGGGCGGCCAGTTCCGGGCGAAGAGGAGAAAAGGCATAGGGTGCCATGTCCTGTACCGTCTTTAATGCAAGGTATTCTGTAGGGATGATAATATCCGTATCAATATCATCGCCCAGGCTCCATACCCTGCCGGTAAATGTTTCATTCATACTTTTATTACTCTCTTTCTGCAAAATTGTATACTAGAGCCACACAGGCGCCTTTGGTATTATACCTACAGCATGTCAGCCGTTGTGATCTCTCCTTTAATGGCCGAAGCAGTTACCGTTGCCGCACTTGCCAGATATACATAAGAGTCTTTATGTCCCGCACGGCCTTTAAAATTCCTGGTTCCTGTACTGATCAAAGTCTCTCCTTCTCCGATAACTCCCTGGCAGCTTCCCCAGCAGACGCTGCAGTTGGGGTTCATGACGATAGCGCCGGCCTCCATAAAGGTTTGAAGTATTCCTTCCTCCAGCGCGTCCTGGTAGACAGCCTGACTTGCCGGGACCACAAGGAAGCGTACCAGTGGATGAACCGTCTTGCCCTTGATCAGCGCAGCTCCCACCCGCAGGTCTTCCAGACGACCGTTATTGCAGGAACCAAGGAAGGCTTCGTCAATATGGGTGCCGGCGGCTTCCTTTGCGGGACATACATTGTCCACAAAATGAGGCTTTGCCACAATGGGTTCAATGGCTGCCAGATCAATCTCGTAAGTTTCTGCAAAAACTGCATCAGGGTCGCTTGTAAAGCATGCTTTCGGTTCTCTGCCGTGCGTATGCAGGTATTCCAGGGCGATCTCATCCACCTCCATAAGAGCGGTCTTGGCGCCGGCTTCCACGCAGAGATTGCAGATGGAGATGCGGTCGCTCATGGACAGTGTCTTCAGTCCTTCTCCGGTGAATTCCATGGCTTTGTAATTGGCGCCGTTGGCTCCGATCTTCCCGATGATGGTCAGGATCAGGTCGCGGGCATAGACACCATCCCGAAGACGGCCGGTCAGGCGAAAGCGAAGTGTCTCCGGGACCAGAACCCAGGATTGGCCGGTCACCATGGCATAGAGGTAGTCTGTACAGCCTATGCCGGTTCCGAAGGCCCCCAGGGCGCCGTAAGCGCAGGTATGGCTGTCAGCTCCAAAGATCAGTTCTCCCGGACGGACGTGATGCTCCATCATAATCTGGTGGCAGACACCCTGGCCTTCATAAAACGTGATGCCGTGTTCTCTGGCAAAATCCCGCATCTTCTTCTGTGAAGCGGCAGTCTTGGGACTGTCGGCGGGAACGTTGTGGTCTACCACCCACACAAGTCTTTTCACATCGGCAATGCGGGGGGATTTTAACTGGTTATTGAACATGTCAATCGTAAGATGGGTAGTACCATCATTGCTTAAAAGCTGATCTATGTTTACCGTATGGATCTCTCCTGCCTTCACCGAATCTGCACCGGCGGCGAGGGCAATGATTTTTTCTGCAATTGTCATTCCCATGATTTTGTCTCCTTCTGATCTGAAATGAATACCCGGCATCTGCAGCTCGCTGGATGGCCGGATATTTTTTATACAGTTGTGATGCAGTCTTCTATACAGTCTCCTTGTTCAGAGATGCGATCAGGCCGCCCTGGTCCAGAATTCCCTGCATATAGGGCGGAAGCTTGGTGCAGACATATTCCTGTCCGCCGGTCTTCGCCAAACCTTCTGTCAGAGAGAGTTCCATCTCATCTCCGGCGCTGACGTGATCATAGAGATCCCTGCAGACAATGACCGGAAGTCCGATATTGATGGCATTGCGGTAGAAAATGCGGGCAAAGGATTTGGCGATTACTGCCTGAACCCCCAGAGCTTTTAAGACACTGGGCGCCTGTTCCCGGGAGGAACCGCAGCCGAAGTTTTCAGCAGCGACTACGAAATCGCCGGGTTTTACGTTTGAAGCAAAATCCGGATCAAGAGATTCGAACGTATGTTCTTTCATTTCGTCGATGGTCGGAAAGAGCAGATATTGGGATGCAATGATTTGATCTGTATCCACATCTGTATGGAATTTGAATATGTGTCCCATTTGACAGGAACCTCCTTGTGGTTTGATAAGATAAATATAAAACGGGGGCTGCCTGTCTTGACAGCTCCCGTGAGATATCTGTTGTGAAGAGAGAAGAGCAGGTCAGTTTTCTTCCGGGATTTCTTCTTCCTTCGGCTCCGGCAGAAAGATGCGCACTTCGCTGATGCGGTTTTTTTCGACGGAATCGGCAACCAGGCGGATGCCGTTCTCCGTGGTGGCTTCTTCACCGACTTCGGGCAGATGATCCAGAAGACCAATGATAATGCCGCCGATGGAATTATAATCTTCGGATTCCAGCAGAAGACCTTTTTCACCCAACTCCAGATAGTCGTTTAAATCATCCAGGCTCATGGCGCCGGCGACGACGAATTCTCCTTCGGAAATCTGCGTGACCAGTGTCTCCTCATCCTCGTCATACTCATCCCGGATGTCGCCGATGATCTCCTCCAGAAGATCTTCCATGGTAACCATACCGGAAGTGACTCCGTATTCGTCCAGGACAATGGCCAGATTGGTGGAACTTTTCTTCATCTCCAGCATAATATCAGACGTCTTCTTGTGTTCATGGGTGTAGAGCACATTGCGCATAATATTGCGGGCGTCGAAATGTTCCTTATCTTCGTAGATCAGCAGATCTTTTACATTGATCATGCCGATTACGTTGTCAGTGGTCTCTTCATACACCGGATAACGAGTGTACTTGTTTTCTTTATAAAGTTCCAGCATCTCGCTGTAACTGGCAGTGACATTCAGGAAACTCATGTCTACTTTGGGAACCATGACATCTTTGGCAGTGGCATCTCCAAAGTCAAACACGTTGTTAATCATCATCCGTTCTTCCGGTTCAATGACGCCGTCCTCATGGCTGACTTCCACAATAGTCCGAATTTCCTCTTCTGTATATGCTTCCGACCGGTCATTGGGGTCTACTCGCATAAGGAACAGGATCCCCATGGAACAGCTGTTCATGATAAAGATCAGCGGAGTTGCAATCATCATCCACGCGTAGATTACAGGCGCGTAGGAAAGGGCGATTTTCTCTGAATGAATGGTGGCACAGGTCTTAGGGGTGATTTCGCCAAAGACCAGAACAACCAGAGTCAGTACACCGGTGGAGATACCGGCCGCCAATGCCGCAAGGCCAGTTCCTGCAAGCCATCTGGTGACCAGGATAGTTGACAGAGAAGAGGCGGAAATATTTACGATATTGTTGCCAATCAATATGGCGCTCAGCATCTTTCCCTGGTCTTCAATGACTTTGGAAAGGGTGACTGCGCGTCGGTTGCCTTCTTCGATCAGATTCCTAATCCGAATCTTGTTAACAGTTACCAGAGCAGTTTCCGCAGAAGAAAAAAACGCGGAAAGACCAATCAGGGACAGAAGCACCAGCACCTGTATGGCGTCACTTGGGTCCAAAATAGTTCACTCCTTCTTCATATTCCACAGCACTCTTTGACTATCTGTATGGTCAGATTATATTTGGACTGCTGTGTGTGTTCCTGAACCGGATGCTGCGCTGCTTTTGTCTGCTGCCGGTTCTGTGGATGTTCGTCATGGAGTGCAGATCCTTTTCTATAAAGGGGTTTCTGCACTGCCGAGTAGTTATTAAGTATACGATATTTTGGTGTAAAATGCAATACCCAGACATAAATGAACACTGAAAGCATAGAATAGGAACAGAAACAGGAAGGGAGAACCGTTATGAAACAGCCAAACATGAATGTATATACAAATTCTGCTGCCCGAATTATGAAAGCACTACTGGCGTCCTATGTGGTGACCGGATTTTTGCTTCTGCTGATTGCCGGGCTTTTATACCGGTTTCAGATGGATGAAGGGAAAGTTCGGATTGGGATTATTATTACTTATATTCTATCCTGTTTTGCAGGCGGATTCCTGGCGGGAAAGATGATGAAAAGCCGGAAGTTTTTGTGGGGTGTACTGCTGGGATTGCTTTACTTTCTGATTATGACGCTGGTATCTTTGGCGGTTAACCGGGAACTTCAAAGCAGCAGTTCCGGATTTATCACTGCATTTCTTTTATGTATGGGCGGCGGTATGCTGGGCGGTATGCTGTCCTAGGAGAATAAGGAGTTGCCGCTTCCCTCTGTTGGAGCAGATGACTGCCACAGGCGGCGTATGCTTCCCGGAAGCAGTACTTGCGCCGGATGCTTTGCCGTGGTAGGATAGGTGTATAAGGGGGAATGAACAATGGAACTTACACATTTTGACGAGCATGGGAAAGCGGTTATGGTGGATGTGACGGACAAAAGTGATACGGTCCGGGAGGCGACAGCAGCCGGGAAAATCACAGTCAGCCAGGCAGTTTATGATGCGGTGGAGCAGGGGAAGATCGGAAAAGGCGATGTCCTTGGAGTTGCTACCACGGCGGGGATTATGGGAGTCAAACGGACAGCGGATCTAATCCCTATGTGCCATATTCTGCCCGTCACCAACTGCAGGATACAGTTTGAGATGGTGCCGGAGGAAAGAACCATCTACTGCTGGTGTACGGTAAAAGTAACCGGGAAGACCGGAGTGGAGATGGAGGCGTTGACTGGTGTGAGCGTGGCTCTTCTGACGGTCTATGATATGTGCAAGGCGTTGGACAAATCTATGGAGATCGGTGAGATTTATCTGTGCAAAAAGACCGGAGGCAAGAGCGGAGTGGTGGAAAATCCGGGAAGGCGTGTTCCGGGCGGGAACAGGGGGGAGGACTGACTGTTCCCGATTATTTACTTTTGTTCTATTTCAGCAGAACGGCGCTTCCGTGCAGGTCTGCAAGAGGGAGTACCATCAGATGCTGTTCCCGGCAGAAAGTCCGTACGGCTTTGCCGGCACCTTCGAATTGCGTGCTGTTGTAGTCGTGAATCAGGATGACTCCACCGGGGACAAGCTTCGGCCAGAAAGTTCTGAGGCCGGCAAGGGTCGGTTCATAGAGATCCGGATCCAGGCTTACAAAAACCAGAGGCGGCAGATCTTCAGGAATTGTATCCGGAAAATAACCTTTACAGAAGATCGCTCGTTCCGGATAGGGGAGACGCAGGCGTACCTGTTCAATGCTGGTGTCGCCGAAATCCCCGGCAGAAGCTCTGGTGTGCGGGGCAAGGTTTCGCTCTGTATCAACATCATTTTTGGAAAAACCGGTAAACGTGTCAAATAAATAGAGTGTCCGGTCTGGAAAAAGCCGGTTGATTTCGGCTGCGAGAACACCTTTGTAGACACCCAGTTCCGCTACGGCGCCGGGGAGGTTTCTTTCTTCAATTTCCCGTGCAAGAAGCCTTAGATGAGCAAGCCTCAGATCCATAACCTGTCTGAACCGGTCCAGTGTCTGAACCGGACCGGTGTATCCAAGATCCGAAAGCTGTGTTTTTATGGAACATGCAGCGTCCCGGTTGAGGACCGTGATCCAGACCATATCCGGTGAGAGCGACAGAATCTGTTCTGGATTGACAATGGGGGTTCGGTTCAGGAATGTTCCCCATTTTCGAGAGTTGTTGTCTGCGAAGGCAAGAAGTTCACAGTCTGATGGCAGCCATCTGGCAGCCATCTGACCTCCTTGCCCGCTTCCGAATAAGATGATTTTCATAAAAATATCTCCATGTATGCCAAAGTTGTTCAGACAATCTGCTTTACCTGATCTGACAGTACAGACAGTGAAAGCGTTTTGTTTGTATGAAAAAATGTATGACAGATACTGCAAAAAACAGTCTTTATTATTCTCAAATTAAAATAATAAATCTGCCGAAATGCCGTTGACCTGTTGGTGAAAATCTACTATACTTGATTTATAGTATAAAAATTATTGTGCATTTTAACGATGAGTACCACAGGGGTCTGTGTCTGGCCCTTTTCCTGTGAGATCCTTCAGCCGGCGCATGCCGGTATCGGAGACGAAGACCAGTTCGCTGGGATTTCCGTTCATATCTTCCCCCTTTAAGCGGAGAAAATTGGCGGTTTCGTAGAATTCGATGGGAAGTTCCCGCCGGAATGTCTCTCCTGTTTTCTCATCGGTTACTTCCAGAGTGACCATATTTGAATGGATTTCATTGAGGTTCATAAGTGTTCTCCTGTATCTGTGAATGGTGTCCCTGTGACAGGTTTATTTTAACAGAAGACGGAGGGTTTGAACAGGGGGTCTTTATGGGGAATGGAGGAAAAGATGTGCGATAAGGCGGAACTTTAAAACAGCGGAAGCCCGGAACAATGCTTCCAGAACCAGGGGATTGGGGAGGGCAGAAGCGGAACTGTAATTAGGAGGTATGGAATGATCAAAAAAGTTCTCATTATCAATGGAACAGAACGCACCATCGTGGTGGAGGGGACTGAGTCTCTGGCACAGGTGTTGAGAGACCGTCTGCTGCTGACCGGCTGTAAGATCGGCTGCGGCGAGGGCCACTGTGGTGCATGTAATGTGATCGTGGACGGCAAAGTGACCCGTTCCTGTATCACGAAGATCGCAAAGGTGCCGGATTATGCGAAGATCGAGACCATCGAGGGTATCGGTACGCTTGACAATCTGCATCCGCTGCAGGCAGCGTGGGTGGCACATGGATGTGCACAGTGCGGTTTCTGCTCACCGGGATTCATCATGAGCGCAAAAGTGCTTCTTGAGAACAATCCGTCCCCGACCAGGGAAGAAGTACGCGACTGGTTCAACAAGAACCGAAACCTGTGCCGTTGTACCGGTTATAAGCCGCTGATTGACGCAGTCATGGATGCAGCAAAAGTGCTTCGTGGCGAGATGACCAAGGAAGATCTGATGTTCGTTCCTACGGACAACAAGATCATTGGTACCAGCTATGCACGTCCCTCCGGTGCGGCAAAAGTGACCGGACAGTGGAACTTCGGTGCAGATGAGATCAAAAATCTTCCGGAAGATACGCTTCAGATCGCTCTCGTACAGGCAGAAGTATCTCATGCAAACATCAAAGGCATCGACACCGCAGAAGCAGAGAAGATGCCGGGCGTTGCAAAAATCATTACATATAAGGATGTACCAGGCAAGAACCGGATCACCGGTCTAATCACCTTCCCGACCAATAAAGGAGACGGCTGGGATCGTCCGATTCTCTGCGATGAAAAAGTATTCCAGTACGGCGATGCCATTGCCATGGTCTGTGCGGATACCGTAGAGCATGCGAAAGCGGCAGCAAAGGCAGTCAAGGTAGACCTGGAAGTTCTTCCGGCTTATATGTCTGCTCCGGAAGCCATGGCTCCCGATGCGATCGAGATCCATCCGGGTACGCCCAATGTTTACTATGAGACCAACTGTATCAAGGGAGATGACACTGCTCCGATCATGGAGACTGCTCCGAACGTAGTGGAAGTGGAAGCGTACTGTTCCCGTCAGCCTCATCTGCCCATCGAGCCGGATGTCGCTTACGCTTATACAGATGAGCAGGGACGGATTACGATCCATTCCAAATCCATCGGTATCCATCTGCATCATGCAATGATCTGCGAAGGTATCGGCGTGGCTCCTGAGAAGCTGAGAATCATACAGCTCCATGCAGGCGGAACCTTCGGTTACAAGTTCTCCCCGACCATTGAGGCTCTGACCGGTGTTGCAGCGCTCGTGACCGGTCGTCCGGTGGCGCTGAACTTCGATATGTATCAGATGATCACCTACACCGGCAAGAGAAGCCCGGGCTTCATGAATATCAAGCTGGCAGCAGACGAGAAAGGAAAGATCCTCGCGCTGGAAGGCAACAACTATATCGACCACGGTCCGTACTCCGAGTTCGGCGATCTTCTGACTCTGCGTCTGAGCCAGTTCGTGGGAGCCGGTATGGATATTAAAAATATCCGCAACAAATCTCAGACGGTATGTACGAACCATGCATACGGCGCAGCATTCCGCGGCTACGGTGCACCCCAGTCCTTTATGGGCGGCGATATCGCGCTGGATGTGATGGCAGACAAGATGGGTATCGACCCCTTTGAGTTCCGTGCAATGAACTGCTACAAGGAGTCCGAAGGTTCCACCACACCCAACGGCTGCAAACCGGATGTGTACTGCCTGGAAGACCTCTTCGATCTGGCACGCCCGAAATATCAGGCGAATAAGGCTTATGCAGAAGAGCTGAACAAGACGAAGAGCGAGGACGGCAAATATAAATACGGCGTTGGTGTTTCCCTGGGTATCTACGGCTGCGGTCTTGACGGTGTGGATTCCTCCGAGGCATGGGCAGAGCTCAATGAAGACAATACTGTTACCATTTATAATTCCTGGGAAGATCATGGACAGGGCGCTGATATCGGTACGCTGACCCATGCACATGAGACGCTGCGTCAGGCGGGCTTTACACCAGATCGGATCAAACTGGTCATGAACGATACGGGTATTACCCCGAACTCCGGTCCTGCAGGCGGATCCCGTTCCAACGTCATGTCCGGTAATGCAACACGCGTGGCATGTGAGCTTCTGATTGAAGCTATGAAGAAAGCAGACGGAACCTTCCGCACCTATGATGAGATGAAAGCAGAAGGCCTTGCTCTGAAATATGAGGGCAAATGGGTTGCTACAGACTGTTCCGACTGCGATATGGAAACTGCACAGGGGAATCCGTTCTCCGTTTATATGTACTGTATTTCCCTTCCGGTTGTCCGCGTGGAAATGGCAACTGGTAAAGTAAAGGTTATAAAATTCACCATGGTATCTGACTTTGGTACGATCATCAACAAGATCGTGGTAGATGGTCAGGTGATGGGTGCGATCGCACAGGGCATCGGCCTTGCGCTGTCTGAGGACTTTGAGGATCTGAAGAAGCATACGACTCTTCAGAGATGTGGTATCCCATATCCTAACGATATCCCGGATGATATTGAGCTGGTTTATCAGACCAATCACCCGAGACCACTTGGACCGTATGGTGCTGCAGGCTGTGGCGAGGGCCCGCTGGCGGCTCCGCATCCGGCAATCCTCAATGCGATCTACAATGCGACCGGCGCACGCGTCACAAAGATCCCGGCACGTCCGGAAGTTGTGAAAGCAGCGATTGATGCACTGTAAGAGATGATAAAGATAGAGCTGTCGCAAATGTGGCGGCAGCTCTGTTTTTTTCATCTTTATTATCTGTTTCGAGAATAATAAAGTCGAAGATCACAGGGGGATAAGATGGCGCAGGAAAAAGAACACGGTTTTGTCGGAAAACATTATCTGATGAAGCAGGCATTCGGTCAGGAGGAACTGCACGAGAGGGAGGCGGTCTGTACCAGAGAAGACCCTCCGGCATGTATGGCTGCCTGTCCGCTTCATATTGATATGCGTGCCGTGTGTGACTATGCGGCAAAGGGGGATTTTAAGAAAGCGGCAGGAGTGATCCGGACGGCGACTCCTTTTCTGCACCTGTTAGCAAAAAACTGCAGCGGGACATGTGTGGAGGCGTGCAGGCTGTCGGAACTGGGGGACGGGATCGCGCTGCCGGCGCTGGAGCGCGCCTGTGCCCTGTATGGAGGATCCGGGGCTGTGAACCGGTTTATGCTGCCGAAGAAGAGCCAGAAGATGGCAGTCTTCGGCGATGATCTGTTTGCACTGGCATGCGCATGGGAGCTGGGGAAGAAAGGCTATATGGTTTGCTGGTATACGGTCTGCTCTTCCATGAAGGATGTGCTGTCAGGGTGGGGACTGTCAGAAGAGGAAGCAGCTTCGGATCTGACAGCCTTTACAGGACTCCAGATCACCACAGAGAAGCAGGACGCGCTTTTGAGAGAACAGCTTGATGAGGTATATACCAGCATAGATGCAGCCTGTGTATCGCCGGCACTTCACTGGAAAGATCTGCCGGACGGGATTTACGAGGCGGAGGAGGAAGAAAGTCCGGAACAGCTCCTGGCGGAGGCAAAGCATGCTGCACTTCTGGCGGAGCGCCGGATACAGGGGGTTCATACAGACGGGAAGCGGGTGGAAAAAAAGAGCCGCCTGTTTGTCACCATGGACGGTGTAAAAGGCAGCCGGGCACGGACTGATGTGGAACATGTGACAAAGGAAAGCGCCGCCGAAGAGGCCGGAAGATGTATCCAGTGTCAGTGTCTTGAGTGCATCAAAGGCTGTGTCTATCTGCAGCATTATAAGAGAAATCCCAGAGCTGCCATCCGGGAGATCTACAATAACATGTCCATTGTCATGGGTAATCACATGGCCAACGGAATGATCAACGCCTGCGATGAATGCGGACAATGTAAGGTGGCCTGTCCAAACGGGTTTGACTATCCGGACGTGTGCAGAATCGCGAAACATACCATGGTGGAGACCGGGAAGATGCCCCCCTCTGCTCATGAATTTGCCCTGCTGGATGAGGCATTCTCCAACCAGGAAGCATTTCTGGCCAGGATAGAGCCGGGATATGATACTTGTCGTTACCTCTTCTTCCCGGGCTGCCAGGCATCGGCTGTGTCTCCGGATACGGTGGAAGCGGCCTATGCGGATCTGCGGGCGAGGCTTACGGGGGGTGTAGGTCTGGTCCTTGGCTGCTGCGGGGCCGTGGCAAAATGGGCGGCGAGAGAAGATCTCTTAAAAGAGGCCATGGAACAGTTCCTGTCTGCATGGGAGCAGATGGGAAATCCGGTGGTTATCTGCGCCTGTCCCACCTGCCAGAATGTCTTTCTGGAATACACTAAAGTTCCCACAGCCGGGGTCTGGGAGATCCTGCTGGAGCTGGGCGTGGAGCAGGTGAGCTATGAGACCGTGGCAGTACATGATGCCTGCGGAGCCAGGGGGAGCGAAAAGACCAGACGGGAGGTACGGGCTTTTGTGGAGGCGCTTGGCTGCAGCATTGAGGAGATGCCATACAACGGGGAACAGACGCCCTGCTGCGGTTATGGAGGTCTTGTCAAATATGCCAACCCGGAAGTGGCGGGTAAGAAAGCGGACTTTGCAGCGAACCGGTCGGACCGGAAGATCCTGACCTACTGCATGGCATGCCGGGACCAACTCTTGAGAGCGGGGGCGGATACCTGTCACATCTTGGAGCTTGCCTACGGCGTATCTCCCGAACCGGTTCCGGATCTTTCTCAAAGGCGGTTCAACCGACTGCTGCTGAAGCAGAAGCTGCTGTCGGAAATATGGAAGGAAGAGTACAGGATGGAGACAATGCTGCCGGTCAGATACGCAGACGGAGTAGAGGCTCAGATGGAGGCCCGAATGATCCTCAAAAGTGATGTGGATACGGTGCTGAAGGCCTATGAGACCTCCGGGGAAGCGATATTTGATGAAGAAAATCAATGGTATGTAACCAGTCTGCGCCTGGGAAATGTCACATTCTGGGTGAAATTCACCAGAGCGGAAGAGGGATATATGGTACACGGCACATACAGCCATCGGATGACGGTAGAGTAGAGCAGGTATCATAGAGAGGAGCGCGGAACTGTTAAAAACAGCATGGACCGGAAAAATGCCCGGAAGGAATTCGGGACGCCAGAAGCGTCCGGAAATTCTTCCAGACCTTGGGCATTTTGGAGGGGAATGCGGAACTGTTAATAGGAGTAGTTATGGCAGAGAAGAATTATTATACGATAGATCCCATGGGAAAGCTGACCTGTGCCAAATGCAAAGTGGCTCTGGTAAAAGGGAAAGCAACTTTTGGATATCTGGGCAATGCATTTCCGGTGGAACTTCCCGTCTGTCCTGACTGCGGGTATATCTATGTGCCGGAGGAGCTTGCCATGGGAAAAGTACTGACTGTGGAGAGAAGTCTGGAGGACAAATGATCGGCTTGCATCCCGGGGGTACCGCTTTGACCGGACGCCTGCTGGAGCTGGCAGGAATAAAAGTGACTGACGCAGAGAAAAATTCCGTACGGAGGGTGCTGGATCTGGGAGCCGGGACAGGTGAGACGACAGCTTATCTTCAGAAACTGGGATATGATGCATTCGGAATCGACCGGAAGGTGGAACCGTCCGCACAGGCAACAGCCGGAGGAAGCATTACAGAGGGAGATATGACAGCCCTGCCGTTTCCGGATGAGAGCTTTGATCTCTGCATGGCTGAGTGCAGTATTTCAGGATGTGGGGATGGTCCGGCGGCACTTAAAGAGGCATACCGGGTACTGCGTCCGGGCGGGAGCCTTCTGTTGTCTGATGTCTGTTTCTCAAAGGGAAATGCCCCATGTCTGTCCATGCCGGGACCGGTTACACAGACTCTGTGGGAGCAGGAATGCATCCGGGCGGGTTTTGTGATTCGGGCATGGAAGGACGAGACACCACTCTGGAGAGAATTTTTTCTGGAGAGCCTCTGGAATGACAATGCGGATGAGGCGTTTTGTGATTTTTTCAGGGATGCAGGGAAGGCAGGATGCGGATACTTTCTGGCATGGCTTTTGAAAGGAGGAAGGGATGGATTTATTTGACCGTATGCTGGAGCTGTCCGGCAAGGGATATTACTGTGCGCAGATTCTTCTGCTTCTGGCACTGGAGTCAGAGGGGAAGGAAGATCCGGATCTGATCCGGGCCATGAGCGGACTGAACGGCGGCATGGGCTTTACAGGACATCTGTGCGGTGCCCTGACCGGCGGTTGCTGCCTTCTGGGATATTTCTGCGGAAAGGGTGAGGAAGAAGAGATTGAAGATCCGAAATCCCGGGAGGTGATCCGGCAGTTTGTGGAGTGGTTTGAGGGCACGGTGGGAAGCATCTACAATGGATGCAACTGTAAAGACATTCTGGAAGATGATCCGTCCAACAAGATCCGGCGCTGCCCGGAGGTGGTGGAGAGCGTATTTCTGAAGTGCATGGAGCTTCTTCAGGAAAACGGGATGCTCTCATGAAGTACAGAGGATTGATTGCAGCAGCTGGTCTGTCCAGCCGTATGGGGGATTTTAAACCGTTTATGGACCTGAATGGATTTTCCATGATCCAGATGACCGTGCAAAGCCTGAAAAATGCAGGGATCCGGGAAATTGTGGTAGTCACAGGTCACAGAGCCGATGAGATGGAACAGGTTCTTACCCCCCTGGGTGTACATGTCTTGCGAAATGAGAATTATCAGAAGACAGATATGCTTGCTTCCATTCAGCTGGGCCTCAGGACGATGGAGCAGGCAAAGGGAGTGTTCTTCCTGCCCGGAGATCTGCCGCTGGTATCGCCTGGCAGCATGAAAGATATTTTGGAACGTCTGGAAGTGCTGCCGGAGGGGACCGATGCGCTGGTCCCTGTGACAGGGGACCGGACGTCTCACCCGCCGGTATTGCTTCCGGGCGGGATCCGGGCAGTATTGTCATATGAAGGAGAGGGAGGACTGAAAGGTTCCTTTTCAACTATGCGGGCGGAATACATGAAGCTTGATGATGCCGGAGCACTGGCAGATGCAGATGTCCGGGGAGATTTTGAGAAGCTTCAGATCTGGGCGAGAGCACACAGAGGCGTCTCCAGAAAACGTTGCGAAGACTGGTATAGAGAGATAAATCTTCCGTCCCATATCCGCGCCCACTGCCTAGCTGTGGGGGAGCTGGCGGGATGGATGGCGGAACGGCTGACAGAGCACGGGGCCTGCCTGGACATTGAGCTGTGTCGCAGCGGAGGGTATCTCCATGACCTGTGCAGGCTTTTAAAAGAACATGAGGCGGAGGCGGGCGTATTTCTCAGAGAGCGGGGCTATGGGGCCCTGGCAAGGGTCGTAGAACGACACCGAGGCTTTGAGACAGAGCCGAAGACAGTCTGTGAAGAGGGCGTGATCGTATGTCTGGCGGATAAGCTGGTGAAGGAGGAACGGCGTGTTTCGCCGGAAGTCCGCTATCAGAAAGCATTTACCTATGATCCGGTGAAAGAATGGATCCTGCGGGATCTCCGGATCTGCCGAAAACTGCTGGAAGAATTTGAGGTGATGACAGGTGAGCAGTTATGAACAGCCGATCTATCTGAATAACGGAGCCACATCCTGGCCGAAACCGCCGGAGGTGGCGGAAGCGGTGGCAAAGGCGCTTCGTTCCATACCAGGGGAGGGCAACCGGGGCGGTGTTACGGATTTCGACGTTTTTACGGAAGTCCGAAAGGAGCTGGCGGAGCTTATGGGAGTCTCCGGCCCGTCACAGATTGCGCTGGGGCCTAATTCTACCTGGGGCCTGAATCAGGCCATCTTCGGGTATCCGCTGGAGCCGGGGGACGTGGTGCTCTCCACCCGGGCAGAGCATAACGCGGTGCTGCGCCCTCTTTGGGTGCTGGAGCAGAAGGGGATCCGGGTGAGAAAGCTTCCGGTGGATGCAGTGGGAAGAGTGTCCGTGTCTGAATGGGTGCAGGCGCTTGAGACGGACCATCCACGGCTCTGTATCCTGAATCATGCTTCCAATGTAACCGGGGCGGTCAATGATGTTCCGGTGCTGGCAGGGGCCGCCAAAGAAAGAGGAGCGGATATTCTGCTGGATGTGTCACAGACACTGGGATGTATTCCGGTGGAGCTTGACCGGTGGAAGGTGGATATGGCGGCATTTACCGGACATAAATATCTCCTGGGTCCCCAGGGGACGGGAGGCGTATATGTGAGAGAAGGTCTGGAGCTTATTCCTCATATGGTGGGTGGAACCGGTGTCATGAGTGATCTCAAAGAGATGCCCCGGGAAATGCCGCTGCATCTGGAGGCCGGTACGGGAAATGAGCCGTCTTTCCATGGGCTTTTGGCAGCGCTTCGGTGGAGAAAACAGCATCCCCTTGACCGGAAAGCGCTGAGCGGGCGCACAAAACAGTTGACCGAAGGGCTTGTGAAGCTGGGGTGCCGCGTGATTTTGCCAGGAGAACCGTCAACGCCGGTGGTCTCTTTTGTAATACCAGGAGTTGCTTCTTCTGACGCGGCAGATATCCTGACAGGCAGCTATGATATTATCCTGCGGTCCGGACTTCATTGTGCGCCAGAGATTATGGAAGGGATTGGGATGACAGGAGGTACGCTGAGATTCAGTCTGTCGCGTTTTACGACAGAAGAAGAAGTGGAACAGGTGCTGCAGGCAGTCCGGGATGTGGTGGAGAGCGGCATATGAACTATGTGTGCAAAAAGGTAGAAAATTGCTTTGCAGCCGCCAGGACCTACGAGTATGAGTTGCCAGTTACCGGAAAAGAGTTGTTGGTTTTTCTGGAAGGCTGGGAGGTCCGGGAAAATCACCGCTTTCGCCGCCCGGTATTTTTAGCCAGACAGGGAATCCTGGAGGTCAAAGGGATCCTGGCATCACATGTGGTCAAGATCAATTATCCGGCAGACGACTGGGAACGGGAAAAGGAGAAGATGGAAGTATGGCTGAGACAGCTGGATCCCGGACAGGAATCCGGATAACAGGGAGAAAGGGATGACTCTGCGCCGATGAAACGATCAGTACTGGACAATCTGGTCAGGGAGCAGGAGGGAGTTTCCTGCCTGAACAGAGAGACAATAGAAGAAATACAGCTGAAAAAATTAAACCGGCTGCTTAAAAAGGAAAAAGAAAGGGGCGGCTTCTATAAGGAGCTTCCGGATCATCTGGACCTTCTGTCAGAGCTGTCCTGTCTGCCGTTCACAACGGAAGCCGATCTGATGGAGCAGGGCCATCGGATGCTGCTCTTAAGTCAGTCCCGGGTGGACCGGATCCGGACGGAGGAGACGTCGGGTACCACCGGGCAGGCAAAGAGAGTTTACTATTCTTCTGAGGATAATGAACGAACCATTTCTTTTTTTGCAGCAGGGCTTTCGGAACTGGTATATCCGGGAGAGAAAACTATAATCTGTATGCCTTTCTCCGGTATGGGTGGTCTTGGAGAACTGATTGCGGAGGCCATCCGACGTCTGGGTGCGGTACCGCTGGCGGCGGGGATCGGGAAATCGTATGGAGAACTTCTGGACATTCTGGACCGGGAGCAGCCGGAGACCTTTGTAGGTATGCCGGTTCCGCTGCTGTCCCTTCTGAGGCTTCGGGAACACGGGAGTCTGAAGCGGGCGCTGATCAGTGCGGATGCCTGCCCGGAAAGCGTCACAGCTGAGATCAGGGGACGGCTTGGAAGCAGGCTGTATCCGCATTATGGTTCCAGGGAGACAGGACTGGGAGGGGCTGTAACCTGTCCGGCGTTTTCCGGGATGCATTTCCGGGAAAATGATATTATCCCGGAGATTGTCAGTCCCTCTGGCAATCCGCTTCCTAAAGGGCAGTGGGGAGAACTGGTTATTACAACGATCCAGGCGGAAGCCATGCCGCTGATACGCTACCGAACCGGAGATTATACCCGTCTGATGCCGGAGGCGTGCCCCTGCGGGAGCCCGATTGTCCGTCTGGACCGGGTGGTTCGTCTGGGAGAAAAGTCCCGGATGGCAGAGCTGGACAGCCTGGTGTTTGAGATTCCGCAGATTGTGGATTACCATGCTGAAGAGAAGGACGGGGCCCTGTATCTAAAGGGTTGTGTGACGGGAGACTGCCGGACGCTTCCAAAGGAACTTCTGGGCTGTCCGGTACATTGGGAACTGCGGCATTTTACCGCAGAGGACAGACCCTGCTACGTTGCAAAACGAAGCATTCTGTAAAAAGGGGGTTTCGATATTTCGATGAAAGAATTTTACTGCAACACCCGGGTACGTGTAAGGGGAAAAGATTCCAGAAATAACGACTATTTTGGCCGTGGAGTTGCAGATTTGCTTCATGGAGTGGAAGAATACCATTCGCTGAATCTGTCTGCAAAACATATGGGGATGGCCTACAGCAAAGCCTGGCGTATTGTCAAGCTGGCGGAGGAGACGCTGGGGATCCAGCTTTTGTACCGCATGGGAAAGAGTGGTTCCAGGCTGACCAGGGAAGGCACAACCCTTCTGGAGGTCTATGAGGAAGCGGAGAAAGAGGCTTCCAGAGTAGTATGTGATATTTTTGAAAATTATTATCGGGAAAACAACCGGGAGCACAGTATGACGGATGCTCCCGGGACACTGGAGCTTGTAAGGCCAGGTACAGGGAATTAGGAGGTAAGGTCATGAGGTGTATCAAAACGGTGGACGCAGTGGGACATGTGCTTTGCCACGACATTACGCGGATTGTGAAGGACGTGGTGAAGGATGCGGCGTTTCGGAAGGGACATGTGGTCACGGAAGAGGACATTCCAGTGCTTCTGTCTCTGGGAAAAGATCATCTGTATGTATGGGAGAAGGATGAAAATACTTTACATGAAAATGAGGCAGCACAGATTCTGTATGAGATTTGCAAAAATAAACATATGCATCCCACGCAGGTAAAAGAGGGAAAGATTGAGTTGATTGCCGACTGCGACGGACTGTTCCGGGTGGATGTGGAGCGGCTGGATGCAGTGAACGAAATCGAAGAGATCATGATTGCTACCCGGCACAGCAATACGGCGGTGAAAAAGGGCGACCGTCTGCTGGGGACAAGAGTAATTCCTCTGGTTATTGCAAAAGAGAAGATGGAGCTGGTGAAAAAGACAGCCGGGCAGGAACCACTTGTGTCACTGACACCGTTTCGATCTATGAAGGCGGGAATCGTGACTACGGGAAACGAAGTGTATCACGGCCGGATCAAGGATACATTTACACCGGTGGTGGTAAACAAGCTGTCCGGCTACGGCATCGAAGTCTGCGGACATATCCTCTGTGATGACGATCAGGAGAAGATCACCAGTGCGGTCCTGAAGCTGAAAGCGGAAGGCGCAGATCTGATCCTCTGTACCGGAGGCATGAGTGTGGATCCCGATGATCAGACGCCAGGAGCCATCAAGCGTACCGGTGCAAAGGTCGTCTCTTATGGAGCGCCGGTCCTTCCGGGAGCCATGTTCCTTCTGGCGTATTTTGAGAACGGGACGCCGGTCATGGGTCTGCCGGGCTGCGTGATGTATGCAAAAGCAAGTGCATTTGACCTGGTACTGCCCCGGATTGCAGCGGGAATCCCGGTAACAAGAAAGGAACTGGCCCATATGGGGAATGGCGGTTTCTGCCTGGGCTGTAAGACCTGCCATTATCCGGACTGCAGTTTTGGAAAAGGCGTATAGAAATAAAAATCTTTCCATGAGAAAACAGTTTAAACACGAGAGGAACACTTTTTCGAAAAGGGAGATAAAAATATGTGGAAAACTGGCGCTCTGGTCATCGCTTCCTGTGATTATGCGGAAGATAACAGGGACAACGAGGGGATTCCCGTCTATCTGCCCATGTATCCGCTGGACGGAACGACCGTTATCAAGCGGGAGATTGCTGTCCTCCGGCGGGCGGGTCTCTCTCCGATCATGGTCCTTCTGGGCTATCAGAAGGAGCTGCTGAAAAATCATCTAAGCCATAATGGGGTACTGTATGTGGAGGATAGGGACTGGCAGAAACATGATCTGGCGTCGTCTGCAGCGCTTGGAATTCAGGAAGCGGCGGGGTTTATGGACCGGTTAGTGGTGCTTCCGGTGGAGTATCCGGCATTTTCCAGGGAGACACTGGAGCAGCTCCTTTCCTGCCCGGGAAGCGCTGTTCCGGTGTATGAAGGAAAGAGCGGATATCCGCGCCTGTATGCGCTGAAGAATTCAGGAGAGACAGATACCGCGCAGTGTCCGGTGGAGGACCCGGGCGTGATTCTTTCCATGAAAGGAGAAGAGGGCGTCCGGAGAGTGGAGCAGTATGTGAGGGAGCGAAGAGATGCCAATACTCTGAGCTGCCGTACCAGACTGGTGCTGTCAAAGGAAGAGGATTTCTTTGGACCGGAGGTATATGAGCTTCTGAAAGCCATTGATGAGACAGGCTCGATTCAGGCAGCGGCGGCGAGGATGCATATATCCTATACTAAAGGATGGAAGATGGTCAATCAGGTGGAAAAGGAAATGGGTCTTTTGTTCCTGAACCGGCTGAGTGGAGGGAAGAATGGGGGAAGCTCTGAGATCACCGGAGAAGGCCGGCTTTTCATGGAGCGATATCATGCCATGGAAGAAGATATGAAGCGGATCTGCCAACAGTTTTTTGACACATATTTCTGCGATTTTCAGTAAAGTTTCTTGACTAAAAATTCATAATAAAAGTGTAATTGGGCTATCGTTATTTAAATAAAAAAATAACGATCAATGGACAGGGGGAACAATTCATGATGAAAAAAATCACCGCGGGATTGCTGATATGTGCAGCGGGTATGGCTGTACTGGCAGGCTGTGGTCAAAAAGAGGCGGAGCCGGGGACGGATGGTACTGCCGGCAGCCCGGTCACACTGCACATCTTTGCAGCAGCTTCCATGACGGAGACGCTGGAAGAGATCCGGACCATGTATCAGAAGATGGCACCTGATGTGACGCTGGTGTTTAACTTTGATTCTTCAGGAACATTGAAAACCCAGATCCAGGAAGGAGCAGAGTGTGATTTGTTTATCTCTGCGGCGCAGAAACAGATGAATCAGCTGGACATCACGGCAGATCCGGAAGTCAACGAAGAAGGACTGGATTTTGTCCTGGAAGGAAGCAGGATTGATCTTCTGGAAAATAAAGTGGTGCTGGTAGTGCCGGAGGGAAATCCGGCGGGTATTGAGCATTTTGCAGATCTGGGAAAGGACAGGCTAACGCTTCTGGCTCTGGGCAACGAGGATGTACCGGTGGGGCAGTATTCCGCGGAACTCCTGAAAAATATGGGACTTTTTAGCGATCTGGAAGCAGACGGAAAGATTACTTATGGCTCCAATGTGAAGGAAGTGACGACTCAGGTATCAGAGGGAGCGGCGGATGCAGGCATCATTTACGCTACAGATGCATTTTCAGCGGGACTGATGGTTGTGGAAGAGGCAGGGAAGGATCTGTGTAAACAGGTCATCTATCCGGCGGCAGTGCTGAAGACGGCGCAGAATCCGGATGAAGCGCAGGCATTTCTCGACTATCTGCAGACAGATGAATGCATGGAAGTATTTCATGAGGTCGGATTTTCCAGAGCGCCGTAGATCAAAAGGTAAAGAAAGGGTGCGGATGGGGCTTGTCTCCCTCCGACAGAAGCTGATGGATAAGGGGAAGTTATGGACTGGTATCCGTTATATAATTCACTGCGGATTGCGCTGATCTCCAGTGTGATCGTATTTTTTGCCGGGATCGGAGCGGCATATTATATTGCGAAGCTGCATCCGGTTCTGAAGGGATTTCTGGATGTGGTGCTTACGCTACCGTTGGTGCTGCCGCCTACGGTGGTGGGTTATTTTCTGCTGGTGCTGTTTGGACCGAAAAGACCTTTCGGCGCGTGGTTTCTGGAGCACTTTAACACCAGGCTGGTGATGACCTGGTATTCCGGGATCTTCGCGGCGTCGGTAGTCGCCTTTCCGCTTATGTACCGGACGGCGAGGGGAGCGTTCGAGAGCTTTGATGAGACGCTCGCTTATTCGGGGCAGACGCTGGGGCTTGGCAACGTGTATATCTTCTGGCGGATCCGAATGCCGGCCTGCCGGCAGGGGATCCTGGCCGGGACAGTGCTGGCATTTGCAAGGGCCCTGGGAGAATACGGAGCCACCAGTATGATCGCCGGATATACGCCGGGGCGGACAGCCACCATATCCACAACGGTGTACCAGCTTTGGCGGACGGACAATGATGCCCTTGCTTTTCGCTGGGTCCTGGTCAATGTAGTGATCTCTGCAGTGGTACTTTTAGCGGTAAATCTGCTGGAGCGCCGGGATCGGAAACAGGGCGGTCATCCCGGATGATGTTTTGTATGCAGGAGAGGAATGACAGGAAAGGAACAAGGATAAAAAGTGAATCGGGGGGAAGTCAGATGGCATTGCATGTAGATATCCGGAAGGATCTGGGTGATTTTACGCTCCAGGCAAGGTTTGAGACCGGGGCCGGAGTGACCGGTATCCTAGGTGCCTCCGGCTGCGGCAAAAGCATGACTCTTGGGTGTATTGCAGGGGTTATAAAGCCGGATGCAGGAAGGATTGAGCTAGACAGTATGGTGCTCTTTGATTCAGAAAGGGGGATCAATCAAAGTCCGCAGAAGAGACAGGTGGGGCTCCTGTTTCAGAATTATGCGCTGTTTCCCAATATGACGGTCCGGCAGAATCTGATGACCGGCCTGCGGGCCAGGGAAAAGGACCGAAGGAGGGCAAAACAGCAGATAAACGAGATGATGGAGCGGTTCCGCCTCACCGGACTTGAGAAGCACAGACCCTGCCAGCTCTCCGGCGGGCAGCAGCAGCGGGCGGCTCTGGCGCGGATTCTTCTGTCCAGACCCCGCCTTTTGATGTTGGACGAACCATTTTCGGCTCTGGACGGATATCTCAGATGGAACCTGGAGCTGGAGCTGTCCGATGTACTGAAGGGCTTCGGCGGCAGCACTCTCTTCGTATCCCACAGCCGGGATGAGATCTACAGGCTCTGCGATCGGGTATGTGTGATGGATCAGGGAAAGTCCGGACCGGTCATACCAGTGAAGCAACTCTTTGAAGCACCGATGTCCCGGGCGGCAGCCGTTCTGTCCGGATGCAAAAACTATTCCCGGGCGCGAAGTGCAGGAGAACGTAAAGTCCTGGCGCTGGACTGGGGCGTGATGCTGGAATACGAAGGGGAAGTCCCTGAAGCTCTCTGCTGGGTCGGTGTCAGGAGCCATTATCTTGTTCCGGTGCCCGCATCGGAGAAATACCGGAAAAATACCTTTCGTTGTCAGGTACTGCGGGTGGTGGAGGATGTATTTTCCATGGTGATCCTTCTGCGCCCGGAAGCCGGGGACAGTGCGTACGCAGAAGAGCAGGCGGATGTGCTGCTCCGGGCGGAAATGACGAAAGAGTTCTGGGAGGGTTTTCTGAGAAGGGAGGATCCGGCGCAGGGGCTTTGGCTCCACATAGAACCAAAAGACGTGATGCTGCTGACCTGATGGCGCAGATAAAAACGGCTCTGCACTTTAAATTGTAAAGATGCCTTTTTTCTGGTAATATAAATAACAAAGTATGGATGGTGGATCAATGAAAGGGAAGAGTGCAGAGCAGCTGGATGCGATCCGGAAGCTGAATGCCAGGAGCGGAGCCGGACTTCTGTTCAGCTATAAGGCGTGGAAATGTTTTCAAGGTGATTCTGAAAAGGCACTGGCGTATCTGTTGTCGGAGGACTTTCAAAACAGTGTGATAAGGATGAAAAATGGATAAACAAACATGGAAAACGCTGTCTCTGGAGCATGCCGTTCAGATTCAGGCAGAGCTTTGGCCCAGGGTGGTCCAGAGCTGCAGCAAAAGAGCAGAGGAGTTTGAGACGGTGGCGGGGGTGGATCTGGCTTACTGGAAGGAAGGGGAACAGGAATATGCCGTATGCTGCATCGTGGTCCTGGAGCAGAAGACCAGGAAGGTGCTGGAGAGCAGATCCGCCTTTGGGAAGGTGGAGGTTCCTTACATTCCGGGCTGTCTTGCCTTCCGGGAGCTTCCGCTGATTCTGGAGACAGTAAAAGAACTTACAGTGCTTCCGGATCTGTATATGCTGGACGGAAACGGCTGTCTGCATCCGCGCCGCATGGGGATTGCCACCCACGCCTCCTTCTATCTGGACCGGCCGACCATAGGCGTGGCGAAGCATTACTATAAGATTGACGGGGCCGAATGCACCATGCCGGAAAATGAACGCTTTGCGTATACAGATATTCTGGTGAACGGCGAGACATACGGGCGTGTCCTGCGTACGGCCAGGGATGTAAGACCGGTCTATGTATCGGTGGGAAATCATATTGATCTTGACACGGCCACAGAGCTGGTGTGCCGTTTTATCGACCGGGAAAGCCACATCCCCATGCCAACCAGACTGGCAGATCTGGAGACACACAGGAAGCGCAGCGAACGGAAAGGCCGGATATTCAGCTGAGGCCGGTCATGGACCGGGGGGGGGGCGGGAATCTACAGCGTTTACCGGAAAACAGAAAGGAGTACAGCATATGAAACATAGAATTGAAACGATGATCCGGACACTGGAGCAGCATCAGCCGCTGATTCTGGTCAGTATCCTGGCCAGCTCGGGTTCTACGCCCAGAGGGGCGGGAGCGATGATGCTTGTTTTTGGGGACGGGCATGCCGAGGGGACCATCGGCGGGGGTGCGGTGGAATATGCGGCGCAGCAGCATGCACGGAAGCTTCTGGAGCAGAAGACGTCCGATACCGTGGGTTACAGTCTGAAAAAGGACGATGTAGCCAATCTGGGGATGGTCTGCGGCGGCGATGTGAAGGTTTTCTTCCAGTATCTGGAGGGGGAGAAAGAGCTTCCGCTTCTGTATCGGCTGAAGAAGGCCTGTGATTCCGGTCAGGACGCCTGGCTGATCCGCAGATTTGAGGGACATAAGGTGACCGCCATGGCAATCTGTGATAAGGAAGGGCTGTCTTTTGGAGAAGGAATCCGGGAGGAAGCGATCAGAGATCTGCTGAAACCGGGGGCGGTCTACCGGGAAGGGGAGCCCTCCTGGTATGCGGAGCCGGTCAGTCAGGCCGGGCGTGTCTATGTATTCGGCGGCGGACATGTCTCCTCGGAGCTGGTCCCGGTGCTGGCTCATGTGGGATTTTCCGTGGTGGTCTATGAGGACAGGGAGGAGTTCGCGGTGCCGGAGCGTTTTCCGGGGGCTGTGGGCACAGTCCTGGGAGATTTTCAGAAGATCGACGAGAAAATCGCGCTGACAGAGCAGGATTATGTGGTGATCATGACCCGGGGCCATCAGGCGGATTTTGACGTGTTGGCGCAGGTTCTGAAGCTGCCTCTTGCCTATATCGGGTGTATCGGCAGCCGCAGGAAGATTGCGGTGACAAAGGAGCGTCTGACGGCGCTTGGATATCCGGAAAATATCTATGACCGGGTGCACTCACCCATCGGGCTTTCCATCGGTGCGGAGACGCCGGCAGAGATTGCCGTCAGCATCGCCGGTGAGATGATTCGGTGCCGGGCGGAATTGGGGAAATGAACAGATGACGTTGCTTTGGATTTTTCAGAGCGACGTCATTTTTGTATGAATTTAACATATCAGATGTATCATTGTCTGAGCATCCTATAAAATATATCCAAAAAGGATTGTAAAAAGCAGATGAGTGTGTTATGATAACACCATCTAAATAAATCCGAGTCTTGTTCAGAGGGAACCTGACCATTGGGTATTGACCGCTTGAATCAATGCCTCCCGTGTTTGGAAAGGATTTAGTCACCAGATAATTTCAATAAGATGTAAGGAGGTATTCTGTATGAAGACATCTTACAATGGAAAGCTGGCGCGTATTAATCTGAGCACTGGAGAGATTAAGGTGGAACAGCTTGACATGGAACTGGCAACGAAATTCATCGGCGGGCGCGGGCTTGGAACCAAGATGCTCTATGATGAGGGTGTGGCGACGGTGGATCCTCTGTCGGAAGACAACAAGCTGATCTACATCACCGGTCCCATGACCGGTACGGCGTCTCCGTCAGCAGGACGCTATATGGTCGTGACCAAATCTCCGCTGACCGGTATGATCGCGTCTTCCAACTCCGGCGGCGTATGGGGCGCCAGACTGAAATATGCAGGCTGGGATGCTCTGATTGTGGAAGGAAAGGCTCCCGAGTGGACCTATATCAACGTGTCGGATGATAAGATCGAGCTGTTTTCTGCCAAAGATTATGTGGGCATGATGAGCGAGGAAGCGGATGCGAAGCTCAAGGAAGTGCATCCGGGCTGCAGTGTGCTCAATATCGGACCGGCAGGAGAGCATCTGTCTCTGCTGGCAGCGATCATGAACGACAAAGACCGTGCGGCTGGCAGAAGCGGCGTGGGCGCTGTCATGGGTTCTAAAAACTTAAAAGCGATTACTGTAACAGCGACGGCGAAAGTGGTCGAGCCTTTTGATGCCGCAAAATTAAAAGAAGCGACGAAGGCGTGCAACCAGAAGATCCGTGAAAACGGCGTCACCGGAGGCGGACTTCCCACTTACGGAACGGCAGTTCTGGTCAATATTATTAACAATACCGGCTCCTTCCCGACGAAGAACTGGCAGGAGTCTTACTATCCGGAAGCGGACGATATCTCCGGCGAGACTCTGAAGGATACCTATCTGGTGAAGAATGCGGCATGCCACAGATGTCCCATCGCCTGCGGCCGTGTGATCAAGGTGGGCGACAAGGTCGTCGGCGGACCGGAATACGAGCCTCTGTGGGCGTACGGCGGCAACTGCGGCCTGCATGATCTGAATGCCATCGACGAGGCTAACATGTGGTGTAATGAATACGGTCTGGATGCGATTTCCACACCGTGTACGATCGCTGCAGCCATGGAGCTGTTTGACAGAGGATATATTAAGGAAGAAGAATGCGACGGCATTCCTCTTGTATGGGGCAGCAGCGAAGCTATTGTGGAATGGACCAAACGGATGGGCGAAGGGAAGCTCCCTCTGGCAAAACTTATGGCAGACGGTTCCTATCGTCTCTGTGAGCATTACGGACATCCGGAGTTCTCCATGAGTGTGAAGAAGCAGGAGATGCCGGCGTATGACGCAAGAGGTATTCAGGGCATTGGTATTACATATGCTACCAGTAACCGCGGCGGCTGTCATGTGCGCGGATACCTGATCTCTCCGGAGGTGCTGGGTCTTCCGGAACAGCTGGATCGTACGACTACAGAAGGAAAGGCACAGTGGTGTAAGATCTTCCAGGATCTGACTGCAGTAATTGACTCCATGGGTCTGTGTCTGTTCTCGTCCTTCGCACTGGGTGCACCGGACTATGCTGCACTTCTGAATGCAGGTACCGGGACTGAGTATACGCCGGAAGAGCTTCTGACTGTGGGCGAGCGGATCTACAACATTGAGCGTCTGTTCAATAAGGCGGCAGGTATGAAGCCGGAGGATGACAGACTTCCGAAGCGTCTGACAGAAGAGCCGATCTTATCCGGACCGTCCAAGGGACAGATCAGCCAGATTAACGTTACGCTTCCGCAGTATTATGAGGTAAGAGGCTGGGAGAATGCCTTCCCGACCAAAGAGACGCTGGAGAGACTGGGTCTGGCAGAATAACCAATAAAATTATTCAGGCTATAGCAGAATTATGTTCATGGAAGTGCATGGTGAGTTGTCAGACACTGTGCAATTCACTGGGCGGGCAGGGGAAGCATTCCCCTGCCCGGTCATGATTTGTGGAGAAAAGTTATGATTGAAGTGAGATTGTTTGCTACCTTTCGGGAAGGAAGGGATAAAATCGTATATCTGGAGCCGGAACAGGCAGTGTGCCCGGCGGATGTGCTGGACCATCTGGGAATTCCCCATGAGGAAGTGGCCATCTGCCTGATCAACGGATTTCACAGCAAACTGTCGGATCCGGTGAAAGATCAGGATGTTCTTGCTCTTTTTCCGCCTGTGGGAGGCGGCTGAGAGTGCGGGGGGAGAACCGGTACAGCCGGCAGACCATGATCCCGCAGATCGGTGAGCAGGGGCAAAAAAGGCTTGCGGGGAGTACAGTGGCGGTTATCGGCTGCGGGGGTCTGGGGGCCCCGGTGCTGACCTGCCTGGCACTTGCCGGAGTGGGAAAGATTCGTCTGATCGACCATGATCGGGTCAGCCTGACGAATCTGAACCGCCAGTTTCTTTATGAAGAGACGGATTGTGATAAAGAGAAATGTAAAAGAGCGGCAGACTTTTTGCGGAAGCGGAATTCCGGGATCGTGTTGGAAACCGTCTGCGAACGTCTGACCGAAGAAAATGCCGGGCAGCTTTTGTCCGGCGCAGATGTAATTGTGGATTGTGTAGACCGGGTAGAGACGAGAAGGCATGCAGGACGTGCCGCCAGAAGGCTTTCGGTTCCTCTGGTGGAAGGCGGCGTGCATGGTTTTTATGGTTTTGTATTGTCTGTTCTGCCGGGAGAGAGCGCCTGCCTGGAATGCGTGACGGCACAGGAGGCGGAGGAGCGGGGCCCGGTTCCGGCAGTCGGAGCGGTGGCCGGTGTGATCGGGAGCCTGCAGGCAGTGGAGTGTATGAAGATTCTCCTTGGGCTTTCCCATATCTTGTATGGAAAGATGCTGCAGTATGACGGGGTGTATGGTGAATTTACAGAAATTCCGGTGCATGTGCGGCCGGATTGCATCTGTCAGAGATGATGAATTGGATTGTAAATGACAAAAACAGTCATATACAATAGATACTATTTTTATTCCAAGGAGGAAATTTTTTATGAAAAAGCAGAGACAATGGCTGGCCGCAGTGCTGGCGACTACATTACTTGCAGGAGCATTGACCGGATGCGGCGGCAAGGAGCCGGAAGCGCCTGCAGAGACACCGGCAGAAGCGCCTGCAGAGACACCGGCAGAGCCGCCTGCAGAGGAACCGGCGGAGACAGAGCCGGCAGCCGATGAAGCGGATGCAGCACCAGTGGAGAAAAAAGGCGTGCTCATGATGGCGACCACCACCAGTACGGCGGATACCGGACTTCTGGATTATCTGGCTCCGATCTTTCTGGAGCAGACCGGATGGGAGCTTCAGTGGAATGCAGTAGGTACCGGAGAGGCGCTGAAGATGGGCGAGAACGGAGATGTGGATATTGTTCTGGTCCATGCAAAGGCAAGTGAGGAAGAGTTTGTAGCCAACGGGTTCGGTGTGGAGCGCTTCCAGGTCATGTACAATGATTTCATTGTGGTCGGACCGGCGGAGCCCATCGCGCATACAGAGGATATTGAAGCGGCATTTAAGACCATTCAGGAAGATCAGCTGACCTTTGTCTCCCGGGGAGACGATTCCGGAACAGACAAAAAGGAGAAGGGGATCTGGAAGAAGCTGGAGCTGGATCCGGCTCAGAATCCCAACTATCTGGAATCCGGACAGGGGATGGGCGCTACCATCACCATGGCGGATGAAAAGGGTGCATACTGCCTGACTGACAGAGGTACCTGGCTGAAGATGAAGAATGATGCGGATGTGGAGCTGCAGCTGGAAGTTATCTGCGAAGGTGCAGCAGATCTTCTGAATCAGTATGGAATTATCGCAGTGAATCCGGAGAAATATCCGGAGGTCAACAATGAGGCGGCCAACACCATGATCGAGTGGATCTGTTCTGAAGAAGTCCAGGAGCTCATCGGCAATTACGGCGTGGAAGAGTACGGACAGGCACTGTTCACTCCCAATGCCAATGAATAAAGAAAGGACCGGGGCTGTGTAAAACAGCCCCTTTTCTCAATCGGGTGATGATATGCAGGTTATAAAAGAATTTCTGGATACTTTCTTTTCGGACGTGGGAGTATTTGACGCCATCTGTGTGACCTTTCAGATGGCATTCTGTGCTACAGCGATTTCATCTGTTCTGGGAATCCTGCTGGGACTTTTGCTGGAACGGGCGGATTTTGTGGGAAAAAAGGTGGTCATCCGCATCAACCGGACGCTGATGGGAGTTCCTCCGGTGGTGGTTGGCCTGATCGTTTATATGCTTCTGATGCGGAGGGGCCCTCTGGGGAAGCTGAACATGCTGTTTTCCATCCGGGGGATGATCCTGGCACAGGTGCTGATCATCACGCCGATTATCTGCGGGATGACGTATACAAGCCTTGTGTCCCGGGCGCCGGCGGTGCGGGCATTTGCAAAGACCATGGGGGCGGACCGAATCCAGACTCAGTGGCTTGTGGTGCAGGAGCTGAAAAAGGAGCTGTATTTTGCAGTGGTCACCGGATTCGGGCGTTCCATCAGCGAGGTAGGTGCCGTGATGCTGGTAGGAGGAAATATTAAAGGCCATACCCGCACCATGACTACGACCATCTCCCTTCTGAAAAGTCAGGGGATCTTCACAGAAGGGCTGACGCTGGGCATTTTGCTTCTGTTCATGGCATTTGTGATCCAGAGCCTTGCGGATTTCTTTCAGAAGGGAGAGCGGTCGGATGAGAATTATTGATCTTGAGAAGAGACAGGGCGATTTTCAGATGAGAACCGGCAGTTTTACCGTGGAAGAGAAAAAGATCCATGGGATCATTGGCGGGAACGGCTGCGGAAAGACGACGCTTTGCAAGCTGATTATGGGGATGGCAGAGCCGGACAGCGGAAGGATCGACTATGAAGGGCTGGGCGCCAGAGAGATCACGATGACGGCTCAGAGGCCCTATTTTATCCAGGGAAGCGTATATGAAAATATCTGTTACCCGTTGAAGCTCAGACGGATTCGCCCGGATGAACAGAAGATTGACGGGTGGCTTGCAAGATGCGGACTGGAGGAGAAAAAGTACCAGTATGCCAGAAGTCTTTCTAGCGGGGAGCAGCAGAAGGTATCCATGATCCGGGCCCTGATCTTTGATCCGAAGTTTATTATGATTGACGAGACTTTGTCGAATCTGGATCCGGAGAACCTGGAGCTGTTTGAACAGGTAATCCTTGAAATACAGAAGGAACGGCCGGTAACCTGGCTGTTGATCAGCCATCGGCTGGCGCATATATACAAAATGTGTGAGGTGCTGCATTTTATGCATCAGGGCGAGATCCTGGCCAGCGGAAACAGGGATGAGATTTTGTTTGGATCAAAGGATGAGAGAATCCGCCGGTTTGTGGCAAATGAAGTGATCAGGATGGAGGAAAAGCATGGAACTTTTGAAGGTTGACACGCTGGAACAGGCGAGAGAGAAACTGATGCAGGCTGTGGGGGATGACTGGCGGAAGAGCTGCGAAGTGCCGATACAGGAGGCTCTTGAGAAGGTACTGGCGGAGGATGTGTACGGGGTTCTGGACATTCCGGGATTCCGCCGTTCCATGGTGGACGGTTATGCAGTGCAGGCGAAAGATACCATGGGGGCCGGGGAGAGCATACCGGTCTTTCTACAGGTGATTGAAGATGTGGCCATCGGGACGAAAGCCCGTTCTGTCATCGCTCCGGGGACCTGTGCTTATGTGCCCACAGGGGGGATGCTCCCGGAGGGAGCGGACAGCTGCGTAATGGTGGAATATTGCGAGCAGTTTGATAAGGACCATATCGCAGTCAGTCAGTCGGTATCTCCGGGAAGATATGTGGTGGAAGCCGGAGAAGACAGCCGGAAAGGGACTCTGCTGCTGAAAAAAGGGACAAAGCTCCGGCCTCAGGAGATCGGAGCGCTGGCAGCCGAAGGGCTGACCTGTGTAAAGGTGTATGAGCCTCTTAAAATTTCTATCATCTCCACCGGAGACGAGCTGACAGCCCCGGGGGAGGAGCTGCAGGAGGGGAAGATTTATGACGTCAATACATATGCGCTGGCAGCCCTGGCGAAAAAGCACGGCTTTGTGGTCAGCAGTACCAGGACAGTGCCGGATGCATACGATGCCCTGCGCTGTGCCATCCTGGAAGCAAAAGAAGAGAGTAATATTGTAGTGATCTCCGGGGGAAGTTCCAAAGGGAAGAAGGACATGACGGCGCTTCTGGTGGATGAGCTGTCTGATCCGGGGGTATTTACCCATGGCCTTGCGCTGAAACCGGGCAAGCCTACGATCCTGGGGCTGGACCGGAAGAGCCGGACGTTGATGATCGGACTGCCCGGCCATCCGGTGGCGGCTATGGCCGTATTCGAGATGCTTCCGGTGTGGCTGAAGAGGCAGCAGGAGGGAGAGCAGGAGAAGCTTCCTGTCCCGGCAGTTTTAAGTGGAAATGTCCCGGGGACGCCGGGCAGGAAAATGCTGCTGTTTGTGGAGCTTACAAGGACGCAGGAAGGGTATCTGGCAGGCCCGGTGTTTGGGAAATCCGGTCTTATGTCAACCATGACGAGGGCGGACGGCTACGCCGTAGTCGAGCTGAATCAGGAAGGCCTGAAGGTCGGAGACCGGATCTGGGTGCAGGTGTTTTAATGATTCTGTTCTTTCTTCGGAATTGTGTACCTGCTTACAAAGTATCTGTTGCTGCATGATATGAATTGGGTGTAAAGGGATATATGAATTTTTCAGTTTCGTAGAATGGGCACTCTTTCCGAAATGGATGTTATTTTTATAGAAAAACAGTATCAGCCGGGTTTTCCGGACACCGGGGATTGTTCCGGCAGATACATAACTCTGATAGGAGTACATGATGGGAAAAAGAAATCTGTATTTGAAAACGACTCCGGTGGAGGAAGCGAAAGAAATCTATCTGGAGGCACTGAAGAAAATATGGGAACCGGAATATGAGACGGTTCCGGTCATTGAAGCGTGTAAAAGAGTGACGCGCCATGCAGTGTATGCAAAAAACAGCTCACCGCTGTATAATGCGTCGGCCATGGACGGAATCGCGGTGATCTCTTCCAGAACCGGCGGGGCCTGTGAGACGAAGCCGGTACGTCTGCAGGAAGGGGAAGACTATGTGGTGGTGGATACAGGAGATCCCATTCATCATCCCTATGACGCGGTAATCATGGCAGAGGATCTGCTGGAGACGGAGCGGGAGGATCAGGTGGAGATCATTGCTTCTGCGGCGGCCTGGCAGCATGTGCGTCCGGTGGGAGAGGATATTGTGGCAGGAGAGATGATCCTGCCCAGCTGCCACCGGATCCGTCCCATTGATGTAGGGGTCCTCTTGTCGGCAGGGATCCTGGAGATTGAGGTGGTGAAACAGCCGAAGGTAACGATCTTCCCCACAGGAACCGAGATCATTGAGCCGGGAGACGCCATTTTGGAAGGCAGCATCATCGAATCCAACACCAGGATGTTTGAACAGATGGTGCTGGAACAGGGCGGCCTGGCAGAGCGCCGTCCCATACTGGAAGACGACTATGAAAAGATCCGGGACGAGGTGAAAAAGGCGGTTGCCGGATCGGATATGGTTCTGATCAATGCAGGTTCCAGTGCAGGCCGCGACGATTATACGGTCCATGTCCTTCGGGAGCTTGGGGAAGTGCTGATTCACGGCGTGGCGATCAAGCCCGGGAAGCCGGTGATCCTTGCCATTGTGGACAAAAAGCCGGTCATAGGTCTGCCGGGTTATCCGGTATCCGCCTACATTGCCTTTGAGAATTTTGTGGCTCCGGTGCTTGCCATGATGGGACAGCTGTCGGTCAGGACTGACTATGAAGTGCAGGCGGTGGTCTCCAGACGTCTGGTTTCCAGCTTAAAGCACAGAGAATATGTGCGGATTAAAGCCGGCATGGTGGGCAACCGGATGGTTGCGGCGCCTCTGGCTCGGGGAGCGGGCGCTGCCATGTCTCTGGTGCGGGCCGACGGTTTCTGTGTCATTGACCAGAATTGCGAAGGAGTGGAAGCCGGAGAGGAAGTGAAGATTTCCCTGTACCGTGACCCAGAGGAAATCGCCCACACAGTAGTGGTTACCGGAAGCCATGATCTGATCCTGGATGTGGCGGCGGATCTCATGCCCCTGATGCACAAAGGGATGCACCTGTCCAGTACTCATGTGGGAAGTATGGGCGGACTGATGGCTCTGAAAAGAGGAGAGGCTCATATGGCGCCGATCCATCTTCTGGACGAGATGGACGGCACCTATAATGACAGCTATGTGAAGCGCCTGTTCCAGGAGCCGGTGGCTGTCGTGACCGGTGTCCAACGGATCCAGGGTATCATGGTGAAAAAGGGAAATCCTCTGGGGATTCAGGGAATCGGGGACCTGAAAGCCTGCCGCTTTGTAAACCGGCAGCGGGGAGCAGGGACCAGGCTTTTGCTGGATTATCAGATGAAAAAAGAGGGGATCCTCCCGGAGATGATCACCGGCTATGACAGGGAAGCCTCCACGCATATGGCGGTGGCTGCGCTGGTGGCCAGCGACAGTGCGGATGCGGGTATGGGAATTCTTTCTGCCGCCCGGTCCATGGAACTGGATTTTATTCCGGTGGGAGAAGAATGGTATGAATTTGCCATACCAGAAGCATATTTTGATCTGCCCCATGTACAGGCGTTCCTGGACGTCCTGAAGAGCAGGCGTTTTGCAGAGGAACTGACAAGACTGGGCGGATACGGGATGGAGAAGACAGGAGAGGTCAGATGGATTCGATAGGAAGACTGGAAAAGATTGTGTATTTTCCGGCCAAAGGAGAGCCGGGAATCTCTGTGGAGGAACGGAACGTCTCTCCGGAGTATGGGCTGGAGGGAGACTGGCATGGACTGGATGGTAACAGCAGTCTGACCATATGGACGAAGGAAGCCAGGGAAGCGCTGACAGAGCAGGGATTTTCCGGAATCTGTTTTCAGCGTTTTAAGGAAAACCTTTCCATCTCCGGGATGGATTCGTCAAAGCTTAAGGCCGGAACCAGGCTCCGGATCGGCGATGCGGTGCTGGAAGTAGAGGCAAAAAAGAAGAAATGTCATCCGGATGTCTGTCCGTTGAGGGAAGGAAAGGCAGATTGCCTGCTGAAAAATCAGAGCCGGTATGCAGTGGTGGTGAAGGCCGGGACACTGAACAGAGGCGCACAGGTGCAGGCAGAAGAAATTCTGTAGACATTGTTTCTATAGGAATGGTGCCTCTTTGTTCCGGTCCGGATTGTGACTGATCATAAGGAAAAGAGAACAAAAACTACCTGTCCTGCAGTCGGAGACCACGGACAGGCAGTTTTATCGTATGGATTCATCCCCCGATCTGGGACATTTTCCGGACTTCCTCGGATCCCTCCAGGGCAGCGTGAAAGAACTGATGTTCGGTTGGTTTGTGGAGGATGGCGTTCTTCATAGCGGCCAGGATCTCATCGTCGTCCGCCTGTTTCCGAATCATTTCTTTTACATTGATGCCGTTATTATAATAGAGACATAATTTCAGTATTCCGTCTGAAGTCAGGCGGATGCGGTTGCACTGGTGACAGAATTTACCATGAATGGCGTCAATGAATCCGATGTATCCCTGGAATCCGGGGATTGATATATAGGAGGCCGGTCCGTTGCCTCTTGTCTTCTTAGTGGTTTCGTAATCCGGGTATCTGGAAGCCAGGAGAGGAAGAAGGGAACTGCGGTCATATCCTTTAAAATCCCGTCCGTAACCAATGGGCATGATCTCGATAAAACGAACGTCCAGGGGATAGTCGCGGGCCAGCTGAATCAGATCCCAGAACTCGTGGTCGTTGACGCCCTTTAACAGGACCGAGTTGATCTTGGTGCGGATTCCGCATGCCTGGCAGGACAGGATTCCGTCCATGACCCGGGCAAAATCCGTTCGTCCGGTGATGTACCGGAAGGTATCCGGGTTCAGCGTGTCCAGACTTATGTTGACGCCGTCGATCCCCAGTGCCTGAAGCTCCGGAAGATGATCTTTCAGAAATACACCGTTGGTGGTCAGTGTTACCTGCTCCGTATCCGGGAGCGCTTTTAATTCTTTTAAGAAAGGCAGACAGCCTTTCCGAACCAGAGGCTCACCTCCTGTGACCTTGAATTTGTGAATGCCCAGTCTGCCGGCAAGACGGCAGATGCGTAAAATGTCCTCAAATCGGAGAATCTCCTCATGCGAGATCGAAGGAATGTCCTCAGGCATACAGTATTTGCAGCGGAGATTACAGCGGTCAGTAATGGAAATGCGTATATAGTCGATGGTTCGTCCATGGGAATCTTTCATGATCCAATACCTCTTTCCTAGTTTGTTAACATTATAACAAAAAAATGACGAAAAAGATACGGTTTTTTCGAAAAAATTTTAAATAAAAAAGATTGCAATTTTTCATATTTGCACAAAATAACCAAAAAAATATTTATTATTCTTAAAATAGTATAATAAATAACCAAAATAATTGTTTACAAGATGTGGGGAAAGGGATATAATACAGATATCTGGTAATCAAAGAATTTTTATATTAAAACATGGGTTCTGAAGCTTTTATTATCAGGAACAAAAAAATTAATTAAAGGGGGACTTTAAAAATGGCAAGATTTACGTTACCCAGAGATCTGTATTATGGGAAAGACGCACTGGAGAATCTGAAAACACTTTCTGGTAAAAAAGCAATCGTAGTATCTGGTGGAAGCTCCATGAAAAAGGGAGGCTTTCTTGACAAGGTAGGGGATTATCTGAAAGAAGCTGGCATGGAAGTCAAGTTCTTTGAAGGCGTTGAGCCGGATCCGTCCGTTGAGACTGTGATGAAAGGCGCAGCAGCCATGAAAGAATTCGGGCCGGACTGGATTGTGGCAATCGGTGGCGGTTCCCCTATTGACGCAGCAAAAGCGATGTGGGCATTCTATGAGTATCCGGATGTGACATTTGAAGATCTGTGCATTCCGTTTAATTTCCCAAAGCTTCGGACAAAAGCAAGATTCTGTGCAATCTCTTCGACCTCCGGTACAGCTACGGAAGTGACGGCGTTCTCTGTTATCACCGATTATGCAAAGGGTATCAAGTATCCGCTGGCTGATTTCGAGATTACACCGGATGTGGCGATTGTTGATCCGGCACTGGTGGTAAGCCTTCCGGTAAAACAGGTTGCGTTTACAGGTATGGATGCTCTGACCCATGCAATTGAGGCATATGTGTCCACATTGAACAGTCCGTTTACAGATCCTCTGGCAATTCAGGCGATTGAGATGGTATTTGATTATCTGCTGCAGTCCTATAAGCTGGATATGGATGCACGCGAGCAGATGCACTATGCACAGTGTCTTGCAGGACAGGCATTCTCCAATGCACTTCTGGGCATCGTACACTCCATGGCACATAAGACAGGTGCAGCATTCTCCACCGGCCATATTCCGCATGGTTGTGCAAATGCAATTTACCTTCCGTATGTTATCAAATACAATGCACATGAGCCGGAAGCAATGAGAAGATATGCAGATATTGCAAGAAGAGTTGGTCTTGGCGGCACATCGGAGAAGGCTCAGGTGAACGCGCTGATCGAGAAGATCGAGTCCTTCAACCGTGCGATGAACATTCCGAAGACCATTCAGGAATTTGGCGTCAAAGAGCCGGAATTCCTGGAGAAACTGGATTCTATCGCAGCAAATGCAGTGGCGGATGCATGTACAGGTTCCAACCCGAGAACCATTACTCCCGAGCAGATGGCAAAACTGTTCAAGTGCACCTTCTACGGCACAGAAGTGGATTTCTGATATCAGGATACATAAAGCGTTTCAGATGTGGCATGGAAAAAGTATTCTTTCCATCAGCTGCATGTTCTGCCCGGGTCGGATATACCGACACGGGCAGATGCTTTTAGTTCCTGCCTGTGTTTCATGAAAGGATGCAGAACCGTACATGTAAGAAAGAAAAAATGCATCTGGTCGCATTCGTATACTACGCATCCTTTCATGAAGCGTAGGCAAATTTTCAATGCTGTTGCAAAAGCGGTCAATGTTTAACTTCGGCCATAACCTGACAGGTGCCGTTTCAACACCTGACAGCCAGCCGCAGGCAGAGAATCCTGCGGGACAGGATTCTTTTGACAGACGGAGGGGACATGGAGAAAAAATTTGACTGTAGTATTCGTATATTGGTAAAGGAAAAGAATGCAGACACTGATAATTATTTCGGTCGTGGAGTGGCTGAACTGCTCCGTGGGGTAGTGGAGTATCATTCTCTAAGCGTATCTGCCAAACATATGAGGATGGCATATAGCAAGGCATGGAGGATAATACGGGAAGCAGAGGAAGGGCTTGGGATGCAGCTTCTGTCCCGCATGGGGAAAAAGGGTTCTGAGCTGACGGAAGAAGGGGAACGTTTCCTGAAGACGTATGAAGAGATCGAAAGGGAAACTTTAAAGTTGGCAAACCACATATTTCGAAAACGTTACAGAGAGTTCGAAGACCGGGATTTGTGAGGGAAGAACATGAAGAGACGTACAGGATCCAAAGGACATGAATAGTCCGGAGGGTTCTGTTTTTGTGTCCGGGGAAAGTTTTGGTTGTCTGTGTTTGATAACTGTAATGACTGCGGACTTGCATGTTCCTTTGAACCATAGTAAAATAACAGGTAAATGTGCAAAGAAATAGGAGGATATTTTTATGGGGATGAAGATGAGAGCAGCCATACTTACTTCCAGCGATTCCGGGTATGCAGGCCAGAGAGAAGACTTAAGTGGTCCGGTGATCAGAGAGATTCTGGAAAGGAACGGTTATGAAGTGGTTCACACGGTGCTGCTGCCAGACGACAGGAAGATGCTTGCAGCAGAGATGGCGCGTATTGCAGATGAAGGAGTGGCGGAACTTCTTCTGACAACCGGGGGAACAGGCTTTTCTCCCAGGGACTGTATGCCGGAGGCTACAGCAGATATTATAGAACGGGCAGTGCCGGGGATCCCGGAGGCAATCCGTGCTTACAGTATGACGATTACGCCCAGAGCCATGCTGAGCCGTGCATCTGCAGGAATCCGTAAGTCTACGCTGATTGTCAATCTGCCTGGAAGTCCGAAGGCTGTCCGGGAGAGTCTGGAGTACATGACGCCAGCTCTGAGACATGGACTGGAGATCCTGACGGGGGAAGCAGCGAATTGCGCCAGATAATAAAGTCCCGCTATTGACGACTTGCCTGTTTATCCGGTATAATAAATCCAAATTTAAAACGATACCACGAAAGAAAGGAGTGGCGCAGTGAGGCAGTTTTTTGGCACCAGCCATCATGGAAATCTCAAAGAGGCAGTGCAGGGTCTTAGCCATCCCCAGTTCATCATGCTTTTTTCAAATGATGGACAGTTTGACACACATGTAAAGGAGCTGGAGGCTCTCTATCCAGGTGTGCCCAGTATTGGCTGCATCGGGATGAGTTATGATATCAGAGTAGTGGAAAAGGGCGTTAGTGTAATTGCATTTTTGGATGGAATCACTGCAGCAGCCAATGTGCTGGAGCAGGTGTCCGTGATGCCGGTGAAATATATCAGGCGTCTGGAAGAAGACGTCCGGAAGGTAGACGGTTCTCAGAGAGATACGGTGTGTATCGACCTCTGTTCCGGAAATGATGCCTGTGTACTGACAACTATTCATACGGCATTGAAACAGAGAAATATTTCTCTGGTGGGAGGAACCGGTGACGGAGGAAAAGTGTCCGCCAATGGAAAGGTTTATGAAGATGCAGTGGCCTATGCACTGGTAAAGAATCATGGCGGAAGGGTAAAGACCTATAAAGAAAACATTTATCATCAGATGGGGGATTATCGTTTTATCGCTTCAGGCACGGATAAGGCGAAATACATACTTGGCTCTCTGAACGGACAGCCGGCACGTCAGGTATATCAGAATATCCTTCATGTGAGTGAACAACAGATTTCAACGCAGACGTTTAAAAATCCCTTTGGAAAATTAAATGGTGATGATGTATGTATCATTTCTATTAAGGAAGTCTGCGGCAGTGCACTGGCCTGTTTCCGGCAGGTCAATGATTCTGACGTTCTGGTTCTTCTGGAGCTTGGAGATTATAAGGCAATTGTAAAAGATACCATAAGCACTATCCGCAAGGATTTCCCCAGACTTTCAGCTGTTTTTTCCGTGAATTGTCTGTTCCGGTATAAGTTATTCAGCGATTGTCACTATATGGAAGAGTATTTGAAAGAGATGCGGGCACTTGGCAGTCATGCGGGATTTGTAGGATACGGAGAACATTATAACAACCGGTTCGTGAATCAGTCCATGACCTGTGTCGTATTTGAGTAGAAGGGGGAGAGGGAACGTGCTGTTTCAGAGAAAAGACCGGCAGAAGACAGACAGAATGCCGCAGGAGGAAAAAGGCCTTTATCCGGTGCTGTATGTGACGAATGTATTAAAAGATTATCAGAAAGATCTGCTTCAGAAAGAAGTACAGTCTCTGCGGGAGCTCGGCATGGTGAGGAGCTCTTTTAACGGTGTTCTGGAAGAAACAGAAAACTTCCAGCAGAAGCTTGAAGACTTTGAAGAGACTTTTTCAAGTATCAGTGAGGTTTCTGGTCAATTTGAGGATGTAAGGGGAGAGATCACGGCGTCGGTGGTTCAGGCTCAGAAAGAGGTAGAATGGCTGCAGGTGAATTCCCGGCAGGTGGAAGGCTGCTTTGATCAGATGGAGAGTACCTTTGAAGAGCTGAAAACTTCTGTGGAGCGGATCAAGCAGTGTATGAGCAGTATTGTGTCGATTGCTGATCAGACGAATATTCTTGCTATTAATGCATCCATTGAGGCGGCCAGGGCCGGAGAAAAAGGCAAAGGTTTCGCAGTGGTGGCTACAGAGGTGAAGAAACTTGCGGATGAGATCAAATTTCTGGCAAAAGACGTGGATTCTGGTATCAATGATGTGGAGCATGGGACAAAAGAACTGAATGAAAATATTCATACATCCAGAGCAGCTCTGGGACAGAATATGGAGATGGTGAAGGAGACCAGCGCCATGTTCGACAGTATCACGCAGGCGGCAGACGGGGCAGTACAGGTACAGACAGAGATTTCAGGAGTGATTGAAGATTCCAGAAGGGCGCTCCAGGTTCTGCGCGGCTTTTTTGACCAGATTCGGATAAAATATCAGGATGTGGTGAGACATATTCAAAAAGCAAGCGATTTGGGAACGACAAAAAGCGCCATGTTTGAAGATGTGGATAACCTGTTATCACAGATTCCGCCGATAGCCAGAGAAGAAGAGAGCAGAACCCACTGAAAAAACTCTTTTCATTTTTCGCCACTTGTGCTATACTAGGGGCAATTCGTTTAAAACTATGAAAGATTGAGGAGGAAAAGTGATGAAACATATTAAAACTTTAAATACGCAGACACTGCAGAACACGATGAAAAAAGGCGGATGTGGAGAATGTCAGACATCTTGTCAGTCTGCGTGCAAGACGTCCTGTACTGTAGGAAATCAGAGCTGCGAGCACAGCAGATAAGATTTGTGTGCCGTAATATAAGATAAATCAATGAGCAGCGGCCGCGTCGCTGCTTATTTTCATGAAGAATGAGAAAGGGGAACGTATGGTTCACCAATATAAGAACAATGGTTATAATATTCTTCTGGATGTGAACAGCGGTTCGGTTCATGTGGTGGATGAGCTGGTCTATGATATGATTCCTTATTATAAGGAAAGAGGACTGCGGAAAACCATAGAACTTCTGTCTGGCAAATATTCGGAAGAAGAGGTTCGGGAAGCGGCCGAAGACCTGGATGAATTAATTAGTGCCGGAAAGTTGTATACGGAAGATATTTATGAAGATTATATCCAGGAGATTGTGAAAGCCAGGAAACCGGTAGTAAAGGCTCTTTGTCTTCATATTGCTCATGACTGCAATCTGGCCTGCCGCTACTGCTTTGCGGAAGAAGGAGAATACCACGGGCGCCGGGCGCTGATGAGTTATGAGGTGGGAAAGAAAGCGCTGGACTTTTTGATTCAGAATTCTGGCAACAGAAGGAATCTGGAAGTGGATTTTTTCGGCGGAGAGCCGCTTATGAATTGGCAGGTGGTAAAGGACTTAGTCGCTTATGGACGGGAACAGGAAAAGCTTCATAATAAGAATTTTCGTTTTACAGTCACAACCAATGGGGTCTTGCTGAATGAAGAAATTCAGGAGTTTGTCAATCAGGAGATGGCCAATGTGGTGCTCAGTCTTGACGGGCGAAAGGAAGTTCATGATTATATGCGTCCATTCCGCAATGGAAAAGGCAGTTATGATTTGATTCTTCCAAAGTTCCAGAAGCTGGCAGACAGCCGGAAGCAAGAGAAGTATTACGTAAGAGGAACATTTACAAGGAAGAATAAAGATTTTTCCAGAGATGTACTGCACCTTGCCGACCTGGGCTTTCGTCAGATTTCGGTGGAACCGGTAGTGGGCATGGAAGATGAGGAATATGCGCTCAGGAAAGAGGATCTTCCGGAAGTGTTTGCAGAATATGACCGGCTGGCGGCAGAGATGGTGCGCCGCTACCGTACGGATCAGGAGTTCACATTTTTTCATTTTATGATGGATCTGACCGGCGGCCCCTGTGTGGCAAAACGCCTGTCCGGGTGTGGTTCTGGGACAGAATATCTGGCTGTGACACCCTGGGGAGATCTGTATCCGTGTCATCAGTTTGTGGGGGAAGAGAACTACCTGATGGGAAATGTGGACGACGGGATTGTACGGGCGGATGTGCGGGAAGAATTTAAAAACTGCAATGTGTATTCAAAAGAAAAATGCAGAGACTGTTTTGCAAAATTTTACTGCAGCGGCGGATGTGCGGCAAATTCATATAAATTTCATGGGTCTGTCAATGAGGCATATGAGATCAGCTGTGAGCTGGAGAGAAAACGCGTGGAATGTGCGATTATGATCAAAGCTGCCGAGGCGGAAAAAGATGAACCAGAACACGAATCAGGAGGAAAACTATGAATAAAAATAAAGCGGTTATTACGCTGCTGCTGACAGTAGTCCTGACAGGACTTTTTCTGTTTACTGCAGCAGTGGGCTGGGGAGAAGGGAATACAGGTGCAGCTAAAAATATCAAGCTGGGCCTGGACCTGGCAGGAGGCGTGAGTATCACCTATGAAGCAGTGGGAGAAGGAACACCTTCGGCGGAAGACATGTCAGATACGATCTATAAGCTTCAAAAACGTGTGGAAGTGTACAGCACGGAGGCAGAGGTCTATCAGGAAGGCTCGGACCGGATTAATATAGAGATTCCGGGGGTGACGGACGCCAACAGTATTTTGGCAGAACTTGGAAAGCCTGGTTCTCTTCAGTTCCAGACCATGGATGGAGGAATTGTACTGGAAGGTACGGATGTGGCGGATGCACAGGCAGGCTCTTATACAGATGAGATGACCGGAGTCCGCGAATATGTGGTATCCCTGACCCTGACGGATGAAGGGGCTGTGAAATTTGGTGCGGCAACAGCTGAGAATATTGGAAGGCAGATCGCCATCGTATACGATGGGGAGGTTATCAGTGCGCCGACAGTCAATGAGGCCATTGGTAACGGCCAGGCCCAAATCAGCGGAAACTTCACTTTTGAAGAGGCAGAGCAGCTGGCATCCACGATTCGAATTGGTACTTTATCGCTGGAACTCCAGGAACTGCGTTCCAATGTGGTCGGAGCGAAACTGGGAGAAGAGGCCATTGCCACCAGCCTGAAAGCAGGTGCTGTCGGATTTGTCCTGGTGCTTCTCTTCATGATTGCGGCGTATCGGATCATGGGACTGGCAGCGGGAATTGCGCTGACATCTTATGTGGGGCTGGTGCTGGGGCTTCTGAATGGATTTGACATGACGCTGACACTGCCTGGTATTGCAGGTATCATCCTTTCCATAGGTATGGCTGTGGATGCCAATGTGATTATCTTTGCCAGAATTCGGGAAGAACTGGCCACTGGCAAGACCGTGCGTTCTTCCATGAAGATTGGTTTCCAGAAAGCATTGTCAGCTATTGTAGACGGCAATATCACGACGTTGATTGCTGCTTTGGTTCTGTCACTGAAAGGTTCCGGGAGTGTAAAAGGTTTTGCGCAGACATTGGCGCTCGGTATCGTAGTCTCCATGTTTACAGCTCTTGTGGTGACCCGCCTGGTGCTGAATGCCCTCTATGCCCTTGGCATGCAGGACGTAAAGCTGTATGGGGTGGCAAAGGAACAGAAAACCGTCGATTTCCTTGGAAAGAAAAAGATTTGCTTTCTTGTATCTCTTGTGGTGATTGCAGGAGGACTGGCATGGATGGGCGTCAATGCTGGTTCCGGCAAAGGAGCATTGGAATACAGTCTGGAGTTCCAGGGCGGAACTTCCACAACTGTAGAATTTAACGAAGATATGAGCATTGAAGAGATCGATGCGCAGGTAGTTCCGGTAGTGGCGGAAGTGACTGGAGATAACGATATTCAGACCCAGAAAGTGGCCGGGACGAATCAGGTGATCATCAAGACAAAGGAACTGGATCTTGCCGGGCGTGAGGCATTGAACATAAAACTGGCAGAAAACTTTGGTGTGGATAAGACAACGATCACAGCAGAGAATATCAGCGGAGCCATCAGTAAGGAAGTGAAAAATGACGCTGTGGTAGCAGTGGTCATTGCGACAATCTGTATGCTGATTTATATCTGGATTCGCTTTAAAGATGTGCGGTTTGCGACCAGTGCAGTGGCGGCTCTGGTGCACGACGTACTGGTAGTGCTTGCGTTTTACGCAGTGGCTCGGGTCTCTGTGGGCAATACGTTTATTGCATGTATGTTGACGATTGTGGGTTATTCTATCAATGCGACAATCGTAATTTTTGACCGTATCCGTGAGAATCTGGCAGATATGAAGAAAAAAGATACGCTGGAGGGTATGGTTAATGCAAGTATTACTCAGACACTGACGAGAAGTATTTATACGTCGTTGACTACGTTTGTAATGGTAGCGGTACTCTATATACTGGGAGTGGCATCTATCAAAGAGTTTGCTTTGCCGCTGATGGTAGGAATTGTGTGCGGCGCGTATTCTTCCGTGTGCATTACAGGGGCACTGTGGTATATCATGAAAACGCGGATTGTGAAAAAAGAGTTATAGAACGGACGAAACTGGCGCCGCAGGGCGGAGAATTTTCGGAAGATCAACGTTGTGCAGGCGCTGTTTATATCCCGGGAATTCTCTGCCCTGCGACGCCTGCTTCCGTATGGCAACAGAGTATAATATAAGGAGGACATGAAAATGGCGTTACTACATGTGGACTTTTTTTCAGATGTACTTGGGATGGGGATGAATATGGATGTGATCCTTCCGCAGAAAACGAGCAAGCAGATTGGCATGGAAGGGATGGCGGCGGACGGGTTATATAAGACGGTATATCTGTTGCATGGTATGAGTGATGACCATACGGTCTGGCAGAGACGTACAGCGATTGAACGGTATCTGAGCAGGCTGGGGATTGCAGTGGTGATGCCGTCCACACATCTGGGATTTTATACAGATACCACATATGGGATGAAATACTGGACATTTATCTCAGAAGAATTACCAGAGATCTGCAGAGAATTCTTTCCCCGCATGTCGGACAGGAGAGAAGATACGCTGGCAGCAGGACTGTCCATGGGTGGTTATGGAGCATGGAAACTGGCGCTTGGAGCCCCCGACATATTTGGTGCAGCTGCGTCTCTGTCGGGAGCTCTGGATATGGTGGGCGGCTGCAGAAGAGAGATGGTGGAGGAGAAGCGGGCGCTGTTTCAGGGGATCTTCGGAAGCGAAGAACAGCTGAGGGGTTCTGATAATGATCTTTTTGCACTGGCTGAGAAGCTGGCAGCAAAGAAAGCGAAGCTTCCCCGCCTTTACGCATGGTGCGGAACAGAAGATTTTCTGTACGAGGACAATCAAAGAGCATGGGCACATGTGAAGCGTCTTGGATATGACCTGACCTGTGAAGAGTCGGCAGGCGACCATCAGTGGAGATATTGGGACGAGAAGATCCAGGATGTACTGCGCTGGTGGCTTGGAGTGGATATGGATCTGAAGTAGGGAAGCCAGGCGAATCATAGAGGAAAGAAGAAAGAGAAACGGAAGAGAATACAAAGTGGGGACAAATCAATGTTCAGAAAAGCTACGGTGGAAGATATAGAGCGGATCGAGGAAATCTATAATGAGATTCACACAGAAAACGAAGCAGGACGGATGACAACCGGCTGGATCAGGGGGGTCTATCCATCCGGGGAGACAGCCAGAGCATCTGTCAGATGTGGAGATATGTTTGTGGAAGAAGCAGACGGACGGGTAGTTGCCGCTGCCAGGATCAATCAGGAACAGGTGCCGGAATATGCAGAGGCAGATTGGCAGTATAAGGTGCCGGAAGATCAGGTGATGGTATTGCATACACTGGTAGTTTCTCCCGGGGAGCGGGGAAAAGGCTACGGAACCAGATTTGTGGACTATTATGAGAACTATGCTCTGGAACATGGGTGCCATTATCTGAGGATGGATACAAACCAGCATAACAGCAGTGCCAGAGCGTTGTATCGGAAGCTTGGATACCAGGAGGTGTCTGTCATTCCGTGTGAATTCAACGGAATACCAGATGTGGGACTGGTTTGTCTGGAGAAAAAATTAGAGGAGGAGACATATGGGAATCATTTATCATGAGGAATGCGGGACTTGGACGCTGCATACGAGGAATACGTCTTATCAGATGAAGAAGGGGAACCTTGACTACTTGTTGCATCTGTACTATGGTCCGTCTGTCTGCGACGCAGATCTAAGTTACCAGATCCGGCAGTATGACAGGGGATTTTCAGGGAATCCCTATGAATCAAGAAATGAAAGGACCTTTTCCCTGGATGCGCAGCCACAGGAATTCAGTACCCAACAGCAGGGGGACTTTCGGACATCCAGTATTGAGGTGGTGAACGGAGACGGAAGTTATTCTTTCCATGGGAAGGTGACAGATGCACAGATCCGGAAGGGTAAGTATGAACTTCATACACTTCCGGCGGTTTTTTCGCGGGAAGATGATACAGTGGATTCTCTGGAGATTACACTGACAGATCAGGCAAGCAAAGTACAGGTGATCCTTCTGTACAGTGTATTTGAAGAAGCAGATGTTATCACCCGGGCGGTTCGGGTGGTGAACACTGGAGAAGAGCCGATTCGTCTGAGGAAGATTATGTCTGTCTGTCTGGATTTTCTGAATGGATTACATATGGATCTGGTGAGTCTGCCGGGGCGTTACGGGCAGGAGCGTCAGATGGAGCGGCAGCATATGACCCATCATATCCATACGATCGGAAGCGTCAGAGGGTCTTCCAGTCATCAGCAGAATCCTTTTGTGATTCTCTGTGACCGGGATGCCACAGAGGATTGGGGAAATTGTTATGGTTTTTCTCTTATGTACAGCGGTAATTTCCTGGCAGAAGCAGAATTGGATCAGTATGATCAGCTTCGGCTGGTTATGGGAATCCATCCGAAGCAGTTCGACTATAAACTGGAGTCCGGGGAGATGTTTGAAGGGCCGGAGGTCGTCATGGCATTCTCCGGGCATGGTTTTACCGGACTGTCTCACCTGTATCATGATTTCTATCGTACCAATTTGTGTGCCAGCAAATATGTGACGGAGGTACAGAGGCCGGTCTTGATCAACAGCTGGGAAGCCGCCTTTATGGACTTCGATGATGTGAAGCTTCTGGAGATTGCCAGGGCAGCGAGAAAAATGGGAGTGGACCTTCTGGTCATGGATGACGGATGGTTTGGCAAGAGGGACGATGACAACAGCAGCCTGGGCGACTGGGTGGTGAACAGAGATAAGATTCGGTGCGGACTGGATCATTTGGTGGAGGAGATTAACAAACTGGGTATGAAGTTCGGTATCTGGTTTGAGCCGGAGATGGTCTCGGAAGACAGTGAACTTTACCGGGCTCATCCGGAATGGACCATGGAGATTCCGGGCCGGCACGCAGTCCGCAGCCGGAATCAGATGGCCCTGGATATGAGCAGGAAAGAGGTCCAGGATTATCTGATTAAGAGCGTCAATCAAATTTTGGACAATGCGAATATCTTCTATGTAAAATGGGATATTAACCGCTCTCTTGCAGATATCTGGTCCAATGCATTGCCTGCAGAACAGCAGGGAGAGGTGTACCACCGTTATATTCTTGGACTTTACCGGGTGATGGACGGCATCATTAAGACACATCCGGATATCCTGTTTGAGGGTTGCAGCGGCGGAGGCGGGCGGTATGATCCGGCCATGCTGCACTATTATCCGCAGTATTGGGTCAGTGACAACAATCATCCCATTGACCGGCTGAAACTGCATTATGGAACCTCCTTTGTCTATCCGGTGTCCACCATGGGCGCACACATTTCGGATAGCGGAAAACTGGTGCCGCTGCGTACGAAAGCAGTAGTGGCCATGTGCGGAACTTTCGGATATGAACTGGATGCCACGCATCTTACAGAAGAGGAACAGAAGCTATGTAAGGAACAAAGCGATCTGTTCCGGAAATATTATCCCCTGATCTTCTTCGGAGACTACTACCGCCTGACGAATCCTTTTGAGCCGGGAAATATGACGGCCTGGCAGCATGTGAGCAAGGATAAAAAGGAATCACTTTTGAGTGTGGTAGTGACAAACCTGACCTGCAATGGTCCTCAGGAGTATATCCGTGCCAAAGGACTTCTGCCGAATGCACTGTATACGGTCAATGGCGGAAAGGAAGTATATTCGGGTTCCGCACTGATGAATGCCGGCCTTCCCATCGACCGGGAAGTACCGGAATATACGGCGTTTCAGTTCCATCTGCAGCAGAAATAAACCACAAGGAGATGCTGATTTATGGCAAAATGGATGGAGATTCGCAAAGGCGCTGATTTTCAGGCGGTCAGTGAAAAGTTTCGGATTACGCCCTTTACAGCGCGTCTGGTCCGGAATAAGGATATAGTCCGGGAAGAGGAGATCGAGGAATATCTGCACGGAAAACTCTCGGATCTTCCTCCGGCTTCTCTGATGAAAGGAATTCCGGAAGCAGTGTCGCTTTTGACAGAAAAGATCCGGCAGAATGCGTCTGTCCGAATTATCGGAGACTATGATATTGATGGTGTCTGTGCCACCTATATTCTTCTGAAAGGACTGGAGAGGGCCGGAGCCAGAGTGGATACCGATATTCCGGACCGGAAGAAGGACGGTTACGGGCTGAATATGGAACTGATCCGCCGGGCGAAGGAAGCAGGTGTGGATACCATTGTCACCTGTGATAATGGTATCGCCGCGCCGGCGGAGATTGCCTTTGCAAAAGAGATGGGTATGACGGTCATTGTGACAGATCATCATGAACTTCAGGAGCAGGTGCCGGATGCAGATGTTATCGTGAATCCCAGACAGCCGGATTGTCCCTACCCATATAAGAAGTTGTGTGGTGCAGCTGTGGCATGGAAGCTGGTACAGGCGTTGTGGGCAGAGCTTTCTTATCCGTTGGAGCCGGTCTATGGAGATCTTTTGATGTTCGCGGCTTTTGCCACAGTAGGGGATGTGATGGATCTGACTGGTGAAAATCGGATTCTGGTGAAGGAAGGCATAAAGCTTCTGCAGAGAACGGAGCATCCGGGGATGTCCGCGCTGATAGAAGTCAATGAGCTTGTCAGGGAACGGCTGAGTGCATATCACATTGGATTTGTGCTGGGGCCCTGTATCAATGCCAGCGGGAGACTGGACACGGCAAAACAGGCATTGGAACTCCTGAATACAGCAAACCGGGAAGTTGCACTGACGCGTGCGAAAGAGCTGAAGAAATTAAATGATGAGCGGAAAGAGCTGACAGAGAAAGGCGTGGAAGAGGCAGTATCTCAGATTGAAGAGGGGACTTTGAAGGAAGACCGGGTCCTGGTGGTCTATCTGCCGAACTGCCATGAGAGCCTGGCGGGCATTATTGCCGGGCGACTCAGAGAGCGCTATTATCGTCCGGTTTTTGTCCTGACAAAAGGGGAAGAGGCAGTGAAAGGTTCCGGACGCTCAATTGAATCATATTCTATGTTTGAAGAGATGAGCCGGTGCAGGGAGCTGTTCCTGAAATACGGCGGGCATCCCATGGCCGCCGGATTGTCCATACCGGAAGAACGGGTGGAAGAATTCCGGATAAGGCTCAATGAGGCGTGTACACTCACCAAAGAACAGCTTACGGAAGTGATTCATATTGATATGGCTCTGCCATTTTCCCATGTGTCGGAGCAGTTAACGGAAGAACTGGTACTTTTGGAACCTTTTGGGAAAGGGAATACGAAACCAGTATTTGCTGCGCGGAATGTGAGGGTATTAGAATCCCGCGTATTGGGGAAGAATCAGAATGTACTTCGCATGAAGCTTATGGATGAGAGCGGGGTCCGGCAGGAGGGAATCCTTTTCAGCAGCTGTATGCAGAAGGTCCTTGAAGACATACAGAAGAAACAGGTGATGCACATGCTGTATTATCCGGAGATGGATGAATTCCGGGGAAAGAGGCATCTGCAGCTTCGAATACAGAATTATTGCTGACAGATTGCGAAGAGTTTTATTTTATGATATAGTTAGCCTTATGAGGATGTCGAAAATGCGGAAATATTTTCAGCCGCAGGTTATTTGTACATGAAAGAGAGGGTACCGATGAAAAAAGTAGAAGATTATGTTGTAAGTATTCCGGATTTTCCGGAGCCGGGAATTATATTCCGGGATGTAACTTCTGTCCTGCAGGATGCGGAAGGGCTGAAGCTTGCGATTGACAGTATTCAGGAAAAACTGAAGGGCCTGGAGTTTGATGTGATTGCAGGGACAGAGTCCAGAGGGTTTATTTTCGGTATGCCCATCGCATATAATCTTCACAAACCCTTTGTACTGGTGCGCAAGAAAGGAAAGCTTCCAAGAGAGACCGTGTCCATGGAGTACGAACTGGAATACGGTAGCGCACAGATTGAGATGCATAAAGATTCCATCAAACCGGGGCAGAAGGTGGTTCTGATCGACGATCTGATTGCTACGGGGGGAACCATTGAAGCAGCGGCGAAGCTGGTGGAGCTTCTGGGAGGCGAAGTGGTGAAAATGGTGTTTCTGATGGAACTTGCAGGTCTGAAGGGCAGAGACAGGCTTGGAAAATATGATGTGGACAGCGTTATCTGCTATGAGGGAAAGTAGAGATTTAAACAGGATCCAGATTGAATAGAGACGGTGATGAACATGACAACAGCGAAAGAGATCCGAAAGGATGAGAGAAATATCAAGGTAATGGAGGATTTTACCAGTCCGGAACAATTATATCAGGAATTGATTCAAAGTGTGGTCAGATACCATCCGTCCACGGATATTTCTATGATCGAAAAAGCATTCCGTGTGGCTATGGAGGCCCATAAAGATCAATTTCGCAAATCGGGAGAGCCGTATATTATCCATCCCATCTGCGTTGCAATCATCCTGGCGGAGCTGGAGCTGGATAAGGAAAGTATTGTTGCCGGGCTTTTGCATGACGTGGTGGAAGATACGCCTATAAGCACAGAAGATGTGGCAAAGCTTTTTGGAGAAGAAGTGGCGCTTCTGGTAGACGGCGTAACCAAACTGGGGCAGCTGAGCTATTCGGCGGACAAGGTGGATGAGCAGGCGGAGAATCTGAGGAAGATGTTTCTTGCCATGGCAAAAGATATCCGTGTGATACTGATCAAGCTGGCGGACCGGCTGCACAATATGAGGACGCTGAAATATATGCGCGCGGAGAAGCAGCGGGAGAAAGCCAGGGAGACCATGGATATCTATGCGCCCATTGCACAACGTCTTGGTATCTCCAAAGTGAAAATTGAGCTGGATGATCTGGCACTGAAATATCTGGAGCCGGAGGTATATTATGATCTGGTGTCGCAGATTTCGGACAAGAAGAGCGTTCGGGAAAAGTATGTGCAGTCGGTTGTGGCGGAAGTCAGGCAGCACATGGAGAACGCCAATATTGAAGCGGACGTCAAAGGGCGTGTAAAGCACTTTTTCAGTATTTACAAAAAAATGGTGAATCAGGACAAGACGCTGGATCAAATCTATGATCTGTTTGCAGTTCGTATACTGGTGGAATCGGTAAAGGACTGCTATGCGGCTCTTGGAGTGATTCATGAGATGTATAAACCGATTCCCGGGCGTTTTAAGGACTATATTGCCATGCCCAAACCGAATATGTATCAGTCGCTTCACACGACGCTGATCGGTCCCAAAGGGCAGCCTTTTGAGATTCAGATCAGAACTTACGATATGCACCGTACAGCAGAGTATGGAATCGCTGCCCATTGGAAATACAAAGAAAGCGGTGGCAGTACCCAGCAGAATATGGAGGGGAAGGACAGCGCGGAGGCGAAACTGACCTGGCTGCGCCAGATTCTGGAGTGGCAGCAGGACGAGTCGGATAACCGGGAATTCATGAGCCTTCTGAAAAGCGATCTGGATCTCTTCTCCGACAGTGTGTACTGCTTTACGCCGGGGGGAGATGTGAAGACCTTGCGGAACGGTTCCAACCCCATTGATTTTGCGTACAGTATTCACAGTGCAGTGGGAAATAAAATGATTGGAGCCAGGGTCAACGGGAAGCTGGTTCCCATTGATTATGTCATCCGCAACGGCGACCGCATTGAGATTATTACGTCTCAGAATTCCAAAGGTCCCAGCCGCGACTGGCTGAATATAGTCAAGACTACCCAGGCCAAGAATAAGATCAATCAGTGGTTTAAGACTGAGTTTAAGGAAAGTAATATCATTAAGGGCAAGGATCTGATTGCTCAATACTGCAAGATGAAGGGGATCCAGCTGTCCCAGATTGTCAAGCCGGAATATCAGGAGAGTGTTCTGCGAAAATATGGTTTCCGTGACTGGGAGTCGGTCATGGCAGCAGTGGGACATGGAGGATTAAAAGAAGGCCAGGTAGTCAACCGTCTGGTGGAAGAGTCGGAGAAAGCCAGAAAGAAAGCCGTTACGGACGCGAAAGTTATGGAAAGCGTCAATGAGGCGAAGGAGCAGAAGTTCCGCATCGCCAAGTCCAAGAGCGGGATCGTTGTAAAGGGCATTGATGACGTGGCAGTCCGCTTTTCCAGGTGCTGCAATCCGGTTCCGGGAGATGAGATTGTGGGCTTTGTGACCAGAGGACGGGGCGTGACGATTCACCGGACAGACTGTGTGAACATGCTGAATCTGGTGGAGTCAGAGAGAGAACGGCTGATTGATGCAGAGTGGCAGGGCGGCGTGCAAACCCGGACCGGTGAAAAATATACCACAGAGATCAAGATTTATGGCAACAACCGTACAGGGCTTCTGGTGGATATCTCGAAGATTCTGAGTGAAAAAAATATTGATGTGATCTCTATGAACGTGCGGACCAGCAGAAAAGGAACCGCGACAATCACCATGAGTTTTGATATTGCCGGTGTGGAGGAACTGAATAAAATCATCGAAAAATTAAGACAGGTGGAGAGTATTCTGGATATTGAACGCTCGGTCAGCTAGAGTTACTCTGCAAATGCAGCTTTTAGCGGGAGGTGTCTGATCTATGGCAAAACTGTGTGTGGCTTCTCTTACTGTGGGGGAACTGGCAGCAAACTGCTGGCTTCTGGCCAATGAAGAGATAAACGAAGTTCTGGTGATTGATCCGGGAGACGAGGCGGAGCGGATCCTGGACTATGCGAAACATCAGGGATGGACAATCCGACAGATTCTTCTGACTCATGGACATGCGGATCATATGGGAGGGGCGGAGGAACTTCGGAGTCTTACAGGAGCGCAGGTCTGTGCGCTTCAGGAGGAAGAGCCGTTACTTTTGGACGGGATTAAAAATCTGTCTGTATTCATCCGGCACAGAGATGTGACCGTAAAGGCGGACGAGTTCTTTCATGAAGGGCAGGAACTGGTCCTGTCGGGAATAAAACTGAAAGTATATCATACACCCGGGCATACGCCGGGGGGTTGCTGCTACTACTGTGAGGAGGCCGGTTGCATGTTTTCCGGGGACACGCTGTTTCAGGGGTCTGTGGGCCGAAGCGATTTTCCGGGTGGAAGCATGTCGGAGCTGGTACGATCTGTAAAGGAAAAGCTGTTCCTTCTGCCAGATGAGACCGTTGTGCATACGGGACATGGGGAAGATACAACGATTGGATATGAGAAAACACACAATACATTCCTATGATAACATACAAGGGCAATGATAAAAAGTCTGCCGGTTCCGGGAAAGAATCGGTCAGACTTTTTTGTGCAGTTTCTTAGTCGGCGGCATATAAGCCCCCGGGATTCAGAAGGGATCTGTTTGTTGGTATGTTTAGGCAGGAGCATGAGCCCGCAGGAGGGCAATCTCCTCCTTATAGGGTGCGCGGGTATTTTTCTTGTCTTCATCTATGGGGATCCACGGAGTTTCCAGAATTTTGGGGACTTCTGTGAAATCCGGATGGTGGACGATATGGTTCAGAGCATCAAAGCCGATATACCCTTTGCCAAGATTTTCGTGCCGGTCTTTTGCCGCCTTGCAGGGATTTTTGCTGTCATTGATGTGGAAGACTGCAATCTGATCCTTGCCGAGCAGATGGTCAAAATGTTCTGCCACTTCATCAAAAGAATTTATGATATCGTAACCACTGTCGTGGGTATGGCAGGTATCAAAGCAAACCCTGAGCCGGTCTTTCCTGGAGACACCGTCATAGATGGCAGCAAGTTCTTCAAAAGTTCGGCCGATCTCAGAGCCTTTTCCGGCCATGGTTTCCAGAGCAATCAGACAGTCTGTGTCGTCAGTCAGGACTTCATTCAGACCTTTGACAATAGAGGCGATTCCGGCATCCGTACCGGCTCCTACATGGGCGCCCGGGTGTAGGACAACGATATGGCTGCCCATGGCATCGGCGCGGGTCAGCTCCAGACGTAAAAAGTTTACGGCCAGCTGATAAGTATCCGGATTCACCGTATTTGCCAGATTGATGATATAGGGGGCATGGACAATAAATTCTGTAATACCATGTTCTTTCATCAGAGCTTTTGCGGCTTCAATTTTCAGTTCGCTGAGGTCTTTGCGCCGGGTGTTCTGCGGCGCTCCTGTATAAATCATAAATGTGTTCGCTCCATAAGAGATTGCTTCTTCCACAGAACCGAGCATCATCTTTTTTCCGCTCATTCCTACATGGGAACCTATTTTCAGCATAAATGTGGCCTCCTTTTTAGGTGTGTTTTTGTCCAGTATAGTAGATAGAACCGAAAAAGTCAAAAGCTCTGTCTGCTGCTCCATCTTGACAAACAGTTTTATTTTTCCTATACTGAAGGAAGTTTTTAGTTGCTGTTCAAGGATAAAACGAAAAGCGGCAACCATTTTTGCAGTGTGCACCCATGTTTTAAAGGGGATTGATATGAATATACAGCTTGTTGTGGAAGTTCTCGGGACCATTGCTTTTGCCGTTTCCGGTGCCATGCTTGCCATCGACCGGAAGATGGATCTGTTCGGAGTGCTTGTTCTGGGGCTTGTGACCGCATCGGGCGGCGGTTTTATACGTGATGTGACCCTTGGAATCATACCGCCTTCTATGTTCGTAAGTCCCATGCTGATTCCGGTGGGCCTTTTGACTTCTTTTTACACATTTCTTACGGTTCACTGGAACCAGCATATGATACCAGAACTCCCAGCCGGGCTATTTCAGTGGATCCTGAATTTTACGGATGCGGTAGGTCTGGGGCTTTTCACGGTGTTGGGCGTCAATGCGGCGATAGATGCGGGGTATGGAGATTGTCATAAATTTATCATATTTCTCGGTATGCTGACCGGAATAGGCGGAGGCATGCTGCGGGATATTCTGGCCGGATTGATGCCCGCCATCCTGCGCAAGCATATCTACGCCTGCGCCTCGCTTCTGGGAGCAGTCTGTTATGATTATTTACTGCTGTGCATGAGAAAAGAATACGCCATGTTCACAGGAGCTATGATCGTGATGCTGGTGCGTATGCTGGCATACCATTTTAAATGGAATATGCCCAGAGCAGTTTAAAATAAAATGAACTTCCAGCCCCAGGGGCTTTGGAAGGGCAGGAGCGGAACTTCAAGAACAGTGAAAGCCCGGAGAAAGCCCCGGAAGGAATTTCAGACATGAATATGTCTGAAAATTCTTCCAGCCCCAGGGGCTTTGGAAGGGCAGGAGCGGAACTTCAATAGGAGGAACAGATTTGAAGAAGATATTGGAATTAATTACAGAAGAGATGGAAAAGGCTTTCGAGAAAGCCGGATATGACAGAAAATATGCCAGGGTGACGCTTTCAAACCGGCCGGACCTGTGTGAATATCAGTGCAACGGAGCCATGGCGGCGGCTAAAGAGTATCACAAGGCTCCGATTATGATTGCGAACGAGGTGACAGAGGCCCTGGAGGGTACAAAGCTTCTTCAGGAAGTACAGGCTGTGAATCCTGGCTTTATCAATCTGAAGATCAGAGGTGGATTCCTGTGTGACTATCTGAATGAGATGATGGCAGACGAGCGCCTGGGGTATGAGGAGACGAGAAATCCGAAGACTGTGATGATCGATTACGGCGGACCCAATGTGGCAAAGCCCCTCCATGTGGGGCATCTGCGTTCAGCGATCATCGGCGAGAGCGTGAAGAGGATCGTCAGATATGCAGGGCATCGGGTGATCGGGGATGTACATCTGGGAGACTGGGGCCTGCAGATGGGACTGATTATTGTTGAATTGCGAGAGCGGAAGCCGGAGCTTGTATATTTTGATGAAACTTACGCGGGGAACTATCCGGAGGAAGCGCCCTTTACCATTGCCGAACTGGAAGAAATCTACCCCACGGCCAGCGCAAAGTCCAAGGAAGATATGATCTATAAAGAGGCGGCCATGCAGGCGACCTTTGAGCTGCAGCATGGGCGAAGAGGATATCAGGCGTTGTTAAAACATATCCTGCATGTATCAGTAACGGATTTGAAGCAGAATTATGCCAATCTGAATGTGGATTTTGATCTGTGGAAAGGGGAGTCCGATGCACAGCCCTATATTCCCCAGATGGTGCAGGAGATGAAGGACAGAGGTTATGCCCATATGAGCGACGGCGCCCTGGTGGTTGACATAAAAGAAGAAAATGATACGAAGGAAGTTCCGCCCTGTATGCTGCTGAAATCGGATGGCGCATCCTTGTATACGACGACAGATCTGGCAACTATAGTGGAACGTATGAAGCTGTATCATCCGGATGAGATCGTCTATGTGGTGGACAAACGGCAGGAGATGCATTTTGTTCAGGTGTTCCGCTGCGCCAGGAAATGCGGGCTTGTGGAAGAGGGGACAGCTCTTAAATTTCTCGGGTTCGGCACTATGAACGGCAGGGACGGAAAACCCTTTAAGACCCGGGAAGGCGGCGTTATGCGCCTGCAGTACCTTCTGTCGGACATCAATGAAGAGATGCTGAGGAAGATTCAGGAAAGCCGTCCCATGAGCGAGGATGAGGCGCAGAAGATTGCAAAGATCGTAGGACTGTCCGCTGTAAAATACGGGGATCTGTCCAACCAGGCTTCCAAAGACTATATTTTTGATGTGGAGCGCTTTACCTCTTCAGAGGGAAATACAGGGCCTTATATCCTCTACACTATTGTCCGCATCAAGTCGATTCTGAAAAAATATGCAGAACAGGGCGGTTCTGCCAGGGGCGCCCGGATCATGGTCTGTGAAAATGAGAGCGAAAAAACACTTTTGAGAGAGCTGGCCAGGTATAACAGCGTGATGGAAAATGCCTGCGAGGAGTTGGCGCCTCATAAAATATGTGCTTATATTTATGATCTTGCCAATGCATTTAACAAATTCTATCATGAGACCAGTATTCTTGGCACAGAAGAGAAGGAGAAGCAGGACAGCAGGATCCAGGTGCTTATGCTGACCAGGCGTGTGCTGGAGGCCTGTATTGACCTGCTGGGATTCGAGGCGCCGGAGAGGATGTAGACTGCAATGGAAATCAGAAGAAAGGTGACGGCGAAAGGGCTGTGGCGGAGCCTGTATCCGGTGTTGGTTTATATGCTGGTCCAGGTGGCAGTGAGTATTCTGTATGTGATGGCAGTGATGGCATTCAGTGTCCTGGACGGAGAGAGCCCGGTGGAAGCAGCAGCCTCAATTATGGATCGGTATATGGACAGCACCATTACAGTAGTGCTGTTGGCGGCGGCGGTTTCCATTCCGCTGTTTGCCTGGTTGTACAGTTGTGACAGGAAGAAAAAGCTTATGGCCGGTTTTCAGGAGGACTGGTTTCCCCTGACAGAATGGATACTTCTGTGGTCGGTGATCGGCACTGCGGCACTGGCGCTGTTCTGCAACGGTCTGATCAATATCCTGCCGCTGGCTTTGTGGTCGGACAGTTATGAAGAGATCAGCGAAGCGCTGTATTCCGGCAATATCTGGATTCAGATCGCAGCAGTGGCATTCTTCGGTCCTGCTGTGGAAGAGCTTGTCATGCGGGGACTTATGTATCAGCGGTTCCGTGCCATGATGCGGCCGGCAGCCGCTGTGTTCTGGAGCGCACTGGTGTTCGGTGTTTTTCACGGAAATTTGATACAGGGCATCTATGCCTTTCTGATGGGACTTTTTTTAGCGTGGATGATGGAATGCACACAGAGGCTGTTTGTGCCCATGTTGGGACATATGTCGGCGAATCTGTTCGTTGTTATCCTGGAAGAAAGAGAATTGCTGGAACTGTTCTATGGATCGGTTACCGGTTTTTTGGGAACGATGGCGATCAGTGGAATTGTATTTCTGTGGTCATTCATGAAGCTGAGAGAACGTTGAATTGTATAGAAAAGAATGAAAATTTATAAACACACCCGTTTTTCAGACTGAAAAAATTATGTTTTTTCTGGAAAACGGGTGTGTTTTTGTGAGGAATTGTATAAAAAGAAGAGAAAATAAAGAAAAATTTTTTTTAGAGAAGATTTGAAAAGGATAATAGCATGTATTATCTGATTATCTGACAATTGAAAAGAAAAAAGCATTTACATACCAGGAAAACAGGTGTAAACTAATGCCAACATGAAAACATGTGATTTTTGGAAAGAAGGATACAGCCTATGAACGAGCAAATCAGGATGGAATATGCGGCAAAAGGAATGTATGATCCTCAGTTTGAACATGACAATTGCGGGATCGGCGCTGTCGTGAATATCAAAGGTATCAAAACCCACAAGACTGTGGAGGATGCTCTGAGTATCGTTGAAAATCTGGAACACCGGGCCGGCAAGGACGCAGAAGGGAAGACCGGAGACGGAGTGGGAATCATGGTACAGATTTCTCACAGGTTTTTCTCGAAGGAATGCAAAGCACTGGGCATGGACCTGGGGGAAGAGCGGGAATATGGGATTGGGATGTTCTTCCTGCCGCAGGATGAACTGAGGAGAAATCAGGCAAAGAAAATGTTCGAGATTATTGTGGAGAAGGAAGGAATGCATTTCCTTGGATGGCGGGAGGTGCAGACAAATCCGAAAGTGCTTGGTTCAAAGGCGCTGGAGAAGATGCCGGCGATTCTGCAGGCGTTTATCCGGAAACCGGAGGATGTGGCCTGCGGTCTGGAGTTTGATCGAAAGTTGTATATCGCCAGGCGGGTTTTCGAACAATCCATCGACGACACCTATGTGGTTTCCTGCTCCAGCAGAACCCTGATCTACAAAGGAATGTTTTTGGTGGGGCAGCTGAGGCAGTTTTTCCTGGATCTGAAGAGTCCGGATTATGAAAGTGCCATTGCGCTGGTACATTCCCGGTTCTCCACGAATACCATGCCCAGCTGGGAGAGGGCCCATCCGTATCGTTTTCTCGTACACAATGGGGAGATCAATACGATTAAGGGAAATGCAGACAAGATGCTGGCGAGAGAGGAGACGGTGGAGTCAGAATATCTGAAAGGAGAGCTTCATAAAGTTCTCCCGGTAATCAGCGCCTCCGGCTCAGATTCTGCCATGCTGGACAACACACTGGAATTTTTGGTTATGAGCGGCATGGATCTGGCTCTGGCTATGATGATTCTGATCCCGGAACCGTGGGTGAATAACCGCACCATGTCTCAGAAGAAAAAAGATTTTTATCAATATTATGCGACCATGATGGAGCCCTGGGACGGCCCGGCATCCATCCTGTTCACAGACGGGGATGTGATGGGTGCCGTGCTGGACAGGAACGGTCTTCGTCCTTCCAGATATTATGTGACCAGAGACGACCAGCTGATTCTGTCTTCGGAGGTGGGGGTTCTGGACATAGATCCTTCCAGGATTTTAATGAAAGAACGTCTGCATCCAGGAAAGATGCTTCTGGTAGATACCCAACAGGGAAGAATCATTGACGATGATGAACTGAAGGAGAGTTACGCGGGGCGGAAGCCTTATGGAGAGTGGCTGGATCATAATCTGGTAAATCTGTCAGAACTGAAGATACCAAATCAACGCATTGAGGAGTATACGCCGGAAGAGCGTATGAGAATGCAGAAAGCATTCGGATATCGTTATGAAGACGTCCGTAATTCCATTATGAGTATGGCTGAGAATGGTTCTGAAGCCACTTCTGCCATGGGGGTCGATGTGCCGCTGGCAGCTTTGTCTGACCATCACCAGCCTTTGTTTAACTATTTTAAGCAGCTGTTTGCCCAGGTGACAAATCCTCCCATCGACGCTATCCGGGAGAAGATTGTTACCTCCACCAGCATCTATGTGGGAAAGGACGGTAATCTTCTGGAAGAAAAGCCCCGGAACTGCTGCGTCATGCGGATTAACAATCCGATTCTGACGAATACCGATCTTCTGAAGATCAAGACGATGAAGAAAGAAGGCTTTAAAGCAGAAGTGCTTCCAATTATCTATTATAAAAATACAAGTCTGGAGCGCGCTATCGAACGTCTGTTTGTCGAGGCGGACCGGGCATACCGGGATGGAGTGAATATCCTGATTCTGTCCGACCGGGGAGTGGATGAGAATCATGTGGCGATTCCGTCCCTGCTGGCGGTGTCTGCACTGCAGCAACATCTGGTCAGGACGAAAAAGCGTACTTCCATATCTATCATTCTGGAATCCGGAGAGCCCAGAGAGGTGCATCATTTTGCCACGCTTCTGGGATATGGAGCCTGCGCTATCAATCCGTATCTGGCTCAGGAGAGTATCAAGGAGCTGATTGATAAGCGGATTCTGAACAAAGATTACTATGCGGCAGTGGATGATTACAATCAGGCAGTGATTAACGGAATCGTCAAGACTGCTTCCAAGATGGGGATTTCCACGATTCAGTCTTATCTTGGCTCCAAGATTTTTGAGGCCATAGGTATCAGCAAAGAAGTGGTGGACCGGTATTTTACCAATACGGTAAGCCGAATTGACGGCATAGGATTAAAGGAGATTGAAGAGCAGGTGGAATTTTTGCATTCGGCAGCATTTGATCCGCTGGGTCTGGAGACCACGCCGGCACTCGACAGTCTGGGACTTCATAAGGAGAGAAGTACGGGAGAAGAACATTTGTATAATCCTCAAACTATTCATCTGCTGCAACAGTCCACCCGGGAAGGAAACTATGAGTTATTTAAAGAATATACGAAGCTGGTGAATGGTGAGAACAATCATGGACAGATTCGTACGCTTCTGGATTTTCGGTATCCGAAGAAGGGTATTTCTGTTGAGGAAGTAGAAAGTGTGGACTCCATTGTCACCCGTTTTAAGACCGGTGCCATGTCCTATGGTTCTATCTCTCAGGAAGCTCATGAGTGCCTTGCAGTTGCCATGAATCAGATCCATGGCAAATCCAATACCGGTGAGGGTGGGGAGAGCACTGAGCGCCTGACAGTCGGGGCGGATGGGTTGAACAAATGTTCAGCCATCAAGCAGGTGGCCAGCGCACGTTTTGGCGTCACATCACGCTATCTGGTCAGTGCACAGGAGATCCAGATCAAGATGGCGCAGGGAGCCAAGCCTGGCGAAGGCGGGCACCTGCCGGGAGGGAAAGTCTATCCCTGGATTGCGAAGACCAGGCTGTCTACGCCCGGAGTGAGTCTGATCTCTCCGCCGCCCCATCATGATATCTATTCCATCGAGGATCTGGCACAGCTGATTTATGATCTGAAAAATGCCAACAAGGAGGCCAGAATCTCTGTAAAGCTGGTATCAGAGGCAGGCGTAGGAACCGTTGCCGCAGGTGTGGCGAAGGCGGGGGCACAGGTGATTCTGATCTCCGGTTATGACGGGGGAACCGGTGCGGCCCCGGCAAGTTCCATCCACAATGCAGGGCTTCCCTGGGAGCTGGGACTTACAGAAACTCATCAGACCCTTCTGATGAACGGGCTTCGGAACAAGGTGCGTATTGAGACCGACGGGAAGCTTATGAGCGGCAGGGATGTGGCGATTGCGGCCATGCTGGGAGCAGAGGAATTTGGATTTGCCACAGCGCCCCTGGTGACCATGGGATGCGTGATGATGCGTGTGTGCAACCTGGATACTTGCCCTGTAGGAGTGGCGACTCAGAATCCGGAACTTCGGAAACGTTTCCGGGGGAAACCAGAGTATGTGGTGAATTTCATGAAATTCATTGCCCAGGATCTGAGAGAATATATGGCGAGGCTGGGAGTCCGGACGCTGGATGAGCTGGTGGGCCGTTCAGATTTGCTGAAAGTGAAAGAAAACCTGGAAGGCAGGATGGCAACCATTGATCTGGGCCGTATCCTGTACAATCCATATGCAGGAAAAGGACAAAAGGTTATCTTTGATTCCAAACAGGTGTACGATTTTGGGCTGGAGAGAACCATTGATGAAAAAGTATTTCTAAAAGAACTGAAAACTGCACTGGAGAAAGGACAAAAGAGAAGCATTGAGGTGGATGTGGGAAATACAGACCGGGCAGTAGGTACGATCTTCGGTGCGGAGATCACCAGACGGTATCCGGAGGGACTTGCGGAAGATACGTTCACCATCAAATGCACCGGCGCAGGTGGCCAGAGCTTTGGGGCATTTATTCCTGGAGGTCTGACGCTGGAACTGGTGGGAGATTCCAACGATTATTTCGGTAAAGGACTTTCCGGAGGAAAGCTGATCATCTATCCGCCTAAGGGAGTGACGTACCAGAAGGATGAGAATATGATCATCGGAAACGTGGCGTTTTACGGAGCCACCAGCGGCAAAGCCTATGTGAATGGCGTGGCTGGCGAGCGTTTCTGTGTACGCAATTCCGGCGTTCGTGCAGTGGTGGAAGGTACCGGAGATCACGGGTGTGAATATATGACGGGAGGCTGTGTGGCGGTTCTGGGCAGTGTGGGAAAGAACTTTGCGGCAGGCATGAGCGGAGGCGTTGCCTATGTGCTGGACGAAGACCAGGATCTTTATACAAAAGTGAACAAATCTATGGTTATGCTGGAAGAGGTGGCGAATAAATATGATGTGCAGGAACTGAAGGATATGATCAAAGAGCATGTGGCGTATACCAATTCCGAGAAAGGAAAGCAGATTCTTGATCATTTTGAGGAATATCTGCCAAAATTCAAGAAAATCATTCCCAATGATTACAAGCGTATGTTGAGCATGATTGTTCAAATGGAAGAAAAGGGGATGAACACGGAGCAGGCACAGATTGAAGCATTTTATGCGGTCAAGAGAGGATAGGAGGCAGCAGTCATGGGAAAACCAACGGGTTTTTTGGAATATGAGCGAAAAAACGCACAGGCGGAGGCGCCTTTGGAGCGAATCCGGCATTTTAATGAATTTCATACGCCTCTGTCCAGAGCGGAACAGGAGAGGCAGGGAGCCAGATGCATGGCCTGTGGTGTGCCCTTCTGTCAGACAGGTCAGATGATTGGCGGTATGATGTCCGGCTGTCCGCTGCAGAATATGATTCCGGAGTGGAATGACCTTCTGTACCTGGGTAACTGGGAGGAAGCATATTACCGTCTGGTGAAGACGAGCAATTTTCCGGAGTTTACAGGCAGAGTCTGTCCGGGACTCTGTGAAGCGGCCTGCACCTGCAATCTGAACGGAGAGCCGGTGGGTACCAAGAGCAATGAACTTGCCATCATTGAACATGCATACCGGATGGGCTATGCGCATGCAAGACCTCCGCGGGTGCGCACTGGCAAGAAGGTGGCAGTGATCGGTTCCGGTCCTGCAGGGCTGGCGGTAGCAGATCAGCTGAACCGAAGGGGCCATCAGGTTACGGTCTATGAGAGAAGAGACCGGGTGGGAGGACTTCTGCGGTACGGGATTCCGAATATGAAGCTGGAGAAACGCATTATAGACCGGAAAATAGATCTGATGAGAGAGGAAGGTATCAACTTTATCACCAACTGCAATATTGGGGTGGATGTGAAGGCGGAGCAGATTTTGAAGGAATATGATAAAACGGTGCTCTGCTGCGGTGCTGCCAATCCAAGAGATATTAAAGTTCCTGGCAGGGAGGCGAAAGGAATCTATTTTGCAGTGGATTTCCTGACGGCAACGACGAAGAGTCTTCTGGACTCCAATTTCACAGATAAGAAATTTATCCCGGCAGAAGGAAAGCATGTGCTGGTCATCGGAGGAGGCGACACAGGTAACGACTGTGTGGGTGCTTCTGTACGACTGGGCTGCAAATCGGTGACCCAACTAGAGATGATGCCGAAGCTTCCGGATACCAGGGCGAAGAACAATCCCTGGCCCGTATGGCCAAAAGTCTGTAAGACCGATTATGGCCAGCAGGAGGCAATCGCCAGATTTGGACAGGATCCGAGGATCTATCAGACCACAGTACAGGAGTTCGTGAAGGACAAAAACGGTAATGTGAAACAGGCGAAGATCGTGAAACTGGTCAGTCAGAAAGATGAAAAAACCGGTCGTATGATGATGGTGCCCGTGGAAGGCAGCGAGTTTGTACTGGATGTGGATCTGGTTCTGATCGCAGCGGGATTCCTGGGCAGTCAGGAGTACGTGACAAAAGCGTTTGGCGTGAATGTGGACGCCAGAACCAATGTGTCCACGGAAGCCGGGAAGCATGCGACAAATGTGCCGGATGTGTTCACGGCAGGTGATATGCATATTGGCCAGTCACTGGTGGTCCGTGCCATCCGGGAAGGGCGGGATGCAGCGCGGGAGGTGGACGCGGCGTTGATGGGGTATACGAATCTGTGATTTTCCGGCTGGTTGATGGTCAGAGAAACCAGGAGAAAGGGCATTGTCTGTCTGGAATGGACGGATGCCCTTTCCGTATTTTCTATAAAATCCCTGAGCGTAAAAGGCTCATGGAAGCTGAAAACTTCAGTTGGACAGCCATAATTTGTCAATTTATCGTTTAATAGTTCATAATTATATGGTATAGCATTCGTTGGTAAGTAGACAGATTGTCCAAGAAAGTGAAATATATAACTGTTTTTATAGGAAAGATGGACTTGACTGTAGCCAGAGGAGGATTGAATATGAACAATCAGTTGGTTTGGAAAGATGAGTTCAATGTTGGTGTAGAGATCATTGACAAAGCGCATCAAAGACTCTTTTCGATCATTAACAAACTTTTCGCTTTGGGAGAGGAAGAAAAGAAAAGCAGGAAAGCATGCGAAGAGGGCATCAAATTTTTTTATGAACATGCTGTAAAACATTTTGCAGATGAAGAAAAATATATGGAAGCAATCCATTATGATAATTTGAAAATACACAGGCGGATACACAGAGGATTTCGGGAAGATACACTGCCGGCTCTTGAAGACGAACTTAGAGAAGCAGATTATTCCTCCGATGCGATTGATCATTTCCTGGCAGTGTGCACTGGTTGGCTGATCGGACATACCCTGACGGAAGACAGAGCAATCACAGGAGAGCAAATGGGCAAGTGGGAAGAACTTTTGCCGGAGGAAGAGCTGAAGACCATGAAAAAGGTGATTCAGAAACTTTTGCTGCAAATGTTCCAGCTTAAGTCCCAGGTGATCAGTGATACTTACGGAGGAGAGAAGTTTGGCAAAGGGATCTATTATCGCTTGGTCTACGGCAGAGAGCAGGATGAGAATATATGGGAGATTTTCCTTGTATTTGAAGAAAAGATTCTGATTAACACAGTTGGAAAACTGATGGGGCTTCGGTCGGATAAACTGGACGTTATGCTGATTAATGCTGCCAGATATACGGCAAGTCAGTTTGTATGTCATGTAATGGAGCGCTTTCCGTCGATTCAGTCTTATGAGATGCAGGAGGAGAATCTTCTGACTTATGAACAGTTTCAGGAAATATTTGAGAAAAAGCATCCTCAGGTCAGTCTGTTGTTTAATACAGATGAAGGGTATTTTTCGTATTGTGTGATTGCGCCGCACTTGCTGGAAAGCGGAATCGGAACACCTCTGGAAGTGAATAATGAGGTGACAGAGATTGAGAAATACTTAATGAAAAGAGGAGGAAGTACAAAGCCCAAGGTACTTGTGGTAGATGATTCCATGACCATAAGAGAGGGAATCAAAAGATTGCTGGAGGAAGAATATGAAGTGGCCGCGGTACATTCAGGCGTATCTGCCATTCGTGCGATTACTCTGGATAAGCCGGACCTGGTGCTGCTGGACTATGAGATGCCGGTTTGTGATGGAAGACATGTACTGGAGATGCTTCGTTCGGAAAAAGAATTTGCAGATGTTTCAGTCATCTTCTTAACCAGCAAGGATGATCCGGAGAGCGTGAAGAAGGTACTGGCATTGAAACCGGACGGATATTTGTTAAAATATCTGAAACCTGCGGAGATCAGAAAAAGGATTCGCGAATTTTTTGAAAAGAAAAAAGAGAATTAATATATAAAAATCGCAGACTGGTACGGTCTGCGATTTTTAGTCAAAGCAGAGAGTCTTCTGATGAAGTGATGTGGAGCGAATGTCATATTGACAGTTTTATGAAAATAAAGTATATTAGAATTATCTTAAATACTTTATGATTATTGGAGGAAATATGGCAAAATCAAAGAGATACGCCCGGGTCGGCCGGGAGTGTGTGGCATGCGGAAGCTGTCTGAAGGTCTGTCCCAAAGGGGCGGTCCGCATCGTGTCGGGGGTGATCGCCCGGGTGGATCAGGAGA
>CAJTTI010000004.1 GCA_910579225.1 uncultured Lachnospiraceae bacterium | reverse complement strand
TATGTTGAAAAGAAAAAGCTCCCGCAAAAAAGTGGGAGTTTTTCAGTGCCCTCATTTTTCAAGGTTTTCGGCGTTTCTCATTTTCTAAATAAATTTGAACTCGTAGCAATGTGCGATTACTTACGGCTATTTTTTAGTAAAATGGAAACAGGAGGCTGTAGCTTTGAAAGAAGATTTTTTGTGGGGCGGCGCAACAGCTGCCAATCAGTGTGAGGGAAGCTGTACGGCCGGTGGCCGCGGGCTTGCCAATGTAGACTTGCTTCCGGCAGGAAAAGACCGGATGGCGGTTATGACAGGACATAAAAAAATGTTTGCGTTTGACAAAGATCATGACTATCCGGCCAAAACTGCCATCGAAATGTATCAATATTATAAAGAAGATATCCGTATGTTTGCCCAGATGGGGTTTAAAGTGTATCGGATGTCCATTGCATGGTCCAGAATATTCCCGGGAGGTGATGAGGAATCTCCCAATGAAGAGGGGCTTGCCTATTATGAGGATGTCTTTCGGGAATGCAGAAAGTATCAGATAGAACCTCTGGTAACGATTACGCATTTTGACTGTCCAATGCATCTGGTGAAAGAATACGGCGGATGGAGAAACCGAAAGATGCTGACATTTTATGAACGGCTCTGCCGTACATTGTTCACCAGATATAAGGAATATGTGCATTACTGGATTACCTTTAATGAGATTAATATGATTCTCCATGCTCCTTTTATGGCAGCAGGAATTTGCTTTGAAGAGGGGGAGGATGAAAAACAGATCACATACCAGGCGGCGCATCATGAGCTGCTGGCAAGTGCCATTGCCGTGAAGCTGGCAAAAGAGATCAATCCAGAGAACCAGATTGGCTGTATGCTGGCGGCGGGCCAGGCTTATCCTTATTCCTGCAGACCGGAGGATGTATGGGCAGGAGTGGAAATGGACCGGAAGAGCTATCTTTTTATTGACGTACAGGCATATGGGGCTTATCCGGCATATGGCTTGAAGATGATGGAACGCGAGGGTGTGAAGCTCAGAATAGAGGAAGGAGATTTGGAACTGCTTCGAGATCACACCGTGGATTTTATTTCTTTTTCCTATTACAATTCCATGTGTGCCAGTGCAGATCCGGATTTAAATGCCAAGATTAAGGGAAATATTTTTGATTCGCTGGAAAATCCCTATCTGCCTTCCAGTGAATGGGGATGGCAGATTGATCCTCTGGGACTGCGTATTACCTTGAATGTTTTATATGATCGTTACCGTAAACCATTGTTTGTTTCAGAAAACGGTCTGGGTGCCGTAGATGTTCCGGATAAGAACGGGTATGTGGAAGATGATTATCGGATTGATTATATGAGAGCACATATTCGGGAGATGAAGAAGGCAGTGGATGAGGATGGAGTGGATCTGATGGGATACACCTCCTGGGGTTGTATCGATCTGGTGAGCGCCTCGTCCGGAGAGATGCGAAAGCGGTATGGATTTATCTATGTGGATAAACAGGATGATGGAACCGGCACCTTGAAGCGTACTCCTAAAAAATCATTCTATTGGTATCAAAAGGTGATTGAGAGTAATGGGGAGATTTTATAAAATGTGCAAAGTTGCTGTATAAAAACTGTACAGATCGATATTTTGGGCATGACATAGAAAAGTCAGCGGCACAGACACCAGCCTGGCCTGCTGGTTTTTCTTTTTTGCTATACTACGTCTTTCTGGCTATGTTGACTTCCGGTTTAAAAGAATGATTCCGATAGCCAGCGTTAGGAAGACCTTATACATGGTATCGGGGGGAGTAACGGAGGAACACGGCCATGTTACGGCCAAGCGCCCCCAGAACCGAGGTGGTGATAAGGTCAAGGCCGTTCATCACCTGTTCAGCGATCCATACCACAATGCTGTCTCAAATACCCATAATGATCGCTCCTTTCCGGTGGTCATTCATTCCACTTGCCATCCGAAAAGAACGGGGTGATGCGCGTAAACAGTGGGTTTTGCGTGAAAGGCGAAAGAGCAGAACTGTACCAATTTTGTGCGGAATTGTGCCAATTTCGTGCCAACGGAAATCCAATGCAACACAGCAGCTATTACTGGAATATCAAACCAAAGAGGGGGCCAATATTGCGGAAATAGAGCAAATAGGGAAAGAAACAGCTAATAGCATCCCTGGTGTGAATATTATACAAAACACAGTTAACCACAGTTAACTCATGACAACAGCAGGATACCTTGTATATTTAGATATCCTGCTTTTATTATCAGAAAAAGTATTCTCAATATATTTTTATCTCATAAATCCCTGTCTGTCCGGTCATACCGCAAATGTCCCTGTGTGACTCCTTGCATGGTTCAGGATATAAATCCTGTATCTTTTTGACAAGGACAGTTCTTTCACAGTACATCTCCATTCTCCGGGATATACCGTATAGCCGATACCGTCTATGCAAAGATAGGAAGTCCGAAAATTTGCATAGTTGTAAAGTACCGTATAATAAAAAAGACCGGAGCCCCGCCAGTGCGAACGTTTCGGTCTGCCATTAAGTTCCGGATAAACTGCCGATAAATCCGGCAGTGTGGATAATCCACAATCTGTCTGATTTCCATTACCAATCCGTTGATGTTGCTGCTTTTTGTACGATCTGCGTCATTTTCATAGAATAACCTTCTTGTTATTTTAGTATTTTATGACAGAACTTAATTGTTTTGCGTAAAAAGAAATGAGACTGTTGTAAGGATTATTAAGGTATAAATAAACTGATGCTGAACATGCTAACTGGAAATATACGGTGAATTGTGGTAAAATATAATACAATAAAAACGGGTATAAGAGGTACAACAGGAGGGGCAGCGGATTCTTTCCCATCTCTTTTATAAGGTTTCCGGGCATGGCTGGGTTGCTTATCTCATACTCTGTCTGGAAGAAGCTCTGTTGTTTTATGGACAGGCTTTTTCTGTCTGGGAATGGATATTGAGGGAACTACAAAGTGATAGAAATGTGAAAAAGTTTGAAAAGGAGAACGGAGCAGATATGAAAATAAAGATCATGCATCATGTTATTTCTATATGCTGCGCAGCAATAATTGTTCTATTATTAACTGGTTGCAATCCAACAGCTGGTGCAACAGAGTATGAAGTTATCTATCCATTCGGCGATAGCCGGGATTGCTATACATATGATGAAAGATCCCCCATTGAGGGGAGTTCCTGTTATCTTCAGTGGGAAAAAGCGGATGACTACAAAAAAACCTATGACTATGATATGTATATCCTGGATGAAAATGGTTCGGTATTGTATAGTTATCCCGACGTGGGGAGTAAAGCGATGCGCGGGAGCGTACGGGAAGACGGTAAGACCTGGGTTTGTGCGGAGCATTGGACGGCTCCCCACCACAACGGCTATGTGGAAGGCTGGCTGAAGGAAAGTGATCTGCTCTTGATTGACTTGAGTGATGGTGAAATCCTGTTTCAACAAAAGGCGGGAGAAAATGAATTTTACATCACCTCAAATGGGACACGATGCTATTTCTATCTTCCCGGAAAAGAAGAAAGCGAGAAGTTGTTCGGATTGATAAAGATACCAGCGGAACATGCAGTAATTTATTACCGGGATACTTCGGACTGGACGCAGAAACATACGGTTTACATGTTTGATTATGTAACAGAACCTGATATTGATACAAGTAACGGAGTTTTGACCCGTATCAAATTTTATATATCTGAAAACGAGCTTAAAGTGGCATGGACATCCTATGAACCTGTTAGTGATGAAAATTGGGAGTACCTGGAGAAAAAGGCTTATGAAATCTCACTTACCGAACAGGATAATGAAAAGATCCTGCGATGATATTGCAGACTGGAGATTGCAGCAGGAGAATAGATCAAAACCGTTTCCATATGTTTTTCCACAGATGCCGCCCCGGTTCCGGCGATGCTGTGCATTTGCGAAAGCGGTATTTCTGATACAATGGGGATGCTTTGCCGTTTTTTGCTTAGGCAGCATGGTGATGTTTGTTCCTGTGGTTGTTTTTGGTAAGGATATGGAATGGAGTGTCATGACAGATCATCATCCGCTCCTGGCGTTATTGATTTTGATAATTGCTATATCGCTCCCGCTTTCCTTCCTGGCTGTTTCGTTTGGATTTACCCCAAAACTTTTTTGGCGATGCTCATGTTGTGGGCATCCGTTTCCCTATTATGTTCCGACAAAAGGGGATAACCTGAAGGAAAAGGAATGTTTGATGGCTATAAAAGGGTTATATATCCAATATGCGAAACCAAAATTCTGCCCGCTGATCATTCCGTCGGTCTGCCCGGAGTGCAGGTGCAAATTTTTTGATATGGCTGATGACTTCCTCAGCAAAGACCGGTAAATCAAAAGTCTGATCCTGAACCAGGCCTGCAATCCGGTAACCGCTGTTCAGGTGATGCGCCGCTGGGAAAAGTACATAAAAGAAAATACTGTATAAGCAAGTTTGATACCCCGTTGCTTGCAGCGGGGTCTTTGATTCAAAGAGGTAGACGACATGGAATCAGATAAAATAACAATCGACCCGATTCTTCTTACTTACGTTGCCCAGGCCCTTGGCAGGGTGCCGGAGAATCTTTACGACTTTCAGAAAATAAAGAATCTGTCCTGCGGCGGGCGCCCGGTTTATCGGAAATTTATTGATCCCCTTCACGATCCGCTTCCGGAGCGGCTTCAGATCATAAGGGGAGACTTCCGTGTGATCGGAAAAATGTCACGGCTGAAAAAGCTGGCTATTTCCGCCATGCAGGTCAACGATTTTTCCTTTTTAACGACCTGTACCGCCCTGGAAAGCCTGGAGATCTCAGCTTGTGGAGTGATTGACTGCACATTCCTTAAGAATCTGGTAAATTTAAAAAGTCTCAGCCTGCTCTGGTGTCCGAAGCTTTTACATATGGAGGATATTCGGAAGTTGTTTCATCTCACTCGGCTTTCGTTGGAAGGCAGCGAAATCTCCGATGCCAACTTATTTTTGGACTGCGGGATCAAAGAGGTTCATTTGCCGGAACATTGTTTTAAGGCAAATGAACCAGAAGAGAAGGCGGTATCCAAAGCAAAAAAGGCAGACGGACAGTCCTGTATGGGCGTGTCCTTTCGGGCAGCCAGACGGAAGGCGGAGCAGCATCCCTATACGCTCCAGGAATTTGATTCTGTCTTATGGGAAACTTACAGAGGCGCTTATGGAGATGTGAGCGGGTACCTGACTATTCTGATGGGAGAGCGGGAGGACGCTCACGAAACCTTTAAGCTGCGTCGTCTGGACAATGCGCTGAAGACCAATTATGAGCTGGCTTTTGACAATCTCTGTGAAAACCTGTGGCATCAGATGAGCTTTTATCCCGCCACCTGGCTTGCCATTCCTTATCTTGCCAGACTGATGGAAAGATGGGAAAAGAAGAAGGATGCAGAGTGGATATTCCGGGGGATTTTGGCGGTCGGAAGCTGCCTGGCCACAGATGTGTTTGGCGACAGGCCAGGGGATGACGATGTGCGGGAAAGCTATGAGAACGCCATCCTGCAGATCCGGGATATGACCACCGATTTCCTGGCGGGACATATGGATATTGTACGAGAAAAACACATTAGCTTAAGACGAGGGTTTGCCTTTGCCGTGACGGCAATCCTGGGGGAGAGAAGGCTTGCGTTTCTGCTTGCCATGTCGGGACTGGAATCCTGCTATATCGCCTGTCCAGCCTGTGAAAACTGCGATGAAGAAATTGAATTCGGCTACTTTGATCCTTCCACGCGGATTGAAAAAGCGGATGTACCCATAAAGAAGTGGGATGGTGAAAGCCTGGCAGATGTAAGCTCCTGTCTGTTCAACCTGTTTGCGCTTCTGGGTGATACAGAAGGCGTGGAGCGTCTCCGCTATTATTATGGGACTTACACATGTCCGGAATGCGGAGAAAGGACAAAGGTGCTCACAGGGATGGCGGGGTATTTTCTGCCATAATCAAAAGGGCTGTTTTGACATGGAGGCCTTTATGCATGAGGAGGTTCTGATTATGTGAATATCAGAAGTATTCGAGGAGGATGGAAAAAGGTCTTCCACAGGGAATTTGATAACAGAGACTGCGACAATATGATCCTGGCTCTGGAAAACAGCGAGCCTTCCAATTTGCAAAACAGCAGGGCAGTCATAAAACTGCATAATGAATCGTGAGTGAAATGGCAGGAGAGGTATATGATTTTTATGTGGAAAGGCTGGAGAAATACGGCGCCTGCCAGATCCTTGCTGTGGACGGCAAAAGCATTTGTTATGTGCTGCTTGATTATCTGGAAGAGGATCTGCCCGGGGAAGATATTCTGGAGTGGTTACGACCGTATCACCGGGAATCCTTCCGGTATCACCATCAGATGATAAAAATGGGGATTGAAAATACCCCGGTTCTCCAGGATTACTGGTACATGGTGAAATGCGGGCTCAAAAGCAGTCCTGTATTACTTATGCCGAAGTGCAGGGGTATTCCTGTAAGCTTGAGAAGCTGCTTTCCACAGCGCCTCTGCTGCGGACACTGCGGGGGTGGAGAACCTTGACCTTGGGAAGGCCTGCCTGGACAATCTGGAGCTGGATATGAGGCAGGCAGCCGCACAGTTTCCGGAGGCAGAATACTTAAACCTGAACGGAAGTCCCGGTATTGTGACCCATATGCAGGAGGCAGGAAAGCTGTCCGAACTTCGGAATTTTTACTGCAAGAATCTGTTTGGATATGATGCGGGAGATATGGAAGCACTGGAGAGGCTGCATGAACTGCGGGAGCTGGATTTTGACAGTGTTCCCAAAGAAGCAGGCCTGTACTTGAAAAAACACTGGAAAAGGAAGAGGGACAGGGAAGAGATCGAGGAGATTGTCCGCAGATACACACGATATTTTAATAAGCTCAATGACCGGTATGAGGAATTCATCGAGATAGAGGAAGGGGAGGATATCTTTATGGCCATGCAGAGGCTTTATGAAGAGTGCATCCTGCAAGGGGAATGGGGGCAGGCGGATGAGAATGCGGCGCCTATGACGCTTTCGGAAATATGGGATGTAATGGATGAGGTGCGGGAGAACTGGTAATCGCTGTCCGGACATGGAATATTTGTAAAGTCGCCGGAAGAATATGACCTGAAAGTTGAGTAAGCAGGGAAACGGAGCTGGTTGTGGGCTTCCGGCGCTGAAGAAAGTCTTCCTGTCTCCTTACAGCCGGTTGAAACACAGAGAAGCGATGTAAAGGAAAATGGGGACTACGAATTTCCACCCTGTGTTAGTTGTAAACGTATCAGTACACTAGAAAATGGAGATAAGGAGCAGTCACATGAAAAATTTTAAAAATTATACACCAGAAAAATACACAAAATACAATTATAAAAAAATGGAAGGAGGGATCTATAAAACAAAATGTCCATATAATGTCAGCGATAAAGATGTTTTTGTTACCTCCCTTATCTTTGAAATGGAGCCGGATTGCTATGGTGAAGAAGATGCGTCTCCCAGGAATCTTACACAGATTCTGATAGAAAAGGGAATGAAGCTTATATGAAAAAAGAATCATCTTCTTTATTTATTGTTTTTCGTAATATTCTATGTACTACGCTTGCTTTATTGGTTCTATTCGCTGCTCCCACCGGCTGGCTGTATGACCTGCGGGCCGGGGAGGGAACGGGGCAGGGCCAGCGCCCCACCAGGGATGTTCAGCGGCTTAGGCGGCAGGAGGATATCGAAACTTTCTTTTTAAACCGTATTCCGGCCACCATAAATGGCGGCGAACTGGTGGCTTGTCCGCTGGCCCGCCTGCGGGATGGGGCGCAGGCGGGCGTACGTATGCACCATAACAACGGCGTGAAAAGGTCAGAGAGTATTTCGGAATACATCTATGCCGACTACCAGCTTCCGCTTTTCCAGCGATTGATCCAGGGCTTTGTGGGCGGCTATTATAACCGCTATCATCTGACGGAGCTGGCGGATGGCTCCTGGCTTTGTGTATATTTTGATGACTATCTGGCATTGACGGGGAAGAACCATTATCCGACTGGCTATGTCCGCTATACTACCACCGAGGAGCGCCGGATGCTGAACCAGATGGCGGAGGATTATGATGTTAATTCTGCCTATGTGCTGGATATGTACCAGCATGGAAAAGTAAACTGGATGCTTGATGTGCTGCTCCGCCTTGCCATGTGCGCGGCTGCTGCCGTGATTGTGTGGGGTATTAAAAAAGCTGTTTCAAAACGTGGATGCCTCACCCGGAGCGAGTGAGCTAAAAGCACAGACGAGATGAGACAGAGATTCTTGTTTCTGCCTTCGGAGTAGTATCTGCCATGCAATTTCACCGGTTGTATTTGTGTTCTTTGGTTATCAGTGCCTTTTGCATAAGATAGCGCAATATGGCATATTAAAGGCAAGTATTGGTATCATGGTCTGCTTTGTCATATATTTTTTCGTTGTTTTGATATGGAATAGAATTGTATTAGGAGATACTCCTGAAACATGGCAAATAGGTCTTTTAACGACAGCACAAATGATTGTTTCGGCTATAATTATTTACGGGTTTTTGTATTTTTAGGTATCAAATTACTTTAAACGGACTGCGAAAGAGGCACTTTTACAGGCAGTAACGTTAGAGATCATTGTGATCACAGGGAATTTTATGCTAGAAGATAACAGATGCTTGTATTTCCTATTCTCAAAGACATGGGGAGGTGAAGGCCTTGATGATAATGGAATCGGTGTTTGTGTACAAAATGAAAAAATAGTTGAGATTGTTTATAAAGATATAGCATTTTAAACTGCCGTTTTTGGTTTTTTCGTGGGGCGGGAATGAATCTGGTTATGGCAGGTGCAACAATTGGAGATTTTGCGTGTACGATTCAGGTTATTGGGAACAAGAAAAATTCATAACTTTCAGCTGGCTGAAACACTGACAAGTAAAACAAAATCGAAATTATTTGCGGTATGGTTTTGATGGTTTCACGATTATATAATTAAATATCTGTTTTTTAGGAGGTCATATGCTATGAAAAAACAGCTGCTGCTGATTATAACGATGAGTCTCACATTGATAGTCGCCGCTTGTGGGACGTCCAGTAGTGATGGAGAATCGAAAGTAGATGGGGACGAAACGGTCACATTCCAGGCGACTATATTAGAAATACAGGATGGCTATTACCTTGTGGAGCCAGTTGAAGGAAGCGCAGAATTGAACAGTGCAGACCAGATAACCATTCCCGTGGCAGATGGGAATCCTTCACCAGAGCCGGAAGTTGGAGATGTTCTGGAAATTGAATATGATGGTTCGATTGCGGAATCAGATCCTGCACAAATTGCCAATGTTTATGGCATTCGTGTTGTTGAAGAGTAGGAAAGCAGAAATACTGATAATTAAAGCCAATGCATGACTTTGAAAGTGAAGAACTAAAAACTTTATATTTTCAACGCGAGCCACAGCTCCTTGCAATGGCAGAAAAAGAGGCATGGGATTATTTAGTGGACTTTGTGGCATGGAGTGTTTCTTCTACTATGATTCAGAAATGGATACTTTTGTTTTTGATTGTTTTAATACATCTGCGATTTAGCCTAAGTCTATTGGGCGAAAAATTTGATTGGTTTGCACACAGGGGGCATAGTTATGTATTCAATAGAAAAAGAACTAAAGATACTCCGGCAGTTTATCAACCCGAAGCTTATGGACGACTTGAAAAAATGGAATTGCTATTCGGAGGATGAAATTTCTGCGGCAGAGAATCGGCTTCATGGGAAGCTGGCCTTTCCTATCCGGGATATTTACCTGCACATGGCAGACCTGTTAGTTGCCAGCGGTTATTTACGTCCATTAGAACTCCTTCACTGGGAGGGTAAATATCTGGGATTTTTTCTTGCTCCCGGAGAAGATCATATGATTGGGATAAAAAAGGGCAAAACTTCCGGTGATTTATACGCATGGGAAGAAAATGATCCAGAAGAAACAGCCTGGGAATACGAGGATGAACTGGTAAATGCCTGTGAGGAGGGGGATGAGGACGGGAAGCGAAAGGCTGCTGCAGCTTATCAGAAATACTGGAAAAAGCGGAATATTCCTTTGATTCACGCTCCCTTGAACATTCATAAGCTGGAACATGAACCCAGGTTTAACCATGCCCCGGACGCATATGGGCTGTTCCTGGTAATCCATGCCATCCGTGAATGGGAAGAAATGACATGGCGTGAGCATGCCGATGATCGAACCTGCCTGTTCAGTGATTTTTTTCCTGGAGAGTTTTCGATGGAGTATTTCCAAAAGATAGCTGACCGGATAAAGGATGATTTTAAGCCCCTTTCAGACCATCCGGAACTGAGCAGCCTGGGCGATTTTCCTTTGCAGATGGCATATGTCCACAAAAATCAGGAAGCCTTGCTGGTTCTGGGGCAGGAGCCGGTCTGTTTTATGCTGCTGACAAAGACGGCTGCGGGGAGCGACTTGCTTGAAAAGGTTCAGGAACAGACTGGTCTGGCTTTTCATGTGGGATTTTAGGAACAAGCCGACAGGACAGGAAAATGAGAAAGCTGGCAGGGAGCAGATGATGAAAAAAAATAACAAAACAGGAAAACGGCTGCGGCTGACCCCTCTGATATTGGGAGGCTATGCTGCATTTTTGGGTTTTGGTCTGATCGTGATCGGACTTGCTGAAATGAAAGAAGGGATCGGCATTGTCCGGATCCTGATGGGGCTTGGCATGGCAGGCTTTGGCTTGCTGGGGATATGGGACGGGGTGCGTGATCTGGTGGGGCCGGATAAAAGACAAAAGCAGGCGCCGGCCAGCCAGTTTATTCTTACGGATACATCCGGAAACAGGAGTTCCAATGTTACAGTGGAGGTTTTACAAAAACAGCTGGAAAGCCTGATGGAACGTGATAAAGGGGGCATTTTCACACTTCAAATCCTGCCGCCTTTTGCTGTACCAGAAATAGGGAATATAAGCCAGATTTTCTGTATATACCATGAACTCTTTCGATTGACAGTATTTTTGGACGAATCTAAGGGCGGATATGAATCGTACCATAAAAGCGCAGAGTTGGACGAGGCGAAGGACTGGTTTGAAAAACTCCTGACTGGCAGCGCTGATCTTACGGGATGGAAAAAAATAGAGAATAGATATGGTGAAGAGGAAATCAGCGAGGAAGAGGACACCGAATGGGAGAAAAGCAACACTTCAGACTCTTTGATAAATACAGAAGAAGCAGGGTTGGGGAAAAGCGAAGCCGATACCCGGCAGACGGAGGAAAACATAAAATCTTTCTGGCAGCAGCTTCAAAGAGAACAGAAAGGCCAAATGCGGAACTGGCGCCAGCTTCTGGTGATTTTTGGAGAGAGCTGGCATGATGAACACACATTTTTCTCTGCCAGGGATGTGGAACTGGCCATTGACGGCATCCATGAAGGAACATACACAAAGGTATTCTTGGAATGGGGAACGCAGGCGCTTGATTTTTTCCCCGGCGTTCAAAATGACCTGATGGTGATTTGGTGTACCAATAACACGGGAAAAGGGAACACCAGGTTTCTGGCGAAAGAAGGAACAGTGACGCAGGTGAAATTCTGGCTGGTCAACTATTTGAATCAGGGTTCTTTTGAAGAAATGAGCGGATGGGCTGATATTACTGACCAGATAGAAAAAGAAAACAGAAAGGGAAAAAAGAAACATGGGTAAGTATTTTAGCGATGTAGTGGATAAGGCCATTGAGGATCTTTATTATTGCTGTGATAACGACAAGGCAACAGCGGCGACGGACGCATTATTGCTTGCGGCAAAGGAAGATGATGGGGACGCCTGCTATATCCTCTCACGCTGCTTTTCCGGCTCCTGTTACAGCTGGGAATATCATCCTTTTGAAGAAAACGAGGCGGCGGCCTATGCCATGCTCCATCAGGCGATTTCCCTGGGCAGCGCCGCTGCGGTTCTGGGGGCGCTGCGTATGGATATGCTGACGCCAGAGCTTAAGGAGATCATGCCCTTTGACAGCATAAAAGAAGCATGGGATGTCATCTATGAAAAAGCCGAAAAGGGCTGCGCTTTCTGCCAGTACATGATCGGGAACACCTATTATTTTCTGGACATCATAGAGATCGAAGATCACAAGGAAAGTGACTTCGCAAATAAGGGAGCCTGGAACGAATGGAAACGCCTGCAAATAAAACAGTGCCTCCCCTGGTTTGAGAAAGCATTTTCCGGCGGCATGATACTGGCGGGGCGGAATTACGGTCAATATTACCAGTATGGACGGGGAGAATACATTCCGCCGGAGCCGGGAAAGGAAGTTCCCATTATGCGCCAGGGCGCAGAGCGGGGCTACCCGGAGTGGATGTATGCCTATGCCCATTATCTGGCCTATACAGAGGATAACGATAAAGAAGCTCTTCCCTGGGCACTGAAAGCGGCAGAGGCAGGACATCTCTGGAGCTGGCATATCATAGGGGATATTTATTGGAACGGCAAGACGGTGGAGCGCAATCTGCCCTATGCCTTAGAGTGCTACAAAAAGACTGCCGGCTATGGTAACGACAGCTATGCCTGCCGACAGTTGGGACGTTTGTATTTCAACGGCTGGGGTACGGCTGTGGACTATGCGCAGGCGGTTCAATGGCTGGAGAGAGATAAGGAGCCGGAAGGTATCAAATATGATCTGCTGGGAATCTGCTATTTGCTGGGGCATGGCTGCAGGCAAGATCCGGCGAGAGGGAAGGCGTTATTGGAGAAAAGCGAAAAATCCTGCTATAAAAGTTATGGTCTGGGGATGATGTATGCCGAGGGAATTGGTGTGCGGGAGGATATTGAAAAAGGTGTAGAGTATCTGAAAGCGGCGGGAAATTATGAGCCGGCAATGGAGGCGCTGAAGCATTACAGGAAAAGCCTGTTTGGTGTCTGGCGGAGAAAATAAAAATGTTTGGAAAAGGAGGCCGCCTTTTATGACAACAGCAAAAGAGTATTTAGATATATTGAGAGAACGTGAACCGCAGTTATGGAAAGAGCCATTAAAAGAATCCGGCCTTACAGAGAAATATTTATCAGATATTGAAAAAGGGCTTGGATATAAACTGCCAGCGTCTTACCGTGAATTTTTGTTAAGCTATAAACTGCCAGGTGACATGACTGTACTTGTTTCCTTTTGCGGAGATTCCTTTGCGTGTTCATGGAGCAAAACCTTTTCATGGGAGAAAAATGGATATATTCCCCGGCCTGAATTTGACATTGGCCCAACGGTTGAGTTTGAGTGGCATAATATCCAGGGAAACAGCGGAGCAGAATTTTTGAAGAATCTCCAGCAGGAACAGAAAACGCAGGATTATTCTTAATGACCTGTCAGAAAGGTATTGCCATGATATTAGAAGAACTGAAAAAGATCAAATCCTTTGGCAGCAACATGGAAAGTTCTGTGAAACCGGAGGATATTGCAGACAAGGAGGCAGAACTGGAGTTTACGCTGCCCCAGGCCTTAAAGGAATTATATCTGACCTTTCACCCGGATGATCCCGCCTTTTCGGGAAAGGGAAATCTGATCCCTTTTGAGGAACTGAAAACTTATAAACGTATCTGTTGGACAGATACCGTCATTACGATTTTGCCCTTTTGTCGGCATGAGCGGTACGGTTATGGATTTGAAGTAAGCCAGCAGCACAAAAGTAAAGACACCATAAGTAACCATGATCCGGAAGACCCCCAAATGTGGGGCCTCTATATATCACCGGAAACACGAAGGGAAGAAAAGCATCTGGAAGGTCATGGAGTGCCGTGTAATCCATCAAATCTTTCCAGGTGGATTGTGGAGTGGATGGGATACCAGCAGACCCTGGCCCAACCCAGTGTTGCAGCCGTCAACCGGGATAAGACGGAAAACTATTGGAAAAGAATGAGGGAACTTCCCCTGAATGATTTTTATCATATTTCATTAGAACAGCTTTCCAGTGTAAGAACAAATTTTGATGTAAATTATGTGGAAGAACCATTCCGGCTTTTATGCGGAAATATTCACTATTCAGGAACAGCCTATTTTGGCAGCAGGACCGATAAGGAACTGGAGCTGTTTATGAAACAGATGGGGTTTAAATATGTCTGGATAAAAAGTCAGGACGGACATCCCATTTTTAATTCGGCTCCGCCCAGGCCGCCCCAGGCACGGGAACTAAAATCCATTACCCCGGTATTACAGTTCCTCTGTGAATTTGCCGGGATTGAGGGCAAGGGAGCTAAGGAAGAAAGCATCCATCGGGCAGAAGTCCGTCTGGGAAATCCACTTCCGCAGCCAATGGCAGAATTTTATCGCTGCCTGCCAAGCAGGTTTTACTGCAGTTACAATGTGGTTCGTCCTCTTTCCAGCCTGAGAAGGACAAAGGACGGCAAGCTGAATTTTCTGGAAGAAAACCAGGCAGTGTATCACTGGGCAGCAGAGTTTAACAGTCCCTTTCTATACCGCCGCGCCAATGACGGCGTTGCCGGATGGAGCGCATATGGTATTTTGGACGGTTTTCTTGCGGCGGAATTTCTGTGGGCGCTGGCCTGTGATGAGGAACTGGATCTGATCTTTTGGGAGTTTTCGGATTTTGAGCCGGCAATGTTAGATGAAGGCGGGAAACTGCATCCATACCTGTCCCCCATTGCAGGCATTACGGACCAGATTGCCGAAGACAATACCCGGACACTCTATCAGGCCATGGACGGACAGGCTGTTGGGCTGTATGACAGCGAAGAATGCACCTTTTGGTTCGTTACAAAGAATGAATCGGTACAGGAGCGGTTGGAAGCATTGTTTGATATTTGAAACCGATATGTTTTCATGCCAAGATCAAAACACACACCCGAATTTAGAGCTATTAATTTTTTGGAAAATAAAAAAAGGATTGACAAATAATTTTTAAGGGTGTATCATCCAACATGTAAAGGCAAAGGCGTCTTTGAGAGGAAATTCTCAGAGATGCTTTTTACTTTTATGAGAAAATACATACAGTTTGATCTAAAAGACAAGGGAGTCTTTTGCGGCGCAGGAAAAGTGTCGGGAAAGCCATCCTTGTCTTTTTCTTTTCAAACTGGAAGGAGTGGGATTATGAAGAAAGTATCAGATTTTTTTGGATGTAAAGTATTTGATGACAGAGTGATGAAAGCAAATTTATCGGCAGAAGTTTATCAGTCGTTAAGAAAGACGATTGAGGAAGGCGCGAAGCTTAATATCGGCGTGGCAAATGCAGTGGCGGCAGCTATGAAAGACTGGGCGGTGGATCAAGGGGCTACGCACTATACCCACTGGTTCCAGCCCCTCACCGGCGTCACGGCGGAAAAGCATGACAGTTTTATTTCTCCGTCTCCCGATGGTGGTGTGATTATGGAGTTTTCCGGAAAGGAACTGATCAAAGGAGAACCGGATGCTTCGTCGTTTCCCTCCGGCGGACTTCGGGCGACTTTTGAAGCGCGGGGATACACAGCATGGGATCCTACTTCTTACGCATTCATTAAGGGCAATACCCTGTGTATTCCTACTGCATTCTGTTCTTACGGCGGAGAAGCGCTGGATAAGAAGACACCGCTGCTCCGTTCTATGGAAGCGCTGAATAAGCAGGCAATCCGTATTCTTCATCTGTTTGGAAATGACAGTGTGAAATGTGTCCGCACATCCGTAGGACCGGAACAGGAATATTTTCTGATTACAAAAGAAATGTATGAACAGCGGAGGGATCTTCGGTTTACGGGACGTACTCTTTTCGGAGCAAAGCCGCCGAAGGGACAGGAGATGGACGATCATTATTTCGGAGTGATCAAGCCGCGGGTTGCAGCCTATATGGAAGACTTGAATGAAGAACTCTGGAAGCTGGGCATTCTGGCAAAGACAGAGCATAACGAAGTTGCCCCGGCGCAGCACGAACTTGCTCCCGTCTATACAACAACAAACATTGCAACGGACCATAACCAGCTGACCATGGAAATCATGCAGAAGGTGGCGGCAAAGCATGGGCTTGTGTGCCTGCTTCATGAAAAACCGTTTGCCGGAGTAAACGGAAGCGGAAAGCATAACAACTGGTCCCTGACTGCGGACGGCGGCGTGAATCTGCTGTCGCCGGGGGAGACGCCGTATGAAAACGCGCAGTTTTTATTATTCCTTTGTGCGGTTATCAAGGCGGTGGACGATTATCAGGATCTGCTTCGTCTTTCTGTGGCAACAGCAGGAAATGATCACAGACTTGGGGCAAACGAAGCGCCTCCGGCAGTCATTTCTATCTTCCTTGGAGAAGAACTGAATGCAGTACTGGAAGCGATTGAAACCGGTACGCCCTATGCGGGAACTGAAAAAACACAGATGAAGCTCGGCGTGGACGTACTTCCGAAGTTTAACCGCGATACCACGGACCGCAACCGTACATCGCCCTTTGCATTTACCGGAAATAAATTTGAATTTCGTATGCTCGGCTCTTCCAACAGCATTGCCTGCGCAAATATCATGCTGAACAGCGCGGTGGCGGAAAGTCTGAAGATCTATGCGGACAGACTGGAAAAAGCAGAGAATTTTGAAGATGTGCTGCATGAAATGATTCGCAAGACCATCAAAGATCATAAACATGTTATTTTCAACGGGAATGGTTATGACGACACCTGGATTCAGGAAGCCGTGGAAAAGAGAGGGCTTCTGAACTATCGTACAACACCGGATTGTATGCCGCATCTGCTGGATGAAAAAAATGTACGGATGCTGACAAGCCACAAGGTATTTTCAGAAGCGGAGCTGAAGTCCAGATGTGAAATTATGTTGGAAAACTATTGCAAGACGGTTCTGATTGAAGCAAATACCATGATTGATATGGCAAAGACAGAAATTGCTCCGGCAGTAAGCGCATATGTACTGGAGCTTGCAAATACGGCGGCGGCAAAAAAGGCGGTCGACGATTCCGTTTCATGCGGTTATGAGGCCGGACTTCTGAAAAAACTTGCAGGACTGGAAGATCAGATTGCCATGAAAACCGATGAACTGGAAGAAGCGGTGATGAGACTTACGGATGCAAAAGATGTGGAAGCAGAGTCCTGTATGATTCGGGATACGGTTTTAGGAAAAATGGAAGGGTTAAGAGCTGTCTGCGATGCGGCGGAAACAATGACGGCAAAGAAATACTGGCCGTTTCCAACCTACGGCGATCTGCTGTTCGGCGTAAAATAAGTTGATGACTTTACCCTTTAGAGCTGTCGCGCAGCGATTTAGAATAGGAGGAAGAAAAAATGGATGAAGCAATGAAAGCGTTTGTGCAGGAGGCGGTATCCGGCGAAGTGTTCGGAGTCTGGTTTTTAACCGGCGCCGCACTGGTGTTCTGGATGCAGGCAGGCTTTGCAATGGTAGAGGCAGGGTTTACCAGAGCAAAAAATACAGGAAATATCATTATGAAGAACCTGATGGATTTTTGTATTGGAACCGTAGTATTTATCCTGATTGGTTTTGGCTTGCTGATGGGAGAAGACCTGTTTGGATTTATCGGAAGACCGGGATTTGATTTGTTTACGGCATATGCAGAGTTCGATTTTTCCAGCTTTGTATTTAACCTTGTATTCTGTGCCACAACAGCGACCATCGTATCCGGCGCAATGGCGGAGCGTACAAAATTTCTTTCTTATTGTATTTATTCCGGCGTGATTTCTGCGTTGATTTATCCCGTTGAAGCACACTGGATCTGGGGAGGCGGATGGCTTTCGCAGCTTGGTTTCCATGATTTTGCCGGCTCCTGCGCGATTCATATGACAGGCGGTATTTCCGCATTGATTGGTGCGAAGATTCTCGGTCCCCGTATTGGAAAGTTCACCAGAGATAAGAGCGGAAAGGTTGTGAAGGTAAATGCATTTCCGGGACACAGCATTGCACTTGGAGCGCTTGGGGTATTTATTCTCTGGTTCGGCTGGTATGGATTTAATGGCGCGGCCGCAACTTCCATTGCGCAGCTTGGCTCCATTTTCCTGACAACAACGGTGGCGCCGGCTGTCGCAACGGTTGTCTGTATGATCTTTACGTGGATCAAATATGGAAAGCCGGATGTTTCCATGTGCCTGAACGCCTCTTTGGCAGGACTTGTGGCAATCACGGCGCCGTGTGATGTGACGGATGCATTCGGCGCAGTCGCGATTGGAGCAGTGGCAGGGCTTTTGGTTGTGTTTGGCGTATGGCTTCTCGATCATGTGCTCTACATTGATGATCCGGTCGGTGCAGTTGCCGTACACTGCATGAATGGGATCTGGGGCACGCTGGCGGTTGGATTATTTGCTACAGATACGGCACCCGGATACGGTATTGCAAATGCTTCGGGAGAAACGTTAACCGGTCTGTTTTATGGCGGCGGTTTTGAACTGTTAAAACTTCAGATGATCGGCTTTGCCGGTGTTGCGGTATGGACAGCCGTTACGATAACAGTTACATTCCTTATCATCCGTGCCATTGCGGGGCTTCGCGCAGACAGAGAGGAAGAAATGACGGGCCTTGATGTGACCGAACATGGTCTTCCTTCCGCATATGCAGGCTTTGCAATGCTTCCGGAGTATATGGAAGAAGGAAATGACCCGGTGGCGGTATCCGGCGAGACTCCGGCTGCGGAAGCGATTCCGGTTAAGAAAGTTCCTGCATTTGAAGAGGGAACTCCGAAGTTTACAAAGATTGAGATTGTCTGTAAGGAATCCAGACTGGAAGCATTAAAGAATGCCATGATGAAACTGGGGATTACCGGTATGACAGTATCTCATGTCCTGGGATGCGGGATTCAGAAAGGCAAACCGGAATATTACCGCGGTGTACAGGTGGAAGCAAATCTGTTTCCCAAAGTACAGGTGGATGTTGTAGTCAGCGCGGTTCCGGTCCGAAGGGTGATTGAAACGGCGAAGAAGGTACTTTACACAGGACATATTGGAGACGGAAAGATTTTTGTCTATGATGTGGAAAATGTGGTGAAAGTAAGAACCGGAGAAGAAGGATTTGACGCCCTTCAGGATGTGGAATAGTAAGAGCGGTCCCGGTCAGCTGCGACGTATGAGCAGAATATTCTATTAGCAGGAGGGAATAAAGTTATGGCCATTCATGAAGAGTGCGGTGTATTCGGAGTGATGGGTACAAAAAAGAGAAACGCCGCAGGCATTGTTTATTATGGGCTCTATGCCCTGCAGCACAGAGGACAGGAGAGCTGCGGAATTGTTGTAAATGATGACGGCGTATTTTCTTCCCATAAAGATCTGGGGCTTGTCAGTGAAGTGTTTTCTGAAGATATATTAACTCATTTCCCCATGGGAAATATGGCGGTGGGCCATGTAAGATATGGAACAACCGGAGGAAACACAAGAAATAACTGTCAGCCTGTGGAAGTCAACCATCAGAAAGGAAAGATGGCGCTGGCGCACAATGGAAATCTGACCAACGCATTGGAGCTTCGGGATAAGCTGGAATTATCGGGGGCAATTTTCCATACAACCAGCGATACGGAAACCATCGCTTATGTGATTACAAGAGAAAGGCTTATGACGCCAAGCATTGAGGAGGCAGTCAGCAATACGATGAACTTACTGGAAGGCGCGTATTCGCTGGTACTGATTTCTTCTACAAAGATGATTGCGGCAAGGGATCCATATGGATTCCGGCCGCTTTGTTATGGAAAGATGGCGGACGGGACCTATGTGGCAGCCTCCGAAAGCTGTGCTTTGTCAGCGGTGGGAGCCGAATGGATCCGTGATGTGCTGCCGGGAGAGATTCTGGTGTTTACAAAAAACGGTGTGGAATCAAGGAAGGAACACTGCAAAAAACAGAGACAAAAAACCTGTATTTTTGAATACATCTATTTTGCAAGGCCGGATTCGGTGATAGACGGCAGATCCGTACATGAATCCCGTATGAAAGCCGGGGAATTACTGGCAGAGAGTTATCCAAAATGCGCGGATGTTGTGATCGGCGTTCCCGACAGCGGACTGGACGCAGCATTGGGGTATGCGAAAAAATCCGGAATTCCTTATGGGATCGGGCTGATAAAAAATAAATATATTGGAAGGACATTTATTTCTCCGGGACAGGATGAGCGTTTAGACAAGGTCAGAATTAAGCTGAGTCCTGTCAGGAAGGTAATCGATGGAAAAAGAGTTGTACTGATTGACGATTCCATCGTCAGAGGGACGACCAGCAAACGGATTGTAAAGCTTTTGCGTGATGCCGGAGCGAAAGAGATCCATATGAGAATTTCTGCGCCTCCGTTTTTATATCCCTGTTATTATGGAACGGATATTGATTCGGAAGAAAACCTGATTGCATGCCATCACAGCGTGGACGAGATTGCAGAGATGATCGGGGCAGATTCTCTGGGATATCTGCCAATTGAGAAGCTGAGTCAATTGACCGGCAGCGAGGATTACTGCGCTGCCTGCTTTCAGGGGGAATATCCCACGAAAATCCCGGCAGATTTGCGTAAGGATCGTTTTGAAAGGAGATTGTCTGAACGGATTTGAGATAAAGAGGTGCATGTATGATGAAAAAATTTGACAGAAAACTGGTTTTGTCCGATGGCAGCGAATACTATGGATATGGTTTTGGTTCCAGGATTGAAAAAATTACGGAGATTGTATTTAATACTTCTCCAGTAGGATATCAGGAAATTCTTTCGGATCCATCCTATACTTATCAGACAGTCGTGATGGCATATCCTCTGATTGGTAATTACGGAATGGCAGAAGATGATTTTGAAACGGATATTCCAACGATTGGCGGACTGGCAGTACGGGACTACAATGATGAACCATCCAATTTTCGCAGTAAATATACCTTATCAGAAATTATGGAGAAATATAAGATACCGGGTATCTATGGGATTGATACAAGAAAACTGGTACGTTCCATACGCGACCTTGGAAGCCGAAAGGCATTACTCACAGATATTGGTACATCCCTGCAGGACGGACTTCGTAAACTGGATTTATATGATATTCCGGAGGATGCCGTATCGCAGGTAAGCCGGAAGGAAATTCAACAATACCCTGCGCCGGATGGGAAATATCATGTAGCTGCTGTTGATTGTGGAATGAAACAGAATATTGTGAGAGCTCTGAACCAGAGAGGATGCAGCGTGACAGTCTTTCCGTGGGATACTTCTGTGGGGGAGATCGAAAAGCGGAGGCCGGATGGAATCTTTTTATCCAATGGCCCGGGAAATCCCGCAGATGTGCAGACAGTCGTAGAACTGGTCAAAGAATTAAAAGGCAAATATCCGATATTTGGAATCTGCCTTGGCCATCAGATTATTTCTCTTGCATATGGAGCGAGGATTTATAAGCTGAAGTTTGGTCACAGAGGAGGAAATCATCCGGTAAAAAATCTGCTGACTGGCAGGATAGAGATTACTTCCCAGAACCACTCCTATGCAGCAGATGGAGACAGCCTTGCAAATACCCGGCTGAAAGTAACACATCTGAACCTGCTGGATCAGACGATAGAAGGTGTGGCCTGTGAGGAAGATAAAGTGTTTGGCGTGCAGTATCATCCGGAAAGTGCGCCCGGACCACAGGACAGCGGCTATCTGTTTGATCAATTTATAAAAATGATGGAGGAGACAAAGGATGGCAAAAAGAACTGATATAAAGAAAATACTTGTCATTGGTTCCGGTCCGATTGTGATTGGCCAGGGGGCAGAATTTGACTATGCAGGTACACAGGCATGTCTTGCATTGAAGGAGGAAGGATACGAGGTTGTGCTGTGCAATTCCAATCCGGCGACGATTATGACGGATGTGACAGTTGCAGATAAAGTATATATGGAACCGCTGACGCTGGAATATGTGGCAAAGATTGTTCGTCATGAGCGCCCGGATGCCATTGTGCCGGGGATTGGAGGGCAGACCGGACTGAATCTGGCGATGCAGCTTGAGAAAAAAGGAATTTTAAAAGAATGTCAGGTGGAACTTTTGGGAACCTGCAGTGAAAGTATTGAGCGGGCAGAAGACAGAGAACAGTTTAAAACGCTTTGTGAAGAACTAGGAGAGCCGATACTGCCGTCTGCCATTGCAGATACGGTGGATAAAGCCATAAGGGCGGCGGAGCAAATTGGTTATCCGGTGGTGCTGCGCCCTGCATTTACCCTTGGAGGAACCGGCGGAGGCTTTGCGGATGACGAGCGGGAACTCAGGGGGCTGATTAAAAACGCCATCGCTTTATCTCCGGTTCATCAGGTATTGATTGAAAAAAGTATCAAGGGCTTCAGGGAAATCGAATATGAAGTGATCCGTGATGCCAACGATACGGCAATCACCGTCTGCAATATGGAAAATTTAGACCCAGTGGGAATACACACAGGAGATTCCATTGTGGTGTGTCCGTCCCAGACACTGACCAATAAAGAATATCAGATGCTGCGGGACAGCGCTTTGAAAATCATTCGTGCACTGAAAGTGGAGGGAGGATGTAATGTGCAGTTTGCACTTGATCCGGATTCTTTTCAGTATTACCTGATCGAGGTAAACCCACGGGTCTCCCGTTCTTCCGCCCTTGCGTCGAAGGCAAGCGGGTATCCGATTGCAAGAGTTTCGGCAAAAATCAGCGTGGGGATGGCGCTGGATGAGATTATGCTGGTCAATACGCCGGCTTCTTTTGAGCCGGCATTGGATTATGTAGTGACAAAAATGCCGCGTTTTCCGTTCGATAAATTTACGGATGCAAACCAGAAGCTTGGTACGCAGATGAAAGCTACCGGGGAAGTTATGAGTATTGGCAGAACTTTTGAAGAAAGCCTGTTAAAAGCAATCCGTTCCCTGGAAACAGGTGTGAATCATCTGCGCATGGAAAAATTTGAAACAGAGGACGTTCATGTATTAATGAATGATATAAAAACCGGGACTAATGACAGAATTTTTGCCATTGCGCAGCTGTTAAGATCAGGCGTTCACGTCTCAAAGATTTCCAACCAGACCGGAATTGACTGCTTTTTTCTCAATAAAATGAAAAAAATTATAGATATGGAAACAGAACTGAAATCATGTGTGGGTGACAGGGAAGCTCTGTATCAGGCAAAGAAAATGGGCTTTTCCGATAAGGCTGTCGCATGGCTTTGGGATAAGACAGAAGCAGAAATTTATGAACTGCGCAGGAAATACGGCATAGTTCCGGTTTATAAAATGATCGATACCTGTGCGTCAGAATTTGAAAGCTATGTTCCGTATTTCTATTCCACCTATGAGGAAGAGAATGAATCAGTAATCGAAAACAGAAAGAAGATCGTCGTGCTTGGCTCCGGTCCGATCCGTATCGGTCAGGGTGTGGAGTTTGACTATTCCACGGTACATGCAGTTAAGACGATCAAAGAAGCCGGATATGAGGCAATCATCATCAACAACAATCCGGAAACCGTGTCTACGGACTACACCACGTCGGACAAGCTGTATTTTGAACCCTTATGTGTGGAAGATGTTATGAATGTGATCGAGATGGAAAAGCCGGAGGGGACTATCGTATCTTTGGGCGGGCAGACTGCGGTTAATCTGGCAAAACCATTAAAAGAAAGAGGAGTAAAGCTCATCGGCACAGACTGTGCGGCAATTGAGAGGTCGGAAAACAGAGACGCGTTTGAAAAGCTGCTGTCGGAACTTTCCATCCCGCAGCCAAAAGGACGGGCTGTGACAAATATGGAAGAAGGTGTAAAAGCAGCAGAGGAAATCGGCTATCCGGTATTGGTACGTCCAAGCTTTGTGCTTGGCGGAAGAGCCATGCAGATTGTGGCAAAAGAAGAGCATTTGCGCAGGTATCTAAAAACAGCCGTAGAGATCAATGAAGATAAACCGGTATTGGTTGATAAATATATTTGTGGTAAGGAAGTGGAAGTGGATGCCATTTGCGATGGAAAGGAGGTATTTGTTCCCGGAATTATGGAGCTGGTAGAAAGGACCGGCGTTCATTCGGGTGATTCCATCTGTGTATATCCCACGTTCAGTATATCTGAAAGGGTAAAAGAAACGATTCTGGACTATGCGAAGAAATTGGGGACTGGCATTGGCATTGTCGGTCTGTTTAATATCCAGTTTATTGTGGATAAAGAGCAGAATGTATCTGTCATTGAGGTGAATCCCCGTTCTTCGCGGACAGTGCCGTTTTTATCAAAAGCGACCGGATATCCTCTGGCTGATATAGCAACGAAAGTTATTCTTGGAAAGAACCTGAAAGCACAGGGAATTCATGAGATATATCCGAAAGAAAAGCAGCGATGGTATGTTAAAGTACCAACATTTTCCTTTTCCAAATTAAATGGCATGGATACATACCTTTCACCAGAAATGAAATCTACGGGAGAGGCCATCGGATATGACAGGAAACTTCACAGGGCAATGTATAAAGCCATGATTGCTTCCGGTATTCGTGTACAGAATTACGGGACTGTAATCGTAACGTTGGCGGATGAGGATAAAGAGGAAGCCCTTTCTTTGGTCAGACGTTTCTATGATATGGGCTTTAATATAGAAGCAACTTCTCTCACGGGGGAGTATCTGAAACAGCATGGAATACGCACCCGTATACTGGGTAAACCATCGGAAGGCAGCAGTGAAATTTTGGATGCAATCCGGGCCGGATATGTCAGTTATGTGATCAATACCCGTGCAATTCTTTCCGGTATTCATTATGAAGACGGCGCGGCAATCCGAAATGCGGCAACGCAGAATAATATTACCATGCTTACATCACTGGATACGGTAAGGGTGCTTTTGGATGTACTGGAGGAAGTGACCATTGGCGTGTCTGCGATAGATGATGAATGAATTATTGTATCAAGTAGAAGAAGTCATAAGTTGAACATGCTAATTGGAAATATGCTATAAATTGTGGTAGAATACCTTCAGTGGACAAGGAGGTACGAACTATTCACTACAAGGAAAGAATGTTCGTCGCGGAGGCGTTTATCTATACTAGCTGGCATAAAAATGAAGTAATTGCAATCTATTCCAGTGAGCTCGTGAAAAGGCTGTTTTTTGAATAAAAAAGCTGATGGACGAAAGAATAAAGAACGAAAGGAGCTCGTGTACTGAGAGTTCATTCTGAAGAGTTTGGATAAAAGTGGAAGTGTCAGTACACTAAATAACAAATGAAACGAATATTTTTAGTGGAAGATGATTTGAGCTTAATCAATGGGCTTTCTTTTGCTTTGAAAAAACAGGGTTATGAAATAGATATCGCCCGTACCACGCTGGAAGCAGATACATTATGGGGAAATGGAGTGTATGATTTGGTGATACTGGATGTATCGCTCCCAGACGGTTCCGGTTTTGATTTTTGCAGAAAGATACGTCAGGCTTCCAAAGTGCCTGTTATGTTTCTTACTGCTGCTGATGAAGAAACGGATATAATTATGGGGCTTGATATTGGCGGCGACGATTACATTACAAAACCTTTTAAGTTAGCAGTATTCTTGTCAAGGATTCATGCACTGCTGCGCAGGAGTGAAAATTTTAATAAGACTGTCACGGAATTGAACTCAAGAAATATAAGTATAAACCTTCTGAAAAGCCAGGTTTATAGACAGGGAAAGCCGCTTGACTTGACAGCCAGTGAGTATAAATTATTGTGCTTATTTCTGGAAAATCCCGACCAGATACTTTCTCCCCAGCAGATTTTAGGGAAGCTTTGGGATTACAGCGAAAACTATATTGACAATCATTCTCTCACCGTATATATCCGAAGGCTCCGTACAAAAATTGAGGACGATCCCGGAAAACCGAACCGGATTGTCACGGTTCGGGGCATGGGCTATAAATGGAATACGAAAGAACCAGGTGTATGATGAAACTATTTGCAAACAGAAAGATCCGATTCCTTTTTGCTGGTATGTTGTTCTGCATCCTGGTTTTTATGTTGATTTCAGTGTTATTAATGGTCTTCGAGGTTAAAAACGCAGTTTATCTTATTATAATTTGCAGCTTTTGCATGGCGGTTACAATATTGATACTTTGCTACATGTATTTCAGGGAACAGCATAAAATCATGGAAGATGCCATAGAACAGATTATGGAATATATAGCTGGTAATCGAAATGCATCCATAGAGTGTAATGATGAGGGTGAATTATACAGGCTGTTCCACGAAGTTAATTCTTTGGTCGCAATCTTAAATGCTCACACAGAGAATGAGAAAAATGCAAAGAAATTTTTACGTAATACAATATCTGATATCTCACACCAGTTAAAGACGCCCCTTGCTGCCCTTAATATTTATAACGGACTTATACAAGATGAAGCAGAAGAACTTTCAGCGATACAGGAATTTAGCAGGTTTTCCGGGCAGGAACTTGACCGCATTGAGACACTGGTACAAAATCTTTTGAAAATCACAAAACTGGACGCAGGTGCGGTTATATTGGAGAAGTTTCCGGAACATATATTCGATCTTGCAGAGGAGGTAAAGCGACATTTCCTGTTTCGCGCAAGACAGGAGGGAAAAGAAATCTGCTTATGGGGTAATGAAGAAATTATGCTTTTATGTGACCGCAGCTGGCTCATCGAAGCGATCAGTAACCTTGTTAAAAATGCGCTTGACCATACAGAAAAAGGAGCTCTTATCTGTATTGAGTGGCGGTTATTCCCTTCCATTGTTCAGATTATTATAAAGGATAATGGCAGCGGCATACACCAGGAGGATCTGCACCATATTTTTAAACGGTTTTACCGCAGTCGTTTTTCAAAAGACAAACAAGGTATAGGGCTTGGACTGTCGCTTACAAAGGTGATTGTGGAAGCTCATGAGGGGACAATAGAAGTGAGCAGCATGTTAGGAGCAGGGACGTCTTTTACAATGAATTTTTTAGTGCAATGAAATTGTTTTTTCCTACAAAATTGTAGGCTGGCTGTAATACAGGTGTAGGGTTTCTTTGCTATATTGGGTCTATCAAAACAAAAAAGAGGTGTTTGCACATGAACTTATTAGAGGTAGACAATATCTGCAAAACTTATGGAAGTGGTGAAACTGCCGTACGTGCTTTGAAAAAAGTCAGCTTCTCCGTTCCAAAGGGTGAATATGTGGCGATTGTCGGAGAATCCGGTTCCGGCAAAAGTACGCTGCTCAACATGATAGGGGCACTTGATACACCTACGTCCGGCAAGGTAACTATTGGCGGCAAAGACATTTTTTCCATGAATGACCGCAAACTTACCGTTTTTCGCCGGAGGAATATCGGTTTTGTTTTTCAGGCATTCAATCTGGTCCCCGAACTGACAGTCCTTCAAAATATTATTTTTCCGGTGCTGCTTGATTATCAAAAACCGGATAAGAAATATCTGGAAGAACTACTTACGGTACTTCATCTGCAGGAACGTTGTAATCATCTGCCCAGCCAGCTATCCGGTGGCCAGCAGCAGCGTGTGGCAATCGGGCGGGCCCTTATTACACGCCCGTCTCTCATTCTTGCGGACGAGCCCACCGGAAATCTTGACACGCGAAACAGCAGCGAAGTAATTACCCTGTTAAAAGAAGCGTCTAAAAAATATGAACAGACAATTATTATGATTACTCATAGCCAAAGTATTGCACAGACGGCAGACAGGGTATTGCAGGTATCTGACGGTGTGTTTACCGATCTTGGGAGGTGCAGGGAATGAAAAGTTATCTTGATCTTATTCTGCTTTCTGCAAAGGTACGGAAACGACAGAACCGCATGACGTTACTTTGTATTATATTTGCTGTTTTTCTGGTAACGTCTATTTTCAGCATGGCTGACATGGGCGTTCAAATGGAGCGTGCAAGGTTATTGGATAGACATGGAAACCTGACGTTCCAAGACATACTTGGCAATACAATGGCACAAACACTGTTTCTGACAGCGGCGATATTATTTCTACTGGTATTGATAGCGGGCGTCTTGATGATTTCAAGTACAATAAACAGTAATGTAGCCCAAAGGACAAAGTTTTTTGGAATGATGCGCTGTATTGGGATGAGTAAAGAGCAGATTATTCATTTTGTAAGGCTGGAAGCCCTGTATTGGTGTAAGACAGCGATTCCAATAGGTGTCATACTTGGAATCATAATGACATGGTGTTTATGTGCTGCACTACGGTTCCTTGTTGGCGAAGAATTTTCTAATATACCTCTTTTTGGAATCAGTATAACAGGTATAATTAGCGGAGTAGTGGTTGGGATTGTTACCGTGCTGCTTGCGGCGAGCTCCCCCGCAAAACGCGCAGCAAAAGTATCTCCTGTTACAGCGGTTTCCGGAAATTCAGAAAAGTCTGGTAAGTTGCGCCAGACAGTAAATATACGCATCTTCAAAATAGAAACAGCTCTTGGCGTTCATCATGCGGTATTGGCAAAGAAAAATTTGATGCTTATCACAGGTTCCTTTGCGCTTAGCATAGTTTTATTTTTGATTTTTTTGGTATTGATTGATTTTATTGGTTGTCTGATACCGCAGTCCTCAAGCACTGCAGACATCAGTATTTCAAGCAGTGATGGGGCCAATTCCATAGATGAGGAATTACTAGATACGATTAACAATATGGATGGTATCAAGCGTGCTTTCGGACGCAGAAGTATGTTAGATGTTCCAGCAGTAATGGACGAAAATAAGCGATTATCAAATACCATTGATATTATTTCTTTTGATGAATTTGAACTGAGGTGCCTTTCAAAAGATCATATTCTCAAAAAAGGCAGCGATATTACAAAAGTATATGGTAATAGCCATTATGTACTTGCCACCTGGGATAGAGATAGTACATTAGAGATCGGAGATAACATATGGGTGGAGAGTGAACAACTTGAAATAGCCGGTTTATTAAAATATGATCCTTTTAACAGTGACGGGCTTACCAATGGCAAAGTCACGCTTATTACTTCCGGGGATACCTTTACCCGTCTGACTGGACTCAATGATTATTCGGTTCTTATGGCTCAGACGACAAACGATATAACCGATGAAGAAATGACAGCAATCAATCATATTGCAGATAAAAATGGGATCTTTCGTGATAAGCGCGATGAGCGCACCACAGGCACCTATAGGGCATTTGTATTTTGTGTATATGGATTTTTAACTGTTATCACATTGGTTGCCGTGTTAAACGTTATCAATAACATTTCCATGAGTGTGTTTGTAAGGATAAAACAATATGGGGTAATGCGGGCCATTGGAATGAGTGAACGTCAAGTGATCAAAATGATAGCTGCTGAGGCAGTTACTTATGCGGTGACTGGCTGCATTTTAGGTTGTATAATTGGTCTTTTGATTCATAAATGGATTTATAACATTCTGATTGCAGCCCATTTTAGATATGCGGTCTGGAATGTACCTGTGATACCTCTTTTCGGAATCCTTCTGCTTGTTTTGGCAACGGTAATCACTGCAGTTTATGCTCCTTCAAAACGTATATGTAATATGGAAATAACAGAAATAATAAATGAATTATAACGGTATTTCAGAACTGCTTCCCAGGGCAGGCAATAGTTTTTCTGAATGTCGAAGATTCGGAAGAAGGCTTTAGGAATCAGCCAGGTTTTCTCACAGCGTTGTCATAAAAGCGGAAATAGTCCGGGCGATGTCTTGATTGGGTATATTCAAACATTACGCCGTCGCTGTTGTAAGTATGGCTGCTGACTACTGCCACGCAATTGTAATCTTCTGCATTCATGTTCAGGTATTTTTCGTCAATTTGCGTCATTTTCTCTACGGTCATAATCCGTTTGCTGTTTACAATAGCCATATGCAAGGTCTGTTCCAGATATTGATAAATAGAATTTTCTGCAATCTCTTCTGTGAGGCCTGGAACGGCCTCTTTTAAAAAATAGTTGTGGTTAAGAATCAGCGGAATATCATCTAAATAATGGAGGCGCTGAATATAATATATATCCGTTTCCACAGGAAACCCTGTAGACTGAGCCTGCTTTTCATTTATTGCAAATTCGGTAAATAAAAGAACTTTTGTAAAGGAATGGTGTCCGTTACGTGCGGCAGATTCCCGGAAACTTTCAATTTCTCCGATAGTGAAAGCAGTCTGTTCTATCGGTTGATAAATATTGCGGACTCCCTTTCCCTGCATCGTTTGGACATAGCCGTCGGTTACCAGACGGCTGACGGCCCGGCGCAGGGTATTACGGGAGCAGTTATAAGTCTGGATTAACGTGTTTTCCGACGGTAAAAACTCCTGGTAAGCGAAAACATTGGTTTCAATTTTCTGTTTTAAATCTTTATAAATCGTTTCATATATTGATTTTGGCATTTCTGTTTACCTCTGAGTAAGAATTACCGGTTATATTGCGCCAATATTCCTCAAGCTCTGAAGCTGGTTGATCGCATATACTGTGTAACTTCTGATAAATTATATTATAGAAATAGACCGTGAAAAAGTCAACATCTTGTTTAAACAAATAATTTCTTACTTCATTGCAGTCATTACCAGTACGGAATCTGTCATGGCAACCGCAGAATACGCCGGTAGCAGTAGTAGTTTTTTGATAAGCAGTGGATGCCTTTGTAAGTCGACTGACGATAAAAAGCGGTATAACAAGGCAGGACATAAATGGCACCGTCACCACCGCAGAGTGAACATCCGCCATCACCGCCTTTAGTGTACAAAGTGTGATCAATGATTTCATTTTTATATGAATCATAAGCAATGAATAAGCCCAGCATATTGATCTGATTCAGCATAGATGATGTATTCTCATCTGCTTTGCTGACAGTACCTGTATCATAGATCTCAGACAATATATCATCATTTAACAGATCGCCCCACCGAAATAACGTGCGTGTACCACCATTGCAGAGATATTCCCACTCGTCTTCTGTGGCCAATGTAAATGGTCCTTCTTTCAATAAGCAGACTGCCTGGGACAGGGATGGCATATCATTCTTTATGAAACGGCTGTTCACTTCTACGATCATATCGCCGATGTCAGCCGTACGAAGGGGAGACATACACTGGGACAGGTGCCGTCAGTACGTGTCCTCTCGTTACATTGAGGGATATGTTCCGCAGGCGCTGAACATGGTCATGACTCTGTCCGCCAACGAGGCAGAGAATATCTTTACCTTTGAGTACGATTGGCCTTCAACTGAAGGTGGCGGTACGGGCGGAGGCGCCGGATGAAGAGGTTCCTTTGGCTGGTCAGGAGGAGCTGAGAGATTTGGATGACGAGGAAGTACCATTGGCGGCTTTGAAAGCGGACCAGCAGGGACTGATGGGATATTTTCCGGCTTATGTGGGAATTGGGCTCACAGCGCTCCTGGTGCTGATTGGAGCGGCGGTCTATCTGAAGAAGCATAAGACTTCCGGTAAAAAACTGCCATGAAAAAAAGACTGAAAAAAATCTGCAGCGCGGCGGGGACTCTGATGATTCTGTCTGTGATTATCCTTTGTTCCTTGCTGGTGCTGCCAGAGGTTTTTGGCTGCCGGATGTACCACGTAGTCAGTGGCAGTATGGAACCGGCACGGCCAGTCGGAAGTCTGATCTACGTGAGGGCTGCGCAGCCAGAAGTAATTGAAGCGGAAGAGATTATCGCGTTCTATGGTTCTGGGGAAGATACCGGCATCATCACCCATCGGGTGATGTCAAATCAAATAGTGTCCGGAACCTTCCATACCAAAGGAGACGCCAATGAGCGGGAGGATCCGCTACCAGTACCCTATGACCGTTTTATCGGACGGGTGAGCGCTTCTGTCCCATATATGGGAGCGGTTTTGACTTGTATGACTTCACGGTATGGGAAGACGGCGGCGATATGTGCGGTGGCGCTGGGAATGCTGCTGAATTTGATCGGCTCCCATGAGGGAAAAAGAAAAACTTGAAGAAAAAGACTTAACAGGTATCAGAACAAATGATTTTCAGCAGCTCTTCGTTTATACAATGCAGAAGAGCTGCTTCTTTCATGTCTGTATTCCGGTCTTAAAACCGTCTCCGTCCTCTGTGGCGTTTTCTGCTCCTGTATCTTTTTCTGCTCCGGTTGCCGAATGAATTCTTCTGGTCACGCCAGTTTTGGAATCTTCTTACAGGATTCAGTTCAATCTCCATATGTGTTGCAAATTTTTTCAGCAGGAGAAGAAGAGTCAGCAGAAGCAGGACAGAACAGACGACAATTCCTGCAGTTCGGAGGTTAATTTTTACCAGACGGACTTCAGATTTTGTATCTTCTGTCTGTTCATCTGGTGAAGGGGTTTCTTCACTGTCTGTTTTCTGGAAATTAAATTCCTGAACTTTTTGATCTGTCAGAATCAGGCTTGTGGAACCAACGGGCTGTCCGGAATAAGTGTAGCTTAATGTAGCGATTACCCTGGAGTCCTCTGCGTCCTGGAATTCAAGTTGGGGAACCGCATCAGAAAAGGAGGCGTTGATGGGAAGGATCACATAACCGTTGGTTTCCATCTCAATCAGTGGAGTAGAAATACTGAAGATAGAACTTCCGGTATCGAAAAGATTTCCCTGCCCAATGGTAAAGTTAGTTTCATTCTCTGCAATATTAACTCTGTGAAAATTTTCACTTGCATAATTTAAAAGGTTGGCTGTATCCGGATACAGAGGGACGCCCCGTTCACCGGTGGACTTTGTTTTCATAGTCACAACGATCAGGTCCATACCGTTTCTGGTGGCGCAGGTAACTAATGTGTTCAATGCGACAGTGGTATATCCGGTCTTTCCGCAGAACACAGTATCATCCAGGAAACGGGAGGTTTTGTTGTTGGAGATCATAAGATGATGATTATTCATCAGAAGTTCTTCATCTTTTTTATTGGTGGTACGCAGAGTATAACGGGCAGTTCCACTGATCTGACGGAATTTTTCGTATTTGATGGCTTCCTGAGTGATGAGAGCCATATCATGAGCAGTTGTATAATGTTCTTCATTGGGAAGTCCATGGGGGTTTACAAAATGGGTGCCGGTACATCCCAGTTCCGCTGCTCTCTGATTCATCAGATCGGCAAATGCATCCACAGAGCCGGAGACCTGTTCTGCAATCGCATTGGAACACTCGTTGGCAGACTCCAGCATGATGGCATAGAGACATTCTTCTACTGTGAGGATCTCTCCTTCATCCCTGGCGATATGGCTGCTGTCATATTCGATGGAATAGACTGCATTGTGGGAGAAGGTGACTTCCTCATTCATGTCAAGATTTTCCAGTGCCAGCAGTAACGTCATAATTTTGGTGATGCTGGCAGGTTCCATCCGCTGGTCCATATTCTTGTCATAGAGAATTGTTCCGGTGGAAGCTTCCATAACAATGGCAGACTCTGCATAGATCTGGGGACCGGAAGGCCACTGCTCCCGGGAGTTGGACTGTATCTCCATATTGTAGCGAATCTCGGGTGAGGGATCAGATTCTTCTGATGCAGAGACGGGGATAGAAAATATCATAGAAAAGCAGAGTACGGATAACAGTACTGTTTTCTTGCTCTTATTTATAAAATTCATTCTTTACCTCTATTCTAAAAAATACCAGTGTTGTGTATGGTTATTTATGGCTGACGGAATTGCAGGTATTCCATAAGATGTGAAAAATAATTACGGAAATATGCCGATAATATTATAGTTTATTTATAAAACAGGTGCAAGGCTAAAGAGAAAAATTTAGAAACTGTTTACAAAGGCGCTGAAAAATCTTGACAAATCAGGAATCCGGACCTTATAATTACATTCGTATAAAGATAAAAGGCTGTGACGAAGACAGTAAGGAGCAATGGAAATTTTCAGCGAGTCGGAGAGGGTGTGAGCCCGACAGAAGTACATGGTCCTGAATATCACTTCCGAGCCGCAGGCTGAAAACGCAAGTGAGTAGGTGCTGACGTGATCCTTACGTTACAGGGGGCGCATATGCTGGTATGTTGTAAGAGGTGGTAGATCTCAGAGCGTTTCTTTCGGCTCCGTCCTGTTACAGGATGGGGCCTGTTTTATTAGCCGGAAGAATACGGTTTGCCATATGAGCAGATACTGCCCGGACAGATGCCCGCAATGGGCTAAGTACAAGCAGGGACCCATGCAGGAAATTGCATGACGGATAATAAAAATATGAGGAGGTTATGAAACATGTATAACAAAGTCAACACGGACATGAACTTTGTGGAACGTGAAAAAGAAGTGGAAAAATTCTGGAAAGAAAATGATACGTTCCGGAAAAGTATGGAACGCAGGAAAGAAGGACCGACCTATACATTCTATGATGGGCCGCCGACAGCTAACGGGAAACCGCATATCGGACATGTACTGACACGTGTGATCAAAGACATGATTCCAAGATACCGGACTATGAAAGGATATATGGTGCCGCGCAAAGCGGGATGGGATACCCATGGGCTTCCGGTAGAGCTGGAGGTGGAGAAGCTCCTGGGACTGGATGGTAAAGAGCAGATTGAAGAATATGGACTGGATCCTTTCATTTCCAAATGTAAGGAAAGCGTCTGGAAATACAAGGGGATGTGGGAGGATTTCTCTGGTACAGTGGGTTTCTGGGCAGATATGGACGATCCCTATGTGACATATCATGATGATTTTATTGAATCGGAATGGTGGGCATTGAAGACGATCTGGGACAAGGGGCTTTTGTACAAGGGCTTTAAGATTGTACCCTACTGTCCCCGCTGCGGGACTCCCCTGTCCTCTCATGAGGTGGCCCAGGGATACAAAGATGTGAAAGAACGTTCTGCAGTGGTTCGCTTCAAAGTGAAAGATGAAGATGCTTATATTCTGGCATGGACCACAACTCCCTGGACACTTCCGTCCAATGTGGCGCTCTGCGTCAACCCGGAGGAAAGTTATGTGAAAGTAAAGGCGGCAGACGGACATGTCTATTATATGGCTGAAGCACTTTTGGATGCCGTGCTTGGAAAACTTGGAACAGAAGAGACAGCGGCATATGAAATGCTGGAGCGGTATACCGGAAAAGATCTGGAATATAAAGAATATGAACCGCTCTTTGCATGCTCTGCAACTGTGGCAGAAAAACAGCGCAAAAAAGGATATTATGTAACCTGTGATTCTTACGTTACTTTGACCGACGGTACCGGCGTGGTGCATATTGCACCGGCATTTGGTGAAGATGACGCCAACGTAGGCAGAAAATATGACCTTCCATTTGTACAGCTTGTGGATGGAAAAGGAAATATGACAGAAGACACGCCTTTTGCAGGATTGTTTGTAAAGAAAGCGGACCCGGAAGTATTAAAGGATCTGGATGCCAGAGGACTTCTCTTTGATGCACCGAAATTTGAGCACAGTTATCCCCACTGCTGGAGATGCAGTACGCCTTTGATCTATTATGCAAGAGAATCCTGGTTTATCAAGATGACTGCGGTCAGGGATGATCTGATCCGGAACAACAACACCATCAATTGGATTCCGGAGAGCATTGGGAAAGGCCGTTTTGGTGACTGGCTGGAGAATATTCAGGACTGGGGCATCAGCCGGAACCGTTACTGGGGTACGCCTTTGAACGTCTGGGAATGTGAAGGCTGTGGAAACATGGAGAGTATTGGTTCCCGCGAGGAACTAAAGAAGATGAGCGGCAATGACGCGGCAATGACTGTGGAGCTGCACCGTCCGTATATTGATGAGATTACCTGTACGTGTCCGAAGTGCCAGGGAACCATGAAACGGGTACCTGAGGTGATCGACTGCTGGTTTGATTCCGGAGCCATGCCTTTTGCGCAACATCATTATCCTTTTGAAAACAAGGAGCTGTTTGAGAGTCAGTTCCCCGCCCAGTTTATCTCTGAGGCAGTGGACCAGACTCGCGGCTGGTTTTATTCGCTGTTAGCAGAATCTACCTTATTATTCAATAAAGCGCCTTATGAGAATGTCATTGTTCTCGGCCATGTACAGGACGAGAACGGGCAGAAAATGAGTAAATCCAAAGGAAATGCGGTGGATCCCTTTGACGCATTGTCCACCTATGGTGCAGATGCTATTCGCTGGTACTTCTATATCAACAGCGCGCCCTGGCTGCCGAATCGTTTTCATGGGAAAGCAGTCCAGGAAGGACAGCGGAAATTTATGGGTACACTGTGGAATACCTATGCATTCTTTGTATTGTATGCAAACATTGATAAGTTTGATGCGACAAAATATACACTGGACTATGATTCCCTGTCCATCATGGATAAATGGCTGTTGTCCAAATTAAATACGGTTGTAGGTGAAGTGGATCGCGATTTGGATAACTACCGGATTCCAGAGGCTGCAAGAGCGCTTCAGGAGTTCGTGGATGAGATGAGTAACTGGTATGTGAGAAGAAGTCGGGAACGGTTCTGGGCAAAGGGCATGGAGCAGGATAAGATCAATGCTTATATGACGCTGTATACGGCTCTTGTGACCATCTCCAAAGCAGCAGCGCCCATGATTCCGTTTATGACAGAGGATATCTATCGAAATCTGGTGTGCAGCATTGATAAAGATGCTCCGGAGAGTGTACATCTGTGCGATTTCCCGGCAGTCCATGAAGAGATGATCAATAAGGACCTGGAAGCGGCTATGGAAGAGATTCTGGATATTGTGGTACTGGGACGGGCTGCCCGCAATACGGCTAATATTAAAAATCGCCAGCCTATCGGTACCATGTTTGTACGTGCGGATCACGAGCTGGATCGGATGTATCAGAATATCATTGCTGATGAGCTGAATGTGAAAGAGATCATTTTTAAAGAAGATTTGAGTGAGTTTACCAGCTATACTTTCAAACCTCAGCTTAAGACGGTCGGGCCGAAATACGGCAAACTTCTGAACGGTATCCGTGCATATCTGTCGGAGATTGACGGAAGAAAAGCCATGGAAGAGCTGGAAACTTCTCAGAGCCTGTCATTTGACATTGACGGGGCAGACGTGGTATTATTAAAAGAAGATTTGCTCATTGATATGGCTCAGCTGGAGGGCTATGTGACAGAGGCTGACGGTTCGGTAACCGTTGTCCTGTGTACAGATCTGAGTGAGGAGTTAATAGAAGAAGGATTTATCCGTGAGATCATCAGTAAGATCCAGACCATGCGCAAGGAAGCCGGGTATGAGGTTATGGACCGGATTCATGTATACAGTTATGGGAATAAACGCATTCAGGAGATTATGGAGCGCAGCAGTGATGAGATTCAAAAGGATGTTATGGCATCAGATATCTGTTTTGCAGAAGCGAAGGGATATGTGAAAGAGTGGAATATCAATGGGGAAATTGTTACATTCGGTGTAGAAAAGCAGTAGAAGGAGGCACAGTATGGCCAAGAGGACTTTTAACAAAGAATTCTTTATCAGAAGTGTAAAGTACAATGTGCGGACACTGTTCCGCAGGGAGATTGAAGAGGCCAGTCAGCAGCAGATCTTCCAGGCAGTAGGCTATGCAGTAAAAGATGCGATCATGGATGCATGGATTGCGACGCAGAAGGAGTATGACAAGTCAGATCCAAAGATCGTATATTATATGTCCATGGAATTTCTGATGGGCAGAGCACTTGGAAACAATCTGATTAACCTGACGTTTTATGATGAAGTAAAGCAGGCTTTGGAAGAGATTGGACTGGATCTGAATCTGATTGAAGACCAGGAGCCGGATGCGGCGCTGGGTAACGGTGGTCTGGGACGTCTGGCTGCATGTTTCCTGGATTCTCTGGCATCCCTTGGGTATGCGGCGTATGGTTGCGGTATCCGTTATCGTTATGGAATGTTTAAACAGAAGATTGAAAATGGTTATCAGGTAGAAGTCCCGGATATGTGGCTGAAGAATGGCAATCCTTTCGAACTTCGGCGTCCGGAGTATGCGAAGACGGTCAAATTCGGCGGTTATGTCAAGATTGAGAACAGAGATGGCAAAAATCATTTTATCCAGGAAGGATATCAGTCTGTTCTGGCGGTTCCGGTAGACCTGCCGATTGTAGGTTATGGGAACAACGTGATCAACTGCCTGCGGATTTGGGATGCAGAAGCGATTAATTCTTTTGAATTGAATCATTTTGACAAAGGAGAGTACAACAAGGCGGTGGAGCAGGAGAACCTGGCCCGCAATCTGGTGGAAGTGCTCTATCCCAATGACAATCATATGGCTGGCAAGGAGCTTCGTCTGAAACAGCAGTATTTCTTTGTGTCTGCAAGTGTACAGGCGGCAGTGGAACGGTATATGCGTTCTCATGATGATATTCGCAAATTCTATGAGAAAGCGACTTTCCAGCTCAATGACACGCATCCTACGGTGGCAGTGGCAGAACTCATGCGCGTGCTCATGGACGAATATGGACTGGACTGGGATGCAGCCTGGGAAGTGACTACGAAGACCTGTGCGTATACCAACCATACTATTATGGCTGAGGCACTGGAAAAATGGCCTATTGAGCTGTTCTCCAGACTGCTTCCGCGTATCTATCAGATTGTGGAGGAGATCAACCGGAGATTTGTCATTGAGATCCAGAAGAAGTATCCAAACAACTATGAGAAAGTCAAGAAAATGGCGATTATCATGGACGGACAGGTGAAGATGGCGCATCTGGCTATCGCAGCAGGCTATTCAGTTAATGGTGTGGCAAGACTTCATACGGAGATTCTGAAGAATCAGGAGCTGAAGAATTTCTATGAGATGATGCCGGAAAAATTCAACAACAAGACCAATGGTATCACCCAGAGACGGTTCCTGCTCCATGGTAACCCGTTGCTGGCGAAATGGGTTACTGCCCATGTGGGAGACGAGTGGGTCACGGATCTGTCCCGAATCAAAGGGCTGGCGGTCTATGCAGACGATGAGAAGGCGCAGCATGAGTTCATGAATATCAAGTATCAGAACAAGGTGCGCCTGGCAAAATATATCAAGGAGCATAACGGTGTGGATGTGGATCCCCGTTCCATTTTCGATGTACAGGTAAAACGTCTGCATGAATATAAGAGACAGCTTTTGAATATTTTGCATGTGATGTATCTGTACAACCAGATCAAGGAACATCCAGAGATGGAATTCTATCCCAGAACCTTTATTTTTGGTGCCAAGGCAGCAGCAGGATATATGAGAGCAAAGCTGACAATTAAACTGATCAACTCTGTGGCGGATGTGGTAAATAATGACGCATCCATCAATGGAAAGCTGAAAGTGGTCTTTATTGAAGATTACCGGGTATCCAATGCAGAATGGATCTTTGCAGCAGCGGATGTATCCGAGCAGATTTCCACGGCGTCTAAAGAAGCATCCGGAACCGGTAATATGAAGTTCATGCTCAACGGTGCATTGACTATCGGAACTATGGATGGCGCCAACGTGGAGATTGTGGAAGAAGTAGGCGAGGAGAATGCGTTTATCTTCGGCATGAGTTCAGACGAAGTCATTGATCTGGAGAAGAAAGGCGGTTATGATCCGTCTCAGCTGTTCAATACTGATCAGGATATCCGCCATGTGCTGATGCAGCTTATCAACGGCGAGTATTCTCCGAAGGATCCGGAGAAATTCCGTGAGCTCTATAACGCGTTGCTGGTAGACGGCGGTTATAACCGTCCAGATCCGTATTTCATCCTGAAAGATTTCCGTGCTTATGCAGATGCACAGAAACGGGTGGAAAAAGCTTACAGAGATGAAAAAGGCTGGGCGAGAAGTGCAATTCTGAATGTGGCATGTTCCGGTAAGTTCAGTTCTGACCGTACAATACAGGAATACGTAGACGAAATCTGGAAACTGGATAAAGTGACAGTAGAACTGGCTGAGAATTAAAGATAATAAGTAAGGCTGCGCCATGCGTTTGCGCAGCCTTACTTTTATGTGCACCTTGTGGTATGCTTTAGTCCCTAAAACCTGTCTGCGATATTTATGTATAGGAAGTCCCTCTGCATCATAGATTTTTACAGAGGGCTTTCATTATGAATAGATGGATGAAAAATGTGGCAGCAGTAGGATTCCTGGTAATCTTTCTTCCATATACGGTAACGCTTCTGCTGAATGGCAGACAGGGGATTCACAGGGAAGAAGAATTGCCGGAACTGGAATATCAGGTTTTGTCTTGTATGATGCAGGAAGATTATTCCTGGATGGAAGAAGGAACCCTGACTCTGATGGCGATTCTGTATCGGACAGAATGTGTCCGGACCGGTAAGACAGCGTATGCAGATCTCTCTTCAGAAGTCTATGATAAAAGTTATGGACGGATGTACGACGCAGTTGTGCAGACAAAGGGGCAGGTCATCACTGTAGGGGGAGAATACAAAGAACTCCCTTATCATGCGGTCAGCAGCGGCAGGACGAGAGCGGGAGCACTTCTTGGGGAGGAATACACCTATGTACTTTCTGCAGACTGTCCCTATGATAGAGAATCAGAAAATTATCTTCATACTTATTTAATTCCGGAAGAAAATCTTGGAGAGATTCTTGGAGCTGATTTTGATCCTGAGAATGCGGTGCTGGAACGGGACGATGCAGACTATGTATCTTATATTACTGCAGTCGATCAGACCTGGCAGGGAGAGGCTTTCCGGTCATTGCTGCATCTTCCTTCCAGCTGTTTTCAGATGAGTACAGACAGGACTCAAAACGCAGTGCGTATTACAGTAAAAGGAAGCGGACATGGTTTTGGACTCAGCCTTTATACGGCTGATCGTATGGTAAGAGATGGTGCGGACCTGACAGAAATTATTCAGAAATTCTATCAGGAAGCTATATGTATAACGATTCCCTAATCTGGTAAAAATATGGACCAGAGGTGATGTTATGCGTAAAAATCAAAAAGGATTTTTGATTGCACTGTGCCTCTGCATGCTTTCCATCTCCGGAATATTCGGAGTGTTCCAGTATCGGAAAGGGCTCTCTTCGGAACCACAGACAGAGGTTCCGGGGCAGCAGGCCCAGACGGATATTGAGGCAGATACAGAGAAGGAAGCAGCAAATTCAAGAGGCACTGTCGCACAGGCAGATACGGAAGAGAAAGAAGCAGAACAGGCAAAAATTGACACCGAAGAGGATATATACGAAATAGGCGAAGCGGAGCTTGCACAGACAGAGAAAGCTCCGGAGGAAGAGACACCTGCAGAAGGTGAGGAAGCAGCAGAGGAGACTCCGGCTGAGACGGAAGAAGAGGAGACAGTAGAGACAACAGGAGAACCAGACCATTTGTCATTTTCTGACAGTACCAAGGTTCTCTGGCCGGTCAAAGGTGATGTGATTCTGGATTACAGTATGGATAAGAGCATTTATTTTTCCACCCTGAATCAGTATAAGTATCATCCGGCCATTGTGATCAGCGCCGATGTGGGAAGCGAAGTACAGTGCGCGGTCAGAGGCAGAGTAAGTGAGATCAAAGTAGATGAAGAAACCGGAACAACGGTGTTCATGGAACTGGGAGATCACTATGAAGCAGTATACGGACAATTAAAAGAAGTAGCTGTGGAAGAAGGAGATATCGTGGAAGCCGGACGGCTGATCGGTTATGTGAGTGAGCCTACCAAGTATTATACACTGGAAGGCAGCAATCTGTATTTTCAGATTTTGAAGAAAAATAAACCAGTAGATCCCATGGGATATATTGAATCGGCAACGCCTCAGTAGGTTTCACGGTGACCGCCGTATATTCGTACAACAGGCTATACGGTTAGATATCTGAAGGGATCAGGAGTTCAGGGCTGCACATTGTGGCAGCCCTGAGTATTTTACATACAGGCAATGTAGAACATGACGACAAAATGACAGAGGCTTCCGCCCATGACAAACAGATGAAAGATCTCGTGGGAACCAAAGAAGCGGTGTCTTGCATTGAAGAAAGAAAGTTTCAGTGCGTAGATAATTCCCCCAATGGTATAGATAATTCCTCCTGCAATAAGCCAGAGGAAAGCTGCAGTTGGAAGAGATGCGACCAGAGGCGCCATGGCCAGGACGCAGAGCCATCCCATGGAGATATAGATCATGGAAGAAAACCACTTGGGACAGGTGATCCAGAATGCCTTGATCAGGATACCTGCGGCGGCAGTTCCCCATATCAGGATTAAAAGTGGGTAACCCACAGAGTCCCGAAGAGGAATCACACAGACAGGAGTGTAACTTCCGGCAATCAGGATAAAGATCATCATATGATCAACCTTTCGTAAGATTTGGTTTATTTTCTCAGATATATTCAACGTATGGTATACAGTGCTTGCCCCATAAAGCAGAATCATGCTGAATGCGAAGACTGCAAGAGCGGGAAAAGCGTAGTTGTTGTTTCGCTGGGCGGCAAGCACAAGGAGTGGTGCCGATGCAGCGGCTGCCAGTATCATTCCGATGAAATGGGTAATAGCGCTTCCGGGGTCTTTAATTGACAGTGTCATATTCATCTCTCCTTTAAAATATAAACTATATTATATAGTATTAAAAACTATGTGTAAATATATTCATATTATATCACATAAACTGGAAAATGCAAGAAGAAATTTCTGCGCATTCATCAGAGACAAAATTTCAGACGAAATTAAGAGAGGAAAACAGATATGGAAAATCTAAGATTTGATAATTGTTATATCTGCCCGGAGATTCTCCGGGCAGTGGAAGATATGGGATTTGAGGAGATGACGCCGATTCAGGCAAAGTCCATACCAGTCATGATATCCGGTGCAGATATGATCGGACAGGCACAGACGGGAACAGGGAAGACAGCGGCGTTTGGGATTCCGCTTCTGCAGAAAGTGAATCCGGAGAATAAGAAGCTCCAAGCAATTATTCTGTGCCCTACACGGGAACTGGCGATTCAGGTGGCGGAAGAGCTTCGAAATCTGTCCAAGTATATGCATGGAGTGAAAGTATTGCCAATTTATGGAGGACAGGATATCAGCCGGCAGATACGTTCTTTGAAAGGAGGCGTTCAGATCATCATTGGCACGCCTGGCCGTGTGATGGATCATATGAGAAGGCATACGATACGTCTGCAGGAACTTCATACGGTAGTGCTGGATGAAGCAGATGAGATGCTAAATATGGGATTTCGGGAAGATATTGAAACCATACTGAAAGATACACCGAAAGACAGGCAGACAGTTTTGTTCTCTGCTACCATGCCTCAGGGGATTCTGGAGATTGCCGGAACTTATCAGACCAACGCCGTTCATGTAAAAGTGGTCAAGAAAGAGCTGACCGTGCCGAACATAGAGCAATATTACTACGAAGTGCGTCCTAAAAACAAAGATGAAGTGCTTTGCCGTCTTCTGGACATCTATTCTCCCAAGCTGTCCCTGATCTTTTGTAATACAAAGAAGAAAGTGGACGAACTGGTACTGGAACTTCAGAACCGGGGATATTTTGCAGAAGGGCTTCACGGGGATCTGAAACAGATGCAAAGAGACCGGGTGATGCAGGGATTTCGCGATGGCAATACAGATATCCTTGTGGCGACAGACGTGGCGGCAAGAGGAATTGATGTGGATGACGTGGAGGCTGTATTCAACTACGATTTGCCGCAGGATGACGAATATTATGTGCATCGGATCGGCCGTACCGGTCGTGCCGGTCGTACGGGAAAATCTTTTACTTTTATTGTGGGAAAGGAAGTCTATAAATTAAAAGATATTCAGCGATATTGTAAGACAAAGATTAAAGCGCAGCCCATTCCGTCCCTGGATGATGTGGCCAATATGAGGATGGAGCATGTATTTGAAAAGCTTGAGCATGTGATCCAGAAGGAGGATCTGACATCCAGCATCCGTGTGATCGAGGCGTATTTGAACCGGAGTGATCGTACGGCCATGGACCTTGCAGCGGCATTTTTGAAGACGGAACTGGGTGATTCTCTGGAAGAGCAGACAGATGATCTGGCAGGAGAACAATACCGCTGGGAGAGCGAACGGCGCGAAAAAGGAAAGAAAGCCAAAGGGCAGATGGTGCGGCTGTTCGTGAATGTGGGAAGAAAGCAGAAATTAAAACCAGGAGATATTCTGGGGGCCGTCGCAGGAGAATCAGGACTGCCAGGAAAGTCTATTGGCTCCATTGATATGTATGATAAGTATACATTCATAGAAGTTCCGGAAAAATATCATAAGCAGATACTGAAGTCCATGAAAAATAAGAAGATCAGAGGAAATCGAATCTATATGGAAAAGGCAGAGACAAGATAAAGGCATATTTTAAGGCGGTCCGTGAGGGCCGCCTTTTTTGCATACTTTCGTTTGATTAGAATATTCTCCGTACTGCCAGTACGTTTTTATGAGTGGCAGAGGAATATTTAATGCCGGTAGATGGGCTGCTGGCATGTACAATGGTGCCGTTGCCGACGTAGATACCCACATGTCCGCTATAGCAGACAATATCGCCGGGCTGTGCTTCTGAGAGGCTGACGCCATATCCACAGCTTCTGAGAGCTGTAGAGCTATGCGGGAGTCCTACTCCGAAGTTCGCATATACACTCATGACAAAACCGGAACAGTCTGTACCGTTGGTCAGGCTGGAACCGCCATACACATAGGGGTTGCCAACGAACTGACTTGCAAAACCAGCTACTGCATTACCAGAAGCGCTTCCGCCGCCACCGCCAACCGGAGCAGAGCTGCCGGAATTGGTCTGGCTTTTCACTTTGGACTGAGCAGCTTTCTGAGCAGCCTGACGATCTGCTTCTTCTTTGGCCAGGCGGGCTTTCTCTTCTTCTCTGGATTCTGCATATACATAATCTGTTCTCAGCTCCACATAATCCTTAGAAACCCATCCGTCACCTTCTTCAATGGATACTTTTACAAAATCTTCTGTCTCATCTGTAACAATCAATTCTTCTGCCATGGGAATCAGACCAAGGATAGAAGAATCGGTGGTTGCTTCCTGACGTACTCTCAATGTTTCTGTCGTTACGACTGCCACTCTTGTACCGGCTTCTTTTGCCAGCGTATCTGCGTCAATTCCAATGGCAACATAATCATTTTTTACATAACCGTGAACGTTACCAGAGTTAATCAGATACCATCCATTCTCTTCCTTTTCTACAGTCCCTACGGATTTATCAAAGAGTTTCCCAAGAACTTCGCCATCTTCGCTGGGCTCGCTGCGGACGTTCACATAACTGTTTACCTTTGCAATACAAAACCCTGTATAGTTGTCTTTTACGACTTCGTTCAGTACTTCTGCCATTTCGTCATCGGATGCGTTGGAGCCGTCCAGTGAGGTAGTAATACCACCGGACAGGGCAAGTGAAATCTGTGCTGCATCTGCGTTTATCGGCTGAACTACAAACAGGCCTGCAGCCAGACATACCAGGAAACTTTTTCTTATCATATGTACCTCCCGTACAATTCTTACAAAACTATATTAAATATTACAAATTTATTACAAATCACAAGCCGATTATAACAATACATTACAGGTTTGTCAACAGTATAGTCAGTATTTCTTATGAAAATATTTAATTTATGACTTAAAGACAAATATGCTCCTGAATACCGGATGGGAGTAGCTACCTGAAAAGTAATGCTAACTCTTGACAAATCTTAAGGGAGCTATTATGATAATGATAACTGATATTAAAGAAAAATATTTTCTCTAAAATTGGTTTTCACAAAAACATCTGTTCTGCAGCACTGTGAACAGCAATTCCTCTAAAAAAGCTAATTCCAGAGTTGTTGTTAAACTGAGAATGGGTGTATACGATAAAAGAGAAGGGGGGATACGGAATTGGCAGCATTAAAGTACAGCAGACAGCGGGAATGCATTAAGAACTATCTGCGCGGCAGAGAAGATCACCCGACAGCCGACATGATTTATAGCAGTATCCGCAGAGAGTTCCCCAATATCAGCCTGGGTACCGTGTATCGGAATCTTTCCTTATTAATAGAGCTGGGGGAGATCCAGAAGATCACAACGGACGGAGCAGATCGTTTTGATGCGAAGATTGAACCGCATAATCATTTTATCTGTAAAAATTGCAGATGCGTTCTGGATGTTATGGTTCCCTTAGAGGACCCGGTACCGAAGATCAACAGGCTCTGGGAATATGGAGATGTGGAAGAATGCAGGCTTGAATTTAGGGGAATCTGTAAAAATTGCAGAAAAATTGAAAGTCATGCTTGACAGAATACAATTCATCCACTATAATAACGATAACAGGAATTGTTACTGTTATTGAAGATATTCATAAAACACTTTATATAAGAAAAGGAGAAAAACAATGGCAAAATTTGTATGCAGCGTATGTGGTTATGTTCATGAAGGAGACACAGCACCGGAGAAATGTCCGCAGTGTGGCGTACCGGCAAGCAAGTTCAATAAGCAGGAAGATGGTCTTAGCTGGGCGGCTGAGCATGTAGTAGGCGTAGCACAGGGCGTAAGCGAGGATATTATCGAAGACTTAAGAGCAAACTTCAACGGTGAGTGCTCCGAGGTTGGTATGTATCTTGCAATGGCGCGTGTTGCCCATAGAGAGGGGTATCCGGAGATCGGCCTTTACTGGGAGAAGGCAGCTTATGAAGAGGCTGAGCATGCTGCTAAATTTGCAGAGTTATTGGGCGAGGTTGTTACTAACAGTACCAAGAAGAACCTTGAGATGCGTGTTGCAGCTGAGAACGGAGCTACTGCAGGAAAGTTCGATCTTGCAAAACGTGCAAAAGAGGCGAACCTGGATGCGATTCACGACACCGTTCATGAGATGGCAAAAGACGAGGCTCGTCACGGCAAGGCATTCGAGGGTCTGCTTAGGAGATACTTTGGCTAAGATTTAGAATTTGAATACTGTACCGCCTTTCATTCATGTCAGTGGATGAAGGGCGGTTTTGTATTGGTGGATATACAGTGTTCGTACAGTATAAAAGTACAGGGATATTATACTGCTGTCGGAGAGATTCATGAATTGACAGGAATTGTCAGCTAATATATTATGTGAACCTCCCTTAAGATTTGATCTCAATAGCAAAATGCACAAAAAAATGAAATGGTTAGAATTGCTAAAAAAGTTATCAAGTATTTCCCCCACATAATCACAAAGTTATCCACATTTAAGAGGTTCGAAAATTTGGACAATCTGGAGTTGTTCACAAAGTTATCCACATTATCCACATTTTCGGGTGTGTAAAACCAGGTGTATACCCACATGGAAAAAAACAAATGTTTTGTAACTATCCTCTAAAATTATCGCTTTAAAGGAAATGCTATAAATTTTACTTGACAAATAAAAAGTCAAAATATGGGGATTATTGTCAGAAAATAAAATAACTTTTCAACTGGATAGGAATCGTGTACAATGAGAAAATGAAAATGATAGAAACGGAGAGATATCCAATGAGACTCAGAAATATAAGAGGTTCAAGAGAGGCAGTAGCAGTTAGCCATTATGTAATTCACCAGGAAGAAACCAGGGCAGACGCATGGAATTCAGTTTTTGGGAATAAAAATCCCATCCACATTGAGATCGGCATGGGAAAAGGAAAATTTATTATGGAACTGGCCAGAAGGAATCCCCATATAAATTATATTGGAATTGAAAAATATTCCAGTGTGTTGATTCGGGCCCTGGAGAAAATGGAACAGGAAGAGGTACCTCTTTCAAATTTGTATTTTATCCGTATGGACGCGGAAAATATAGGAAAAGTGTTTGGTACAGGCGAAATTGAACGAATCTATCTGAACTTTTCAGATCCATGGCCAAAGGACAGGCACGCCAGGAGAAGGCTGACCAGCGAGGATTATTTGAAAAGATATAAGCAGATTCTGAGTCCTGAAGGACGGGTGGAATTTAAGACAGATAACCGAATGCTTTTCGATTTTTCAGTTGCATCGGCAAAAGAAGCAGGCTGGGAACTTCAGGCTGTAACGTATGATCTGCATAGTGAAGACACGCTGATGGAAGGAAACATTATGACAGAATATGAAGAACGGTTTTCCAGAATGGGCAATCCAATTCATAAGATGATTATTAAGCCATAAAGAAGAATAAATTTTTCCTGAAAAATTTTTAAAAAAATTTAAAAAAGTACTTGCTTTTTTCTTAAAGGTTGAGTATAATATGTTTTGTTCGTTGAACAAAAGAGATGCGCTTTTAGCTCAGTTGGTAGAGCACCTGACTCTTAATCAGGGTGTCCAGGGTTCGAGCCCCTGATGGCGCAGGTTAAAGGACTGTTTTTGAGGCCATGAAAGTCTTGGGGACGGTTCTTTTTTTGTTGATTTTTACGCCTTTTTCAGGATGACGGAGGAAAGGGCCTGAAAAGTCAGGGGAAAAGGGTTTGGCGCAGAATTGGTCGCAGACTGGTCGCAGAAGTGTCGCAGCCGGAAAAAATATTGCAGAAAATGAAAAGGATAAGATACATTAAGGTATGTTATCCTTTTTCATATTCTTTTTTTGAAAGGTCGCATAATCTTAAAATATCTTTGATTGTCTGAAGAATCAATAACTTTTCTTCTTCACTCCGGTCGCTTATCTGTGCAAGAATTTGCAAAGAGGTAGTGTCTGTTGGCTTTTCAGGAGTATGAGACGGAGAAAAAAAGTCGTTTAGGCTGATATTTAACTGATTGCATATCTGCTCAATGACTTTTACTGTTGGGTTTTTCAGATTTCTTTCTAATAAACCAAGATAAGTTGTTGTTATTTCTGCACGCAATGCAAGCTTTTCCTGACTTAACCCACTATCTATCCGCAGTTCGTGGATTCTTTTACCGATATTAAAATTAGTTTTCATATCCATAAATATAGTTTAGATTATTGACATTTTTTATTCAAACTGCTATAGTTATCTATATAAAAAGTAACTATATTTATATACAAAAGAGGAGAAATACGGTATGATTGTGGTGTTATCAACGATAATAGCTTTTATATTAACAGCTTTGTTGGTTTGCCTTCTTTACCCTATAGCAGTAATATTTTGGTTTGCCGGAAAAATAGGCGAAATGGTTGGTATTATTGGTAATTGGATTTTTAACCATACAAATGCAGCGATAAAATACTTGTGGGCTGACCTCAGAAATTCCTCCAAAGACACATCTGGTAATGAGAATAATAGCGAGATTATTTGAAAAGATATGAAATGTAATCATATTTTATCAGATATTACAGATAAGATTTTGATGTAGAAGGGAGTCTTTTATATGAACTGGATATGTAAGCATTGCGGTAAGACCATGACAACAAACGCGCCGACTGCCAAACCAACAGGAGGAACTTGTTATAAGGATAAAAACGGCAAAATAAAGCCTCATAATTGGGTAAAAAGATAGGGATGTATAAATATATATCATTATTATGAAGGTGACCTTTAAAGCATGTGATTCTGTGTGTTTGAAGCACCACAGGAAGGGACAGATTGAGAAAATCTGTCTTTTTTCTTTGTGCAAATTTAGAAGAAAGGAGGAAACAAGGTGAAGGTCATTAAAATATTTTCAGAAAACCAACTGTTGCTTTTGCGGAATATCAATCCATTATTAGGAAAATACAGACTGCCGAAAAGGATTCTGAAACGTATGCATTATATTCTGGAAGAAGATTTGGGTCCGCAAGGATGTTTGATTGTGATTGTGACGCCTGTCAGAGATGATATCCATGATATAGAAGATGCAGTCAATGTATATCCATTTAAGGCTCAGTTTTCAGACAGCATGGAAGAACAAGAGATAAAAGATATGGATTATAGTGACAGCAAGGGCAGAGAGTGGTTTCTGGAAAAACTTCATATTCAGGAGACGAACAGCGATATCTATGTACTGTATTTTATTCTGAAAAAGCATTTGTATAGGGTACCACAATAATAACGCTTATTGTGTTTTGGGCGGTGTATTAGGTTACACCGCCCAAACATCTTACGGTAAAGGAGGAGAGACTGATGGAAACCGTAAAGCAAAATATAATATTGGAAAGGACGGGAATATTCAGCCAGAAAGCAGATAAAAGATTTGAGTATACTATGGAGTGCAAAAAAACAGAAGGAAAGAAAATCTTAGTTATTTGTACCAATCCAGCATCCAATAATCTTCTGGTGGTTGACATGACAACGAATTATCTGATGAACAATCTTTTTGCAATGGGATACCATACCATCACACTTTGCAATCTGTTTGCAGAGGTTACAGATAAATTACACCCGGCCAAGGCAGGAGATAACAATGACAACCTGGAATACATAAAAGAAGTATTAAAAAGGGATTTTGATGAAATTCTGCTTGGTTTTGGAAGCGGTTATGAAGGAAGCAAGAGAGTTAAAACAGAGAAAGAGAACTTAAGCAAGATTCTAAAACCGTATGCTAAGAAATTAGTGGAACTTATGGATGCAGAGGAGAAATATAAAAAACTGAAAACAATACACCCGTTATTTGCAGGACAGAGATTTTCGGGAAAATGGGTATTGCGTAAAGTTGTATTATCTAAAACATGAAAGGAAGAAGTGAATATGAATTATTTATTAGGAATAGGTATTGGGATTGTACTTATCAATGTAGTCTATATCAATGTATCTATATGGGAGGGAGCATATTAAATATGGGTGATATTATTTTAGGAATAACACTGGTAGTCAGTATTTTAAAAATTGTTGTTCAACATAAAGGAAAGCAGGGGAAATAGTATGTATAAAATCATAGCAAATGTAGATGCATTAAAACATTTCCAGGAAAAAACCAGGCATACATTATCTCTGTGGGAAAATACACATGCTGTTGCAGGCATAAAAGAAATAGTAGAACAGACAGACATCTATTATGGTGCAGACAGGGATATTTTTGCAGATATGGGTGGATATCTTATTATCTTCTATGGTGATTCTACGGAAATAGCGGAACACCTGATGTGTCAGGTAATCAATGATAATGGAACGGTTGTCCAAGTAGTCATAGATTCTCCGGGAAGTCGCATGAGAGGAATTATCTTTGAACGGAACCAGCTGGTAAGTCTTGCTGTGCCGGCGCATGGTCTGGTATTCCACATTCACAATAGGATTGAGCTCCGGTGTTAAGGCTTTGGCCAGTCGGATCACAGATTTATCTCCCATGGTAACCTCATCCGAGAGAAGCTGCTGGATTTCATAACGGACATTTTCGTCTTTTCCGTACTCCAGATAGAATTCCAGGCGGGCTTTGAACCGATAGTGCCAGCAGTAATCAATCCGGTTTTCCTGCGTAAAAGCAATTGACAGACCAAACTGATCAGAAATAGCCCGGACGTATTCATAGGATTTTTCATAGGCAGCATGCACGCCATACATCCAGAGCATATAGGAGCGGATTTGTACGATCACTTCACAGGTTACCGACTTCGATTCTCCGTTTCCAGCCCGGGGAACCTTCGGTGCAATGAAAATATCGAAGTATTCCGGATACTGCAGACAGACCGTATAAAATCTGGAAAACGAAAAAGGAACAATATTCAGATCATGGAGCCCGGGAAGCGGGAAAACACCAAATCCGTCGTATCCCTTTTCGTCAAATATGGAATCATACCGATTTCGGAAATAGCGACGAACTCCCGGATGAACTGAGCGGAGACCTTTTTCCCGTCAAAAGAGGATTCATAGTCCGACTTGGTAAAGTAATAATTCCGGAACAGCCGGTCCGAACTCCAGATATTCTTGCAAATCACCGTATAGTTAGCGATGTCCCGGACCTTCTTTGGAATCCGTTCATAGATTTGGCTGCTGCACAGGAACTGGAGACTGAACTTCCGGTTGAAGGACAGAAGCGCCAGCAGTTCCGCCGGAAAGGAGTGCCAGTCTGCAGAGTCAAAGAGGACATGAATCTCATCAACGGCAATGATGCATCTGCGCCGATGGTTTTTCGCATACATAGCCGCCTTGATCAGATCGGTCCAGTGCGAGACATAGGCGTCCTGATGAATGTATCCGAAGTTCGTTGCAATGTAAAGGTTCGGATCCTTTGCTCTGGCCCGTTCCATATGCGCCACCATGGATATGGTCTTTCCCTCGCCGGGAAGTGCAACAAACTGATAGATGCCCCAGAAACGCCGGTTCCGGCCCCGTAAAAGGTCAATCAGCATCCAGCGGAAGAAATCCGGCCAGAGGGGGAGTTTGGGCCGGGACAGGATGCGGATAAAACGAAGCAGCTGCCGCCTCTGATAGAGGAGCGGAAGATTTTTCTTATACCAGCGGCACCGGGCGGAGTTGCGAAGCCATGGCTGCATGTCCTGATTAATCTGTCGGAAGGCGGCAGCCTTTCTCTCGTAGAAGGATTCTGGTACTTTGGATGCAGGCCGGGACTTTTCACTGTCGGTTTCCGGGAATGGATTGTGCTGGTACTTCGGATCCGGAAGCGGTTCGTCGTTTAAAAGGTTTCTCAGCTTCTCAGGAAGGTCGCCTGGAATCTTCATGAGGTATCACCTCCCTAATCAGCTGCAGTACTTTAGCTAAAAAGCAGTAGATATACTCTACAATGGTAAGAAATGCCTGGACAAAGAGAAAAGCCAGAAGGCACACCCAGAAGCCGGATTGATAGAGGCGGCAGATCCAGAAGAATAGAAGCAGGAGCACCGCGTTGTGAAGGAACAAACCTCTGCCGGAAGAGTAACCGGACAGAGAAAAGACAGATTTGAAAAGACGTTTCATAGGGATTCTCCTTTTTAAAATCGAATAATGCCGCGGACGTTCCCGGATAACAAAGTATCCGCAGCGACGGACTGCACAAGGTCCGGCAGACTATGCAGAATCTGCAGGACCGCATAAGATTTCCGGGGCGGACAACCGCTGTCCATCGCACACCTTACGGAATGACGTCCAGAATCCGCCGCAGGATCCAATTGCCCACAAAGGTCATAAAAAGACTGGTCCGAAGCGTAATGCAGATGCTGATAATCAAAAAGATATCCGGCAGGGGAACGAGGAAGTTGACGCCCAGAATAAACTCCTGGATACTGGAGATCACATCCTGTCCGTTGGTGATGACCATGGGATCAATGGTAATCTCCGGAACCAGGAATCCCACAAGGCCGAAAAACACATGAATCAGTTCACAGATAAAATCAGTCATAAACACCTCCAGTATCAGGATATCCGAAGCTTGGGCGTTGCCAGATCAACGATATGCCAGACCAGAGCAAGCCAGATGGCAGCCCGGAACAGAAGACGCGCCCACAGGCAGTAGTCTTTGTAATCTTCAAAGTCCAAAAGAATAATCTCCGGTTGGTCATAGTAAGGCCGGAGGACAGCCGGGGTCTCGATCTTAATCTTAGGGTAAGTAACCACGGCGGAGAACCGGAAATCGTCAAAGAGTTCCTGAGCCTGGGTAAGAAAGGGCAGGTTCCAAAGATCCGTCTTCTCTGCCTCAACGGTTTCCTGAATCACTTCTGGATCTGCAGTAAGCGCATCTGCAATGGCATCCGTAATGGGACCTGAAATAGCTCCGGCGTCCGGGATCGCGGCGGCCAGATCAGCAAGAGCGTCTGTAATGGTAAGTGAAAACTCTCCAATCCGTTCCTGAAGATCGGAAAACCCGGCAGAAAGCGTCTCCGGAATATCCAGAATCCATTGCTGCAGATCAGAGAATTGTCCGGTCAAAGTTTCCGGGATATCTGTTATCCCCTGCATAATCTGCTCAAAACCGGCAGCGACTGTTCCGGAAAGGTCCGTAAGCGTATTTCCGATGCCGGTAAGATGCTTCCAGAGAGTTGTCCATCCGTTTTCCAGCGCGCCTTTCAAGGAAGCTGCAGCGGAGGCCACAGCATCCGGTATAGAGGTAATCCAAGCCTTTAAAGAGTCCTGTAACCCCTGCAGAAAGCCAAGAATGCCATCACCCGGGGGAACAACCGGTTCCTCCGGGTCAACGGGGCGGTCCGGGTCCACAGGCTGATCCGGGTCCACAGTGCCGGCGCCTGCAGCTTCCAGGCCTCGTTCATAGGCGTCAATAATAGCCTGGGAAATATCCGGAGCATAGATCGGGTTGCCTTCTTCATCAAGGGAAGTATGATCAGCAGCCGCCTGATCAACAGCGTCCTGGATCTGAGAAATGTTATCAGCAGTCAGGTTGAGGGCCAGAAGGCGGTTGACGTTCTCAAGGCTGAAGTTCCCGTAGGAAGTCAGCATAGCTTCCTGGTTGAAGTTGTAGGTCTGCAGGATGTGAGGGGCGAGATCTGAGAAGTAGATATTATTCCCTGGTCTTGTCTCCAGATCGGTTACGATGACCGGAAGATTGGTCACAAATCTAAAAGCCGGATAAGAAGGTTCTGCAGGATAGATTCCGTTAAAGTTAACTCTATAAGGCATTGTAGAGCTTTCAGATAAAAGCCCGGAATCCAATGTAGCCGGATTAAAATAATATGAGCGGAAACTCGAAGAAATAGGTCGAACATAACAACCTTTTACTGAATCATAAAAATAATACGTAAAACCAGAATTATAAAAAAACAGATAAGGGGAACCGTCACATATGAAACAATACAAATAATGTCTGCCTATAGAGCCAGAGCTTTCATGATTCACCATATAGATATAATGATCATAGGTTGGCGCTTTAGCGATCGTCGGAAACAGATAATTATTCCGTAAGCTCTCCTCCGCTGCCGGGCAGACTGCAGGTACGCCGTTGGTAATCTCGCCGTCGCCGTATGCAATCGTCACTTCCCCCGAATCCAGGGAGGTAAACTGCGTCCTAAGCCATTCGCCGACTTTTCCGGCCAGGGACTCCGAATAGGCGAAGGAGGGCGCGTCGGTATCCGCCTGGTTCCAGAGTTCAATGTCTTCCTGGGACCCATTCTCCTGCAGCCAGGTTGTAAAAGCATCCACGGCTTTTACAGTCAGAGCAGTTGTTATCACAACGCCAAAGGCCGCCGCCGCGACTTTTAGCAGAGATACCGCAGTAACCCCGACTGCAACACTGGCTGCATCAACCGTTTCCATATGGGCAGTATCCAGATAGTCGCAGGCAGGCGTCATCCATAAAATCAGGACTGCCAGCAGGATACAGCTTACTTTTTTGGTTTTGTAAAAAGCGTGCAGGAACATAGGAACCTCCTTCCTTTGCAAATGAATTGATTTTCCGGATTCACAGCTAAAAAGCAGCTTTTGACATCCCTGGCAGCATAAGCCGAAACAGTGCAGCATTGGCGCCTTACCTGGTTTCAGGTAACAAAAAAGGGAGCCGAGGCTCCCTCTCCCGTCAGGGAATCGGACGGACCGGTATCGGTCATGACGCTTTGGAAAGAACGCCGCGAATTTTCTTCAGCGCATAATTGACGCCTGCAGTCAGTGCGATCACAGAAACAGATGCAGTTACTGCGATGGGAATCACCTGACCAACCGTTGCAACAAGAGTGTCAAATCCCCCCTGTACCGTCGTTAACATTGCCTCAGTCAATGCTCCGGATGCGGCCGGAGATGAAGCTGCAAGAACTCCTAACATGTGCATATCCTCCTTTACTGAAATTTTGATGTAACCATATCTGATATGAGATGATGGACAAATCGGAAAATAAACATGGCAAGCAATACCAGAAGCAATCCGATTTGTACAGTCATCAACTCATGAGTTACCTGAAATCCTTCCAGTATAAGACTTTCCAGGCTGGAAGGGTAAGGTTCCGTCTCCGGATCTGTAAAAGCATCTTCTGTAAAGGCCCAAGCATCTTCCAGGCTTTCGGATTCCGAATCAGGCTCTGTGATAGCAGACGAGTCCGGGAGCTGAGGGGAAAAATCTTCTGCATCTGGTTCACCAGAAGTCGATTCCTCAGTAAACGGCCCGCCAGAAGAAAGCTCTTCTGATACCACTTGTTCATTCCCGGAATCTACAGTTCCGGCTGCGGAATCGGAATCCTTCATCCCGGGAACAGAAACTTCCGAAGGGGACAGGGCAGGAGTCTCTTCTGTGAATACTTCCGGAAGGGCCTCCATATCTTCGGAAACAGCATTTGAACCGTTTGTTTCCTCTGTCCCTGCAGCCGCTTCTACAGAGCCTGTTTCATTCTGAGAAGCAGCGGACTCAGCCTGATCAGCGGGAAGCTCTTCCTCAGGGAGTTCCAAAATGAAACGATTCTTCATAAATGTGCCCTCTGTTATTTCGCAGATTTAGAAGAAACTTTCCCATCCTGCTTTTCCTGGCCATCCTGCTTTTCATTCGTACCTGAACCACCAAGATCGTCGTCAAACAGAGAAAAGACAACATCTCCTACATAAGAGAAGCTGACAGGCTTGGAAACCAGTTTTCCATCACTTCCAGCAACCAGCCGGAACTCACAGTCATAAAAAGCCGGAGCCGCCGGAAGCTGCTTGATGACATCCGGATCCAGGAAGCACTTTAAGTTCTGGTAACCAAGCGGGACACCGTACCCGTGCTGAACCTGCAACATGGACAAATCCTCACCTGCCATCAGATATTTAACCTGAGTGCCCTGGATCCGGTCCCTTCCTCCCTCCGCCGGAATGTCAAGAGGTTGACAGAAAGTTACTAATACTCGAAATACGCTATTGGTCATGATTCATTCTCCTGTTCTGAAAAATTTAAATAGTAATGGTGTTCTGTACTGCACAAAGGACAGCTCTGACAGAAGCAATCTGCGTCGAAACAAGCCTGTAGCTCTGCATCCGTCAGACCAGAAAACGATTTTCCATTAAGTTCACAATACAGTTCTTCGCCCATGATAGGTACTCCTTATCCGCACCCGCCGGCTGTCGCTTACGCTCCTGGTTCTCGCCGGACGACAGTTCCCGGGCCGCGCTCCGGATTTTTGGCAGTCAGTTTTTCATTCCCGGGCTGCCGGGCTTTGTGTTGCATCAGTGCCAGGCTGCGGCATCCAAAAGAGGAGCGCCGGTCGGGCGTCGGGAAATCCCTATGGATATGTGCATAACTGCCCATGCCGGCATGGACAACCCCCTGTACAGACATCGTACACTGAAAAGGCATGCGGGGTTACCCACACCAGCATAGACGCGGGCAGTTACACACATACCCACAGGGACGGCGAATCTGCACCATACATACATGGATTATGTTTCTGTGTCGTCTATGGCCTGGGTAATGTAGCCCACCGTCAGGATGATGTCCTGTTTTGCGGTTTCTTCGAACTGATCGAACTTTTCCTGCAATGCACAGATCCGGTTCTGGAGTTTTTGGACGTCTTGCATGCAGGAGACGATGCATTGGAAGATATCCTGCAGATTGTCGTCAAAGTTCCAGTAACGGTTACACTGGTCGGACCGCCTTGAAATGGCATGATCCAGGTAGCAAAGCTTCTTCTTTTTCTCCGCGATCTGGACATTACAGATACGGACCATGTTCTCCAGTTTGTCAGAAAAGTTGCTCCCCTCTCCCTTCTCGATCAGGGCATACACGTCTCCGGAAAGTCGGACGCTTTTCAAGATTGGTTTTTTTGATGCCATTATGCTACCTCCAGATCACAGAGCTGGAATCTCAAGCGGAAACATACGTCGAATCCCGGGGAATAGCCAGGATGCTGGAAAAAATCCACGTTCAGTACAAAATAATCGTCTGAATAGCGGAACAGATCTACATTTTTAGATGACAGATGTTCACGTACATCCAACGAAGATGCGAAATAGTGACAGTTATCCAGAGACTCCACCACTCCATACAAAGATTCCATTTGTATTGGATAAAACAGAGAGAATGCTTTTTTCATGATTTCTTGCATTTGTTCTTTCCCTAATAGTTCTAACATAAACCCTTCTTTCCCGGATTGGCTCCCCGTCGGGCTTACCAAAATCCGTGTTTGTACTTTACCGGCCGGTATGTTAAAATAAGATATTAAAAGTGTTAAGGTGTCTACCTTTATAATTTATTATATTACGAATATGCGACTATATCAACAATTAAATTACGGATTTGCGTATTTTTTAGGAGAAAATATGGGTGAAATAAATAAAAGGTTATTTCAGAAAATGAAGGAAAATAACATAAAACCGGCTACATTAGCAGATTATTTAGGTGTAAATAAATCTGTTATATATACATGGAGAACAAGAGAAACGGACCCTGGATCTGAATTCATATTACGCATTTGCGACTTTCTAAATATAACTATCGAATGGTTGATTACTGGAAAAGAAAAACCCGATACAAATAACCTAACAGAAAACGAAAAAGAACTCCTGCAGCACTTCCAGAAGCTGCCCGATCGGGAGCAGATCAAGTTCATCGGCCGGATCGAGGACGCAGCTGCCAAGTACCAGGAAGAAGGATCATCGACATCAAAAATTGGATAGGAAAAAACCGTTGACTTTTTCAGAAGATGTGCTATGATAAAGACAGCCAAACGAAAGAAGGGAAATAATCCCATCAAAATACCCAAGGACTGCATTCCTTGGGTATTTTATCTAGGCTAACTGTTTTCATCATTGTTACGATCTAGCCATTTGCATATGTAATAGCCAATTACATTTGCCGTAACCGTAACCAGAAACGAAAGAAGGTACTCCATAATCCCACCTCCCCTCTTGCTGAGGTTTCAAACAGCAGTAAAATTATATCATATCTTGTCGACCAGAACAAGATTCTGCTGGTAAAAGCAAAAGGGTACTTGCATTGTACAAGCACCCTGTAGTATAATCTACTCAGAAAGGTGATCGGAATTGCTTCCGATGGGCCCTCAGTAAAATTGTTATTCAAAAAAGAAATAGCATCCAACTTTGGGCAGAGGGATGCTATTTCTTTTTGGTATGGTTGTCTATGTAAGACAGGGCTGCAAAAATAACAAGCAGCAATGTTAAAATTTCCATTGTGCTCATAAGCCTCACTCCCCCCCTTAAAAACTAGAGGGCCTATCAGAAACGCATCCTTCACCTTTATTTTCAATTATACATTTTTATACTAACACACGAAATACCAGTTTACAATAAAAAACTTACAGTTATATAATAAAATACATAAAACTATGCTGTTCGCATCCTTCCGGAAGACCAGCGTATAGAGTTGCAATTCTTTTAAAGTACCGGACTGCTGTATTTTCGCTTTATCTCCCATTTTCAAAAAGAAATGAAAATACATACCTTTTAATTAGGGTACCTGGGGTTCAGGCCCCTGACGGCGCAGGCTAAAGAGCTGTTTTTGAGGGTACAGAAGTCCTGGGGACGGTTCCTCTTTTTATCCGTAAATGCTATTTCCTCTCTTGCCGGGGGTATACAGTAGTGGAATAATATCATATTATGCCGGGCAGAGCGAAGTTTTGCCAGCAACAACAAAGAGAGTACTTGTATTGTACAAGTATCCTATAGTACAATCTATACAGAAAACAGTTGACATTCCCAATATAAATTGCTATATTAAAAAACATAAGGATGTTTCATCATTTTAAGAAAATAGTATTGATATCTTCAATCATGAAGTAGATTACAAAAGACTGAATAACTGGATAAGACAGATGAACAATGGGTGATGGCAGGCGTTGATGAAGTAAGCGAAGTCATCAGCCATTTGCTTATATGGGGAATTTTATAAGGATTTTCCGGAGTGCGGCTGGTCGATGGTGGCAGCAGGATACCGGATACAATCCGGGATTCATATAATATGTTTTGAGAGGAAAGCCGGATGCCGTATATTTACATTGTGCGTTGCGAAGATAATTCTCTCTATACAGGGATTGCTATGGATTTGGAGCGCCGGATGTGGGAACATTATTATAAGAAGAAAGCCGGTGCCAAATACACGAAGAGTCATCAGCTTCGGTCGCTGGAAATGGTCTGGGAGGCTGAGAGCTGGTCTTATGCGGCCAAACTTGAATATCGGATTAAAAGGTTATTAAAGTCCAAGAAAGAAGAGCTTATTCTCCATCCGGAGCGGGCGAATGAACTGCCGTCTCTGCGTCAGATGGGGATACGATATCAGCCCCATCCGGAGATGACACTTGAAAAATGTATATTGCCTGTAGAAGAAGAGAGCCGACATCTATAATAAAATATATGAAAGCTCTGACGCTCTGTGGAATTATATCAGGGAATTCATTGAGAAGAATGTAGATGCGGGTCTCATAGAGGGAGAAGGCAGCGGAGAACAGACTTCTCCCTTATAAAACCCATCTGGGATAATTATATACAAATATGAGATACTGGCAATAGTGGCAGGTGAACCTGAATCTCTGTACCTTTTCCGACTGTAGAGCGAAGATGAATTGCACCATGGTGAGCAGATACAATTCGTCGGACGATAGAGAGGCCAAGTCCGGTTCCATTTTCCTTATAAGTTACAAATGGGCGGAAAATGTTTTGTTGGTTTTCTGTGGGAATCCCACATCCGTTGTCTTTGACGGCAATCATCAGCCGCTTGTCGTGAGTGAAAACCTTTAGTGTGATACGTCCCCGTTCAGTGATGGATTCCATTGAATTTTTAATCAGATTGATAAATACTTGCTTCAATCGAATCGGGTCACCATAAAAATCAGGGTAAGTATCATCCAGCTTGATCAGGAGAGGGATATGCCTGTCCAGCAGTTCTGGAAGGAGTGTATCCTTCAGATCACAGGCAAAGTCCCGAGGGTCGATCTTGCTGATCGTCAGCTGTTCACCGTTATTGAAAGTGGTGAGGTCATCCATAAGTACTTTCAGATACTGGAGATCATGCTTCATCTGCTCCCAGAATTCAAAACTCTCAACTTCCGGATGTAATTTCTGAATCCACTGTATGGAACTGTCCATATAAGTCAGCGGGTTCCGGATTTCGTGAGATATCTGGGAAAGGGTGAGATGGTAATCTTCTTTGATGGCGGTGATCAACTCATGGAAGTTCTCGTCTTTTGCCATCAGTCGTTCCATTTTTTCCTGTTCGGTGTATGTCAGCAACGTCATCACTCCCTATGAGTAATATAACAGAAATGTCAAAAAATGGCAAATGGAATCGTTCGACAAATTTCGACAAAAAATGATAATCAGAGCTGAAAACTGAGATAAGAATCCTTAATTATAAGAAAAATTCAGATAAAAAATATCAAGATGTAACTAAAAAACAGCAAAAGCCCGGACTATTTCCAAAAGGGCCGAAGCGGAACTTTAATCAGGAGGATGATTATGAAAGACAGCAACTGTATTTTTTGCAAAATTGCAAATGGTGAGATTCCATCTACGACTTTGTATGAGGATAAGGATTTTCGGGTGATTCTGGATCTGGGGCCTGCCACGAGAGGCCATGCACTACTGATTCCGAAAGAACATTACAAAGATTTGTTTGATCTTGACGATGAGACAGGAGCGAAGGTATTATTAAAGGCAAAGAGGATCGCTTCCAGAATAAAAACAGCGCTTGGGGCAGATGGGTTTAATCTGGTCCAGAACAATGGGGAAGCGGCAGGTCAGACAGTTTTTCATTTTCATATGCATTTGATTCCGCGATATAGAGACGATCATGCAGGGATTCACTGGAAACCGGGCAAAACGACGCCGGAAGAGATGGAAGAAGTGAAAAGACTGATAGATCACCAATGAGAGGGTACTGGTAAGATTTATGAGTGAAAGTTATCATCATCTGGATGATTACTTTGTGCGTTACAGCAAGATGGTAGTTCGGAACCTGTGTCTGTATGTGGATTATCATACAGCACAGGATTTGTGTCAGGAAACATTCATTCGCCTGTCGGAACATTTAGACAGCATAAAACCTGAGAAAGTGAAGGCGTGGCTGTTGATTGTATCAGAACATTTGGCATTGGACTATCTGAGGAAAGGTGGAAAATATACGACGATTGTCGGACTTCGGGTAGAACGGGAAGAACTTTTCGATCTCAGTACGGATACGGAACGGCTGGCAGAGGAAAGGGAAGAAAGCAGAAGAAAATTCAAAGTACTGTCCCGCCTGAAGAAGGAAAAGCGTGAATTGTATGATGCTCTGATTTTGCGTTATGTTGGGAGAATGAGTGATAAGAAAATCAGTGAAGAGATGGGAATTAAGAAATCTCTGGTTGGAAAACGGAGACAGAGAGCAAGGGAGAAGTTAAGGGAATGGTATAAAAAAGAGTATCCAGAAGAGGACAAATGAATCACTCTTTGAATACTCCGAAAATGTTTATTCAGCGTGTGGCGTTTTCAATCAGTGAGAAAATCGTGTCAATCGCATTGGTCTGAGGACATTTTTTCATGGTTTCTATATAGTCTTTCCGGTGTTCAGAAAGATCTGTGACTGCATGGAGAAAAGTTTCTTTGTTCAGGTTTTCTTCTTCAAGTACCATGGAGAACCCCTGACGCTCAAAAGACCGGGCATTAAGAAGCTGGTCTCCGCGGCTTGCTTTGGCGGTGAGCGGAATCAGAAGGGTTGGTTTTCGAAGAGCCAAAAGTTCGCAGATGGCGTTGGCTCCTGCTCTGGAGACGACGATATCACACAGGGCAAAAAGATCCGGGAGTTCTTTTTGAATATATTCATATTGTACATAACCTTTTATGTGTTGGAGGCTTTGATCCAGTTTGCCTTTGCCACATAGATGAATAACCTGCCAGTTCTCCAAAAGTTCGGGCAGGGATTCCCGTACGGCCTGGTTGATGGCAGCAGCTCCAAGGCTTCCACCCATAGCCAGAAGCACCGGCTTGCCGGGCAGGAATCCAGTCAGAGTAAGGGCGGCTGCACGTTTACCATTCATCAGTTCCCGGCGGATGGGGCAGCCGGTGAGAACTGCTTTCTCCTTTGGAAGATGTTCCATAGTCTCGGGGAAATTACAGCAGATTTTCGTGGCGCCTGGCATGCTCAGTTTGTTGGCAAGGCCAGGTGTCAAGTCAGATTCATGACAGATGACAGGGATATGTCGGCGTCCTGCGGCCATGACCACAGGAACAGAGACAAAACCGCCTTTGGAGAAGACCACATCCGGCTTTAATGATTTCATAAGGGCGCTGGCTTCGGAGAAGCCTTTTATGACCCGGAAAGGATCCGTGAAATTCTTCCAGTCAAAATAACGACGGAGCTTACCGGAAGAAATTCCATAATAGGGGATATTCTGGGCTTCAATCAGTTTCTTCTCAATTCCGTCTCTGGAACCGATATAGGATATGTCATAACCTGCACTGCGCAGGCGGGGAAGCAGAGCGATATTGGGGGTTACATGACCGGCAGTGCCGCCGCCGGTAAGAATGATATGCTTCATGGGATGTCATTCCTCCTTGGAGATGTGATATGTTGATTATATATCCTCGGGAGGGGGTTGTCCATACTGAGAAATGTTTCCTGTGCCTGCGGCGGTCGGCGTACGCCGGTTTGGGAAGCCGGATTTGTCATAGACATTTTCTCAAAAAAAATATATATGCACAAAGTAACAAAAAGATGTAGACAAAAGATAAAAGGGTAAAAGAAAGATACTGGAATACGGGAATCAGAAGAAGAGAGATTCCTTGTAGAGAAGAAAATGGGATGGGGCGGTCAGGATAGTATATGGTCGTTGTGTTGAGACCGGACATACAATTGAATAAAAAAATATAAGAAATGTCCGGATATTCGAAGAGAGGCGTTCAGGTGGTGCGCAGGAAAGAGTTCTTTGCCCGAGAGGCAGGAGCTTTGGAATGTCGTCTGAAAGAAAAGGAAAAAATGAATATGAAGCATGATTATGACGATCTGGATGAGTGGCTTAAAGACAGGATAGATGAAGACTTGATGGCGATGGCAGATGAACGGGAAAAGTTGCTTATGGAATCAGAAGAGCTTCAGGACATTGATATGCCTGCAGAAAGACTTCAGGATATTCACAGAGAGGTTGAAACACGGAAACAGGCAGACAAAAGAGTCAATATACGCCGGCGTATGATGATCGCGGTGGCAGCAGTTGCGGTATTGTGTGTTGGAATGGGAGTAGTAGGTACTGGCAGTAAACTGTACAGGCCGGAGATAACGGAGCAAGAACTGGGGGCTGATACGACTACAAAGATCAATAATAACAATGCTGAAGATAGAGAATATGATGAGGAAAAAGTTTGCCAGGAAGTAGAGGAGAAACTGGGAGTTCTTTCAATAAGATTTGGATATCAGCCAGTTGGAATGCGCTTGATAAGATACAACATAGAAGAGAAGACAAGTGAAGCGATACTGGAATATGGGGTGGAAGAGAGAAAAATCTATATCTATATCAGCAAAGATTATAGCAATTCCAGCATTAACTATCAAACAGATGGCGAGAAACGGGATACATTAATAATAGATTCTAATAAGTTAGAAATAGAGGTTTTTAAATACCAGGATTCTACAGAAAAACCATATTATATTTCCTCCTTTGAATATTTGAATACATATTATTCAATACATGGAATTATGGAGCATGATGAGTTTATAAAAATTTTAGAAAATATTGCGATAAAAAATGTCTGATTTTGTCATGAAAATGTTTCGTAATCGTTACTATATTGTAAGCTTACTATATTTTTACAGAAAGGGGGCGATAGATGGTGCAAAAATGGAAATCAAGATGTGCTCTTGGTATGATTGGAGCATTACTCCTAGGAAGCTGTCTGACAGTTTCTGCAGAGGAAGTATCTCCTGCAGGCTACCATGTATATGATGTGCAGGAAGACGAAGCATCTGATACATGGTATGGAATTGCCCGTGGCGACTATCTTCAGGCGGCGGTCTCGAAGATCAAGCAGGGCAAGACCGGTTATGCCATTGGCTCTGGAACCACATTTGCGCACAGAGACTGCGAAGAGCTGTATGTGCGGATTTATCTGGATCAGAGTGATAATGGAAAGGATGGCTGGGGTACCATTGATTACTGGACCGGACGGGAATATAATGAGTCATTTGTAACAGTTAACAGTGACTATTATAAGGTTACCCGAGATAAGTACTACAGTGTCAAAGGTGTTCACTCCGTCTTCCAGGGTGATATCGTGGAAACCACGACCACTTGTACAGATGCGCTCTATTTTGACTGATCATCAGAACAGAGCGGTAAGGAACGGAATTATTTAAAATCTTACCAGCCTGATATGGTAAGTATTCTGCTGTAAGAATGTTGTCAGGCTGCAGTTGACAGCAGAAACAGCATCCCCCCATGCAAGTCCACTTCGCTTTCGTTTTAAACGGGGCATACGAAGATGCGACAAACAAAACTTCAGACAATACAGTGCTTTTTATCCATGAACGGTTGACAAAAGCCCCTTGCTGGCTACGGGGCATGAAAACTAAATATAGGTAAGGGATTCAAACCGAATCCAAAATTAAGTAAACTTGTAACTATTATACTAATGATTAAAATCAGTTAGGCATACGAATAAGTTTACAACGTCCATGAAAAAGGGTACTCGCAGGTCTGTCCACTTGCAGAGTACCTTTTTTGTGCAGGTGATTGCCAGGATTAACGGGTGATTCTGCAGATGCATCCAGATTAAAAATATGGTGGCCTGTAAACGCAGAGTATGATAAAATACAGAAAAAACAGCTAAAAGGATGGACGGCAATATATGACAGTAACAAGACAGATTCACAGCGGTACAAAAGAACAGAAACCATCAGAACGGGAGTTGGCTCATGGTGTATTTGCGAGAAGGGCGGCAGCAGAGGGGATGGTCCTTTTGAAGAATGAAGGGCTGCTTCCTCTTGATTCTTCAATGTCCGTCGCATTGTTTGGCGGCGGTGCGGTTCGAACCGTGAAGGGTGGGACCGGCTCAGGAGATGTAAATAACCGGGAGAACATTTCTATCTACAGGGGGATGAAGGAAGCGGAGATTGCGATCACAAGCGAGGACTGGGTCCGGGATTATGAAAAGTGTTATGAGACAGCCAGAAAAGCCTGGAAGGAAAAAGTGCTGGAAGATGTAAAGCATAGAGACAATCCTTTTGATGCCTACGCATGGAATCCGTTTGCACTGCCGGAGGGACGTGGGCTCAGGGAAGAGGATTTAAAAGGCGCTTCAGCGGCGGTTTATGTGATCAGTCGGATTGCCGGAGAAGGCAAGGACCGCCGGAGAGAAGAAGGAGATTACGAGCTGAGCAAAAGGGAGCGGGAGGATATACTCTGGCTGGACCGGACAGGGCTTCCCATTGTGCTGATTTTAAATGTGGGTGCTCCGGTGGAGCTGACCCGCCTGTTGGAAGAAACGAAAAACCTTCGTGCCATTTTACATATTTCTCTTCCGGGACAGGAGGGAGGCCGGGCGGTCTGCGATGTACTGTTCGGCTATATGGCGCCGGGGGGCAGACTGACGGATACCTGGGCAAGGCGCTACGAAGATTATCCTTCTGCTGAAAGCTTTGGTTATCTGAATGGTGACCTGGAGACGGAGGAATACCGGGAAGGGATCTTTGTAGGATACCGTCACTTTGACCGTGCAGGTATTTCGCCTCTGTTTCCCTTTGGGTATGGACTTTCTTACACGGAGTTTTCCATGAGATCAGAAGGGTTTCAGAGGACAGAGGCAGGTGTAGAGCTGACAGTATCTGTGAAAAACACAGGTGACAGGTGGTCTGGCCGGGAAGTGGTACAGGTATATGCGACGTTGCCCCGGACAGGGCTTGAGAAAGAGGCGAAGCGTCTGATTGGTTTTGCAAAGACCGGGGTATTGAGCCCTGGGGAGTGCCAGAGGCTTACGATTTTTGCGGAACCCAAAGACCTGGCCAGCTTTTCGGAAGAGTTGCATGCATGGGTGCTGGAGGCCGGAGAATACGGAGTGTGGATTGGATCCCATGCAGCTTCTCTGCAGCCTGCGGCACAGTTTACGCTCCTGGAACAGGTGCTTCTGGAGCAAACAAAGACGATTGGTGTTCAGGTTCCGGAGGCTGCTGATTTTACCACGAAAGATTTTGCGAAATGGGAGAAAGAGACAGAGGGGATGTCTGTGGAAGAACTGATCCCGCTTCTGTATGGAAATATCACGGTGGAAACCTGTACTCTTGGTTCTGCCGGGACAAGGGTGCCAGGATCGGCAGGAGAGACCACGGAGAGGCTGGAAGAGACCCGGGGAATTCGTTCGCTGATCATGGCGGATGGGCCGGCAGGCTTGCGCCTGCGGCAGAACTATGAGGTGGACTGTGAGACGGATGAGGTCTATGGCTCCGGTATCCTGAGTTCTCTGGAGAACGGGTATCTGGAAGAGGCAGGACACCATGAAAATGTGGATATCTATTATCAGTTTTGTACGGCGTTCCCGGTGGGGACGGCGTTGGCGCAGTCCTGGGACAGGGAATTGATGCGGCAGTTTGGCGAAAAGGTGGCGGTAGAGATGGAAGAATTCCATGTGGATCTCTGGCTGGCGCCGGGACTGAATATTCACAGGAATCCTTTGTGTGGGCGTAATTTTGAGTATTATTCGGAGGATCCGTTCCTGTCCGGGCAGATGGCGGCGGCTGTGACAGACGGAGTCCAGAGCCGTGGGAATTGCGGCGTGACCATCAAGCATTTTGCCTGTAATAATCAGGAGGACAACCGTATGGATGTGGATGCCCGGCTTTCGGAGCGGACGCTTAGGGAGATTTATCTGCGGGGCTTTGAGATTGTAGTAAAGAAAAGCAATCCTGTGGCCATGATGACATCCTACAACCTGGTCAACGGGCTCCATGCGGCCAACAGTCGGGATTTGTGTACGGTTATCGCCCGGGAGGAGTGGGGGTTTGAAGGGGTGATTATGACCGACTGGGGCACCACGGGACCTGAGGATGGGAGTATTCCCTGGAAATGCGTGGACGTTGGGAATGATATTATGATGCCGGGAAGTCTGAAAGATGATGAAGACATTCGAAGGGCATATGAGCGGGGAGCGCTTTCGGAAGAGGCGATCCGGCGCTGCGGAGGGCGTGTGCTTTGGATGGTTCGGAGACTGACCGGGTCTGCAGAGGGATAAAAAACATCAGCAGTTTTTGGAATGTAACTTTTCGAAAACTGCTGATGTTTTTATCTATCTGGTCTATATCCGGATTCGGAGATGAAATTTTTCTGATTTTTTCTGAAAAGTGTAAGATCAGGGACGACAGGAGACGGAGTATAGGATGAAGGATCCAATAAGCCAGCTGACTTGGAAGTCATAATTTTTGAGGTAACTGTTATGAAAGCTAATGAAAATAATTTTGTGGACCTGATCAGAAGGCGTCAGGAGGAAGGCCTTGTGTATATGATCCGAACTTACGGCGTATTTTTGAAGTCCATTGTGAAGAAAAGGTTGTTTGCTTCGCCGGACAGAGTAGAGGAGTGTATGAACGATATTTTCCTGGGAATCTGGAAAAATATTGACTGTTATGATGAGAACAGAGGAAGTTTTGTAAACTGGGCGGCAGGAGTGGCCAGACTGGAGGCTGTTGATATGCTGCGCAGAATCCAGCGGGAACACAATACAATCTCTCTGGAAGAAACAGAACTGGAGATTCCCAAAGAAGATCCTGCGCTCCTGGAACTGACAGAACAGGAACTTTCAAAAGAGACAGAAGGAATCCTGAAATGTCTGTCTCCCAGAGACCAGGAACTGTTCCGGAGGATCTTCCTGATGGAGGAAGAACCGGAGGAAGCAGGGCAGGCACTGGGCATGAGCAGAGAAAATGTCTATGTGAGGATTTTCAGGGGAAAGAAGAAAATTCGGGATAAATTTGGAGAAAGGAAGAGGGCGTGAGCATGAACAGAGAAGCATATAAACTGGCAAATGAGATCAGGACAACTGATTGGGCGGACGGGGATTGTCTCATGGAAGGCCCGGAAGATATGGATATGAGAAGATATGAGGCAACTGTATTAAATAAGATCAGACAGGAAAAGAGAAAAGCCAAAAGGACCTTTGGAAAGGTGACGGCGGCGGCCTGCGCAGCGGCAGTGTTGTTTACAGGGACGGCGATGTTTGGAGGCGAAGTACACGCAGCGGTCCGCCGGATTACATGGAGTATCAGCAGTGCGCTGGGACTGTCCGGAGATCTGGCGGACTACCGGGACGTGATACAGACACCTGTAGCCGATCAGGGGTATGTAATTACACTGCAGGAAGTAGTAGTTGCAGAAAAGAAACTGGCAGTTAACTATACAGTTCATCGGGAAGACGGGCAGCCTGTGGATCAGATGCTGAACCTGTCTGAGAAAGTATATGTGGACGGAAAAAGTTCGGCGGTGGCAGCAGGAGGAGGTTCTTCCTATCTGGACGATGAACAGAGGGTTCTGGGAATAGAACTGTCCTATGAGATTCCGGATCTGGATCCGTCACTGGAACATGAATTCCGGATTGAAGTGAATGAACTCTGGTCAGGAGAGCGGATCAGGGGGAACTGGGATTTTGCATTTACTGCGGATGGTGCAGAGCTGTTCGTTGACACGAAACGGGTATCCATTCAGAAGGAATTTACTTTGCCAAACGGAGTAACCGTCGTTTTGGAAGAACTTGCCATGAACGAACTGGAACAGACGATCACATATCATACAGATGCGCCTTCGGAGTATCTTCTGCAGGTAACAGCAGTAGACGATATCGGGAATCAGGTAGAGTTTGGTACAAGGGTTGCAGATAAGACATCCGGTTATATGTCTAATGAGGAAATTATTGATGACGGCAGGCTTGCAGATACGGCCTCTTCGGTGCACATGACACTGAATGCGGTGGGGCTGCCGAAGGAAAGCGGACAGATGAGTCACGATTATATACAGATTGGTGAAACATTTGAGCTGAAACTGTAAATATATGAAAAATTCAGCACCCTTCGGGGTGCTATTTTTCATCTTTCCCACATATGTATAGAAGGTACGAGACGACCGATGTGGGGGGATTCTATGAACGAGAGAGATTTGCAGGTATTGGAGCAGTACCCGTTTGATGTGAACGCCAGCTGGCGCACCAGAGGGGCGTTTCTTCTGGATACCAGCGTGGGAAGACTCCTGATCCGGGAGTTTTCCGGAAGCACATATAAGCTTCAGAAAGAACAGGAGCTTTTGCAGCATCTGAAAGACTGCGGTTATCTGGTAGACCGGATGGAACCGGACAGCGAGGGCAGACTGGCCACTGTATACAGGGAATATGATCAGTTTGTGGTAAAGGAGTCTCTGGACGGAAGAGAATGTGATACCAGAAGTGAAAGTGAGATCCTGAAAGCCGCTTCTCTGCTGGCGTCCATGCATCAGGACATGCGGGGCTTCTGTGAGGTGACAGAAGAGGACCAGTTCAGATTGTCAGCGGCAGACGCAGTGGAGGAGATAGGAAGACATAATAGAGAACTCCGGAAGATCTATACGTTTATCCGCCGGAAAAACCGGAAGAATGTATTTGAATCCGCATATCTTGCCTGTTATCCGTCTGTCATTGAGGAAGCCCAGGAGATGGAGAGGCGGCTTCAGAATTCTGCTTATGAACGTCTGAAGAAGCAGGCATTTGAAGAAGGACACTTCTGCCATGGCGAATATATTCATCACAATATTCTCGTGGGAAACGGACAGATGGCAGTGATCAACTTTGAAAATTTTGCTCTGGATGTGCAGGTAAATGATCTGTATCTTTTTATGAGGAAGATTCTGGAGAAGCAGAATTATGATTTTCGCCTGGGAAACAGGATACTGAAAGCCTATGAACAAGTGCGGCCGCTGACAGAAGAGGAGCGGGCATATCTGAGTGTCCGCATGAAATATCCGGAGAAATTTTGGAAACTGGCCAATTATTATTACAATACCAATAAGGCCTGGATTCCAGGCAAACATATGGAGAAACTGGAAAAATTCATGGCGCAGAGGGAAAAAAGAGTTTCTTTTTCCAGGGAAATATTGTATAATAATTCTAACTAAAATACCAATTCAGGGAGGTAAATGTACAAAATGGACTACAAAGCAATTTATGAAGAATGGCTTTCCAACCCTTATTTTGATGAGGCTACCAAAGCGGAGCTGAAAGCAATCGCGGAGGATGACAATGAGATTAAGGAGCGTTTTTATAAGGATCTGGAGTTTGGTACGGCGGGCCTCCGGGGAATCATTGGTGCAGGCATCAACAGGATGAATATTTATGTGGTGCGTCGTGCGACTCAGGGTCTTGCCAACTATATTATCAGGCAGGGCGGGCAGAATAAAGGCGTGGCAATTGCCTATGATTCCCGCCGGATGTCGCCGGAATTTGCAGAGGAAGCAGCACTGACGCTGGCAGCCAATGGGATTAAAGCATACAAGTTTGAGTCCCTGAGGCCGACGCCGGAGCTGTCCTTTGCGGTTCGTGAGCTGGGCTGTGTGGCTGGTATCAATATTACAGCAAGTCATAATCCGCCGGAATACAATGGCTATAAAGTATACTGGGAAGATGGCGCACAGTTTACACCACCTCATGATAAAGGTGTAACGGAAGAAGTTCTTGCGATTACAGATCTGTCCACGGTGAAAACCACTACCAGAGAAGCGGCAGAGGCAGCAGGCAAATATGAGATCATCGGCCAGGCTATTGATGACAAATTCATAGGACATGTTATGGCGCAGGTGGTGAATCAGGATGCCATTGATAAGATGCAGAAGGACATCCGCATTGTCTATACGCCGCTCCACGGCACCGGCAATATCCCGGCAAGGCGTGCGCTCAAAGAGCTGGGATTTGAGAATGTGTATGTGGTAAAAGAGCAGGAACTTCCGGATGGTGAGTTCCCCACAGTCAGTTATCCGAACCCGGAAGCTGCAGAAGCATTTGCACTGGGCCTGAAGCTGGCAAAGGAAGTGAATGCAGACCTTGTTCTGGCAACAGATCCGGATGCAGACCGGCTTGGAGTCTATGTAAAAGATACCAAATCCGGAGAATATATTCCGCTGACCGGCAATATGTCCGGTTCTCTGCTTTGTGACTACGTCCTGAGCCAGAAGCAGGCAGCAGGCAAGATTCCCGCGGATGGCCAGGTGGTCAAATCTATTGTTACCACGAATCTGGTAGATGCTGTGGCGGCTAATTATGGATGTGAACTGGTGGAAGTTCTGACCGGGTTCAAATTCATCGGACAGCAGATCCTGAAGAACGAGCATACGGGCAAAGGAACGTATCTCTTTGGACTGGAGGAGTCCTACGGATGTCTGATCGGCACTTATGCCCGCGACAAAGACGCGATCTCTGCGACAGTCGCGCTGTGTGAGGCTGCTGCTTATTATAAGATGAAAGGTATGACACTTTGGGATGCCATGGTTGCCATGTATGAGAAATATGGCTATTATAAAGATGCGGTGAAATCCATTGAACTGAAAGGAATCGAAGGCCTTGCCAAGATTCAGGAGATTCTGGAAACTCTTCGGAATAATACCCCGAAGTCCATTGGTTCTTATCAGGTGATATCTGCAAGAGATTACAAACTGGACACCATCAAAGATATGGCGACCGGAGAAGTGAAGCCTACCGGACTTCCGGCTTCCAACGTACTTTACTATGACCTGAATGATGGCGCATGGCTGTGCGTGAGACCATCCGGAACCGAGCCGAAGGTAAAGTTCTATTATGGAATCAAAGGAACCTCTCTTGCAGATGCTGACGCGAAAAGCGCAGCGCTTGGAGAAGAAGTTCTGGCCATGATCAATCAGATGCTGTAATCCGGCGGTGATCTTTATAAACTTTCAGGCCGGGAGGTGAAGGGCCTCAAGATTTTTATCCCGCAGCAATGAGTCACGCGTATGCAGACGCTTGACCAATGCTGCGGGGTATTTGTATTTTCCAGGCCATCAATGTAGAGATAAACGGCGGGAATTATATATAAATTCAGCTGCAAACAGGTATCCTCCAGAAAGGAACAAAAATATGTATACTTATTCTGAACTTTTAAATATTATCGCAGAACTCCGTGGCGACCATGGCTGTCCATGGGACAAAGCACAGACACATGAAAGCATGATTCCATGCCTCCGGGACGAATGTCAGGAAGTGATTGAAGCCATAGAGCAGGACGACAATGAAAATCTTTGCGAAGAACTGGGTGACGTACTCCTGCAAGTACTCCTTCATGCCCAGATTGCAAGAGAAGAAGGAGCATTTACCATGGAAGACGTGGTAAACAGTCTTGCAGAAAAGATGGTACGCCGTCATCCCCATGTTTTCGGAAACGAAGAGTATGGATCTTTAGAACAGAATCAAAAACGCTGGGAAGAGATCAAACAGGCGGAAAAAGAGATGAAAAACGCCGCAGAGAGGGGGAAATATAAGGATAATGCTTGACAAATAACAGGAAAGACGTTATAACTAATGATGCGTGCTTAATAACCATATTAAATAGAGAGCTTTAGGAGGAATTGACTATGAACAAAGCTGAGTTAGTTGCAGCAGTCGCAGAGAATGCGGATATTACGAGAAAAGATGCAGAAAAGGCCGTAAAGGCATTTGTTGATGTTGTTACAGAAGAATTAAAGAAAGGTGAGAAAGTTCAGGTAGTTGGATTCGGTACATTTGAAGTGGTCGAGAGAGCTGCAAGAGAAGGACGCAATCCCCATACGGGAGAACCTATGCCGATTGCTGCTTCTAAAGCACCGAAGTTTAAAGCAGGTAAAGCACTGAAGGATGCTCTGAACTAAGATATAGGATGAGACTTGACAAATTTTTGAAGGTTTCCCGTCTGATTAAGAGGCGGACAGTGGCCAATGAGGCTTGTGACGCCGGTAGGGTACTGGTAAATGGGAAAACCGCAAAGGCATCTCTGAATGTGAAAGAAGGAGACGTCATAGAGATTCAGTTCGGTACGCGGGCTGTGAAGGCAGAAGTGCTGAACGTACAGGAGACCGTCAGAAAAGAAGAAGCGAAAGAACTTTACAGATATTTATAATTGGAATAATTAAGAGGACCTTCTAATATATTATAAGAGAATATATAGGAGGTCTTTTTCTATGGTGAAGATGGGAACCACTGAAGAGCATCCGCAGGCCAGGGGTGCGCATAAGGTTAATATGATGAACCGACGGATGGGAAGCATCACCGGCGTGTCGGATGTCATCTCTTTTGATATATCGGAAGTCCTTCTGGAGACAGAACTGGGGATGATGCAGATCAAAGGGGCAGACCTGCATGTGAACCGTTTGACGCTGGAGAAGGGAGAGATCGAACTGGAAGGCAGAATTGACAGTATCCAGTATTCTGAGGTCTCGGATTTCAAAAAAGGCGGAGAATCTCTGCTGAACCGGTTATTCCGATAATAAAATGAGTCTGGGAATCCTGAAAGAACTGCAGTTTTTTGGACTTGCAGTATTGAGGGGGATCTTTATCCTGATTCTCTATGATCTGCTTCGGATCTTCCGGAGAATCGTGCCCCACGGCGTTCTGGCAGTAGCATTGGAAGATGTATTTTACTGGGCCGGGACTGCGCTTTTAATCTTCCAACTTTTATACCGCGAAAATGACGGTGCCGTACGAGGTTATGCATTATTTGCAGTGGCTGCAGGTATGCTTTTCTATCATCAGACAGTGAGTAATTGGATGGTGGAACATACTGCAGGAATCTTGAACTGGTGTCTGGGAATTCTGCTTCGCCCTTTCCGGTTTGTATGGGGGAAAGTGGTACAAGTTCTTAAAGTAGCGGTCAGGTTTTATAAAAAGAAATTGAAAAAAAGGTTGAAAGAGTTTATAATTATACTATTCTCTTAGAGGTGAGGTATATGTCGGCACAGACGAAATGGAGGAAAGCCAATCGGCGAAGAGCGCATCTTGGAGGCTGGGGGATTGTCTTGATCGTCCTGGCTGTTTTTGCTGCCAGTACCATAGGCTGCTTACAACTGAAACAGAAGAACTATGCATACCAGGCAAGGGAGGAATCGCTGATGGAAGCGATTGCTGCAGAACAGCGGCGTGCAGAGGAGATTGAAGAACTGGAAGCCTATACAAAGACGAAGAAATACATAGAAGATGTTGCAAAAGAAAAGCTGGGGCTTGTCTATGAAGATGAGATTATTTTTAAATCAAAAGATTAAACAGAATAAGGATGGGCTGTGAAGCTCATCCTTTTATGTGTCGAAAAATTTTTTTTTCGAGCCGATTCCAAATGACAAAGATTGCAAAATCCTCTGTCTATAATTCCCATACAAAATTCAGGCTGCAGTGCTGGGAGGCAGGTCGGGGCCTGCTGTGCAGAAACTGACAGCACAAGGATCATGGAGGAGGAATGATATGATGGAGTGGACAAAATATGTCCTGTCGGCCATATTTGGCGGATGTCTGCTGACTCTGTTCGGCAGAAAGGAAGAGGGAAGAAGAAAATGGTTACTTGGCCTGGGGGCCGGGACATGCCTGACGGCTATGGAGCTTACGGTGGAATATATGTTCGGAGAAGCCGTATGGAAAATGGCAGTGAGTGTTATGAAAGGGACTGCATTTTTCTCCGCAATCGTCCTGGCGGGTTATGTATGCGACTGGATTTTTACAGAACGGAAATGCCTTTCAGATACAGAGATTCTTCATCCGGTCCGCCAATGGATGGAAGACTACCAGGAGAGTTTTGCACAGCTCTCCAGAAGTTTTTGTACGGTCCCGCAGGTGGCGAGTGGAAGCCGGGGAGACCGTATTCTTCAGGACAGGCTGATGGAAAGCAGGATGGCGGCAGCGGGGCAGCTCCGTGAGATGAGTCAGATTCTGGTGGGGACCATGGAACGGATTTACGGCACCAAAGAAGATGTGAGTTTGGAACAGGAGATTGGAAAGCGGCTGCGGCTGATGGGGGTACAAGTCCATAAGGTGTTTTTCTATAATCCTCAGGGAAGGAAGCGACAGGTCTATATGACCATGAATACCCGGAGAAAACTCTGTGTGCCAGTAAAGAAAATTGCCGGAGCGCTGTCTGACCTAATGGATTGTGAGATGACGCCTGCCAGGGACAGTCGTTCTTTTGTGAGTCAGGACCGGGTGACTGTTCTGTTTGTGGAGGGAGTGGCTTACAACGTTTTATATGGAGTTCGTAAGGAAACCAGGAAGGACGAGGCTGTATCCGGAGACAATTTTTCTGTCTTCTGGCTTCCGGAAGGGCAGTTTTATGCAGGCTTATCAGATGGTATGGGCTCAGGTATTCAGGCCTGCACACAGAGCGAGCTGGTCCTGGATCTGATGGAACAATTTCTGGAGGCAGGATTTTCCAAAGAGACAGCAGTGCGTATGATCAATTCGTCTATCGTTCTTCAGCCGGAAGAACCAATATTCTCTACCATTGACATTGCGTCCATCGACCTGTATACAGGCGTGTGTGACTTTCTGAAGGTGGGAGCCGGCGTAAGCTTTCTGAAGAAAGAGAACAGTGTGGAATGCATCCATGGATCCGGACTTCCGGCCGGAGTTACAAGCCAGATTTCCTTGGAACCTTATCGGCTCCGGATGTATGATGGAAATCTTTTGTTTATGATGACAGATGGAGTGATTCATGCACTTCCGCCAGGGGAAGAAGAGGAAACTATGAAATACCTGATTCGGAATCTGCCCCAGGGGACTCCTGCGGAGATGGCAGAGCGGCTGATGGAGCAGGTACGGACATATGGAGAAGGGGCGGACGATATGACGATACTGGTAGTCGGAATCTGGAAGAGATAAAACGGATACCGGCAGATATATTGCTGACATTTCCGTATTCTGATATGGAGTTCTGGAAATAGAGATTGTGAGTGTATGAAATGATGCAAAAGAGAGTATATGACTACATAAAACGCTGGGATATGATCAGACCACATATGAAGATTTTGGTGGGATTGTCCGGCGGAGCGGATTCGGTGGCATTGCTGCAACTTTTATGGGAATATGGAAAAGAGTATGGGATTCAGCTCTATGCCCTGCACGTAAATCACGGAATACGGGGGGCGGAGGCCCGGCGGGACCAGGATTTTTGTAAGCAGTTTTGTGAGGAACGCGGAATCCCATTGCAGGTAGTCTGCGAGGATGTTCCAGAGCGGGCGATAAAAGAGGGAATCAGCATAGAGGAAGCGGGGAGACGAGTACGATATGAAGCGTTTGAACGGGAGTTTCTAGAACACGAGATAGAGCGGGGGGCTTTGGCGCACCATCAGAATGATCAGGCAGAAACTATGCTTTTTCATCTGATGCGTGGAACAGGTCTTCGGGGAATTAGGGGGATGGAGCCAGTGCGCGGACCCTATATTCGTCCATTGCTTTGTGTGACAAGAGCAGAGATTGAAGCATGGCTTCGGGAAAAGAAACTGGCCTGGGTGGAGGATTCCACCAATCAGGAACTGGATTATACCAGGAACCGAATACGGCATCAGGTACTGGCGTCCATGGAAGAGATTCGTCCGGGATGTGCGGCTCGCATGGCCAGGACAGCAGAGCGACTGAAAGAAGCAGAGGATTATCTGGAGGAGGAGCTCAAGAAGTGGTGGGAGAAAAGCGTTCATGAGCGTCGGGATGGTTATGCCATCTCTCTGGAAAAGTTTGAAGAGATGCATCTGGTTATGAGAAAAAAAACAGTGCTTCGCTGCCTGGAAGGGCTTCTGGGGGAAGGAATCGGCTCCAGAGCGGTCTATGTGGAGCAGATCTGTGCGCTGTCCAAGGGGCACAGGGGGAGCAGAATTACACTTCCGGAAGATTGCTTTGCAGTTTTGGGATATGAAGAATTGCTGCTGAAGAGAGGATATGGGAAGAAAACGGCCGAAGAACCAGTTATCTGTGCGCCTGGCGGTGAATATTATTATATGGGGGCGGATTTCTGCCTGACACTGGAAAAATCCGAGAAAATTGGGAAAATTGTAGTAAAGCGCTATACGAAGTGGTTTGATTATGATAAAATCAGAACTAACGTTGTTCTGCGTACCAGACGCCCCGGGGATTATCTGGAGATTACCGGAGGCATTCATAAGAAGTTGAAAGACTATCTGATTGACTGTAAAGTACCAAGGGAAGAACGGGACCAGTGTATTCTTCTGGCAGACGGAAGTCATGTGATCTGGGTTACAGGTATGCGCATCAGTGAGCGATATAAAGTGACAGAACAGACAAAGAGGATACTGAAGGTACAGATGAGAGAGAACGGAGGGACAAAGGATGGAGAAACATCATATTGAAACTATGATCGATGAGGAAGCGGTAAATACAAGAATAAAAGAGCTGGGAGAAGAAATCAGCCGTGATTATGCCGGAAAAACCATTCAATTGATCTGTATTTTGAAGGGAAGTGTATATTTTACCTGTGAACTGGCAAAAAGAATAACTGTGCCTGTAATTATGGATTTTATGCAGTGTTCCAGTTATGGTGCGGCTACAAAATCCAGCGGAGTGGTAAAACTTTCCAAAGATCTGGATATGGCGATTACAGATCGGCATGTGATCATTATTGAAGATATTATTGATTCAGGCAGGACGCTGAGTCATCTTAAGAATCTGCTTGCTCAGAGAAATCCAAAGAGCCTGAAGATCTGTACTCTTCTGGATAAGCCGGACAGACGAGTGGTAGATGTGGACGTGGACTATGTGGGATTTCAGATTGAAGATAAATTTGTTGTCGGCTACGGACTGGATTATGACCAGTTGTACCGGAACCTGCCATATATCGGTGTGGTGGAATTTGAATAACAGGAGGATAAGATATTTTGAACAGACAATGGAAGGGAATCAGCACATATGTTGTATTTCTTGTGCTGATCTGCCTGGTGCTGGTGTTTTTTGAAGGAAGGCTTCAGGAGCGGCCCTTGTATACCTGGCAGCAGTTCGAAGAAAAGGTTACAGAGGGCGCAGTGGCCAATGCGAGCATACAGCCCAACAAAGAGACTCCTACCGGTTCAGTGGAGTATATGCTTCTGGACGGCACCAGAGGAAACACATATGTGCTGGATACGAAAGAAGTTGAATTGCTTTTAAAAGGGGCAAATGTGCCTTATGAAGTGCTGCAGATTGAACAGCCCGGATTTTTCGAGACCTATGGGATGTCACTGATTCTGTGCGGTCTTATGATCTTCTTTATCGTCATGACCATGGGAAGGAATAATGGCGGTGGCAATGCTAAAATGTTGGATTTCGGTAAAAGCCATGCGCAGATGACCGGGGGAGGTGATACGACCACAGGTTTTAAAGATGTGGCGGGACTGGAGGAAGAAAAGGGTGAATTGGAAGAAATTGTGGATTTTCTCCGCAATCCAGGACGGTATACCAAAGTGGGGGCAAGAATTCCTAAGGGAGTGCTGCTTGTGGGGCCTCCCGGAACCGGCAAGACATTAATTGCCAAGGCAGTGGCAGGGGAAGCCGGCGTGCCTTTCTTCAGTATCTCCGGTTCGGATTTTGTGGAAATGTTCGTTGGCGTAGGCGCTTCCCGTGTGAGGGATCTGTTTGCCAATGCCAAGAGAAATGCTCCCTGTATTGTCTTTATCGACGAGATTGATGCGGTGGCGAGACGACGCGGTACTGGCATGGGCGGAGGACATGATGAGCGGGAGCAGACGCTTAACCAGCTTCTGGTAGAGATGGACGGATTTGGTGTCAATGAAGGCATTATTGTGATGGCTGCTACGAACCGGGTGGATATTCTGGATCCGGCAATCATGCGTCCGGGGCGTTTTGACCGTAAGATCGGAGTGGGCAGGCCGGATATCAAGGGAAGAGAAGAGATTCTGAAAGTTCATGCGAAGAATAAACCGCTGGGAGATGATGTGGACCTGCATCAGATTGCTCAGACCACTGCAGGATTCACTGGTGCAGATCTGGAGAACCTTCTGAATGAATCTGCGATCCTGGCGGCAAAGGCAGACCGTGCTTATATGGTACAGGAAGATATACGGAGAGCATTTATTAAAGTGGGGATTGGTGCGGAAAAGAAGAGCCGCGTGATCTCTGAAAAGGAAAAACGGGTGACTGCCTATCACGAGGCCGGTCATGCGATTTTGTTCCATGTGCTTCCGGATGTGGGGCCGGTATATACAGTGTCAATTATTCCCACCGGTATTGGTGCTGCAGGCTATACAATGCCTTTGCCGGAACGGGATGAGATGTTCAACACCAGAGGGAAGATGCTTCAGGAAATTACAGTGGATCTGGGCGGCCGCGTGGCAGAAGAACTGATATTTGACGATATTACCACTGGCGATTCGCAGGATATCAAACAGGCGACCTCTCTTGCAAGAGCTATGGTGACCAAGTATGGAATGTCCGAGAAGTTGGGACTGATTCACTATGGTGAGGACGGCGAGGAAGTATTTATTGGGCGGGATCTGGCGCATACCAGAAGCTATGGAGAGCACATGGCAGGAGAAATTGACCTGGAAGTGAAACGAATCATAGATGAGTGCTATGCGCGTGCCAAGAAGATTATCTATGAGCATAAGGATGTTCTGGAAGCCTGCGCGTCGCTTCTGCTTGAGAAAGAAAAAATTACACGAGAAGAATTTGAAGAGTTGTTTGTGCAAAACTGCTAAATTTGGATAGTGATTTTTGTGAAGTTTGTGCACACTTCTTCGGGAGGATGTGGTACTATAATACACGTAAAAACCCCCAATACATTATATAGTTTTTGCTACACCCCATAAGAAACAAAAATACCTTCTCCTAAAAAAGACAGCATGAACCCCGCTGTCTTTTTTACTGTTTATTTACAGCTTTCTGCCTACTTTTTTCAAAAAAGACTTGTGCTAGTCTGATATCTGTTATATGATAGTCAGACAGCAATTTTTGAAGGGATGGGATGCATGGATTATAATAATATTGAACAGGCAAAACGAACCAGAGAATATGCTATTAATATGAGGCCTGTATTGAGGAAAGCAGCTCTTTTCAGCGATGAGAGCGCCAACTATCGAACACCTTTTGAACCGGAACTGGGGGACAGGGTGACGATCAAATTCCGTACTTGGATGGATAATGTAGACTATGTGTTTTTTATCTGTGGAAGTCACAAGGTACCTATGAAAAAAGCGTACAAAGAAGGGGATTTTGACTATTATACGTATACCACAGAACCTCTGACCCAACCGATTCATTATTTTTTTGAAGTTCAGACAGGGAACCAAAAGTATTTTTACAATAGTCTTGGTGTATCTAAGAATCTCCAGGAATATAATTCCTTTGGTATCGTTCCGGGTTTTAAGACTCCGGACTGGGCAAAGGGAGCAATCATGTACCAGATTTATACAGATCGGTTTTGCAATGGAGACCCATCTAATCAGGTGGAAGACCGGGAGTATATCTATATAGGAGAGGGGGTTCGGAAAGTAACAGACTGGAAACGTCTCCCGGAACCTATGGATGTCCGGGACTTTTATGGAGGAGATATCAAGGGTATATGGGATAAGCTTGATTATCTACAGGATCTGGGAGTAGAAGTATTGTATCTGAACCCGATCTTTGTATCGCCGTCAAACCATAAATATGACAGTCAGGATTATGACCATATTGATCCCCATTATGGCGTGATCGTGGAGGACGGCGGGGAATGTTTGCCCGAGTGGGACAATAATAACGCCCATGCCAGCAAATATATTCAGCGTGTGGTAAACATGAAAAATCTGAGAGCCAGCGATGAGTTTTTTGCAAAGTTTGTGGAAGAAGTGCACAGAAGAGGAATGAAGATTATCCTGGACGGTGTATTTAACCATTGCGGTTCTTTTAATAAATGGCTGGACCGGGAACGGCTGTATGAACAGACAGAGGGCTACGAGAAGGGAGCCTATATTGCGGAGGACAGTCCGTATCGTAATTTTTTCAAATTTAACTATGAACATGGCTGGCCCTATAATGAATTTTATGACGGCTGGTGGGGGCATAATACGCTGCCCAAGCTGTGCTATGAACAGTCTGCAGAGCTGGAAGAATATATACTGAATATAGCGAAGAAATGGCTTGAGCCGCCGTACAGTGTGGATGGCTGGCGTCTGGATGTGGCGGCGGATCTTGGATTTTCAGAGGAATATAATCATAAATTCTGGCGCAAGTTCCGGAAGGTGGTCAAGGAAACCAATCCGGATGCACTGATTCTGGCAGAGCATTATGGGAATGCCAATGCATGGCTTCAGGGAGACCAGTGGGATACATTGATGAATTATGATGCCTTTATGGAGCCGGTTACCTGGTTTCTGACCGGAATGGAAAAGCATAGTGACGAATTTCGGGAAGATATGTATGGCAATGCACAAGCATTTAAAGATGCCATGATGCATCATATGGCGAATTTTTATGCACCGTCTTTGCAGACGGCCATGAATGAGTTGTCCAATCATGACCACTCCCGCTTTCTTACCAGGACAAATCATAAAGTCGGACGTGTTCAAGAGCTGGGCTCTGATGCCGCTGCAGAAGGCGTATCCAAAGGGGTATTCCGCGAGGCAATCGTGATTCAGATGACATGGGTAGGCGCGCCAACGATCTATTACGGGGATGAGGCAGGCTTATGCGGATTTACTGATCCGGATAACAGACGGACTTATCCATGGGGGGAGGAAGATCAGAGCATTCTTTCTTTCTACAAGGAGGCGATCTGCATTCGCAAGGAGAATCCAGTGCTGACACATGGGTCTACCCGTTTCCTGGCGTTGGATTATCAGTTCCTGAGTTATGGGAGATTCAGTGAGCAGGAGCAGATGATTGTTGTAATCAATAATGGAAAAGAAGAGATCGAAGTGAACATTCCCGTATGGGAGGCAGGGGTTCCCCGGGATGCGTTCATGGAGCGGCTGATGCTGACGCTGGAGAATGGTTTCAGCCTTGGCAGAGAAGTCTATACAGTGAAAAACGGAATTCTCTATCTGAAAGTTCCGCGAATTTGTTCCATGATTCTAAGAAGAATCTGAACAGACGAAGAGGGTGGAGACGATGGCAATACTTTTGTTCTTTCTGGCAGTGTGCGGGATCCCCATGTTTGTGATGATCTATACAGGACGAGGTTTAAAACGGGGATGTGGAAGAGGTTGCAGCAGCTGTGGGAACCGGGAGATTTGCCACAGGCGCCACAGAATGCAGGATAAGATGAAATGGTAAAACAGGAAATACAATATGGATTTCGGGACGGAATACCGATTGCATTGGGTTATTTTTCCGTAAGCTTCAGTTTTGGAATTATGGCTGTGAGTGGTGGCCTTTCTGTCTTTCAGGCGGCGCTTACAAGCCTGACCAATGTAACCAGTGCTGGGCAGTTTGCTGGTCTTCAGATCATCATCGCGGCAGGTACCTTTCTGGAAATGGCAGTGACGCAGTTTATTATCAATCTGAGATATGCGCTTATGAGTCTGTCGCTTTCACAGAAGCTTTCGGAGGAAGTGACTATGCGTCAGCGCCTGCTGATCGCATTCGCCAACACAGATGAGATTTTTGCAGTTGCTATGTCCCATGGGAAAGAACTGACATTTCCATATATGGCGGGGCTGCAGGTTCTTCCCATTCTGGGCTGGACGTTCGGCACTGCCTGCGGTGCGGCAGCAGGCAGCATTCTGCCTGCAACGGTAAACAATGCACTAAGTGTTGCACTTTATGGGATGTTTATGGCTGTTGTGATTCCGGCTGCGAAAAAGGCGAGGCCGGTCTTGACAGTTGTCATCCTGGCGGCCGTTATGAGTTGCCTTCTCTATTATATTCCGGCGTTTGCAGGAATCTCAGCCGGTGTGTCTATTATCGTCTGTACAGTAGCTGCCTCCGCGGCTGGGGCGGTACTGCTTCCGGTATCGGAAGATATGTCAGACTGAAGAAAAAACAGAATCTGCCGGGGGCTTACCCGAAAAATCTTTCCTGTCAGGGGGAAGAGGCAGATGCAGAATGGGGATAGGAGACGTGGCATATGGTTTATGCATATATTGCGGTCATGGCTGTAGTAACATATCTGATTAGGGTTATTCCCCTGACCGTCTTTCATAGAAAGATAGAGAACCAGTATGTACGGTCATTTTTGTATTATGTACCGTATACCTGTCTGACCGCCATGACGTTCCCGGCGATTTTATATACAACAGGAAATCTCTGGAGTGCGTTGGCAGGAGTGGCGGCAGCTGCAGTTCTGGCATTTCAGAATAAAAGCCTGGTGACAGTAGCGGCAGCAGCATGTCTTGCGGTATTTGTCGCAGAACAGGTACTAATATATCTATAGTGAACAGACATCTGTATGGTCGCATACCGGATTAGATGCCTTCATAGAGAAAATAAGGATACATCTGGGACGTTTTTGTCTAAGATGTATCTTTTTTATAAATAAAGTTTTCATATGTAGTCTAAATTTCTGAAAATCCTTTTGAAATCTCTTTTTCTGTATGGTATCATATACAATAAGCAGGAAAATTCAGGAGGGCTGTATTTCATGAGTGATGTAAAAGATACAATCGTTAGCGGAAAAGCGGTACTTGGTATTGAGCTTGGCTCTACGAGAATTAAAGCAGTTTTGATTGATGAAAACCATACACCAATTGCATCTGGTGCACATGACTGGGAGAACCGTCTGGAGAACGGAATCTGGACCTATGCCCTGGAGGATGTCTGGACAGGACTCCAGGACTGCTACAGGAGTCTGACAGAGGACGTGCAGAAACGCTATGGCGTAAAGATTGAGAGGCTGGGAGCTGTCGGCTTCAGTGCCATGATGCATGGATATCTGGCATTTGATAAAGAAGGAAAACTTTTGGTTCCGTTCCGTACCTGGAGGAATACGATTACACAGCAGGCTTCAGAAGCACTGACAGAAGTATTTAAGTTTCATGTGCCCCAGAGATGGAGTATTGCTCATCTGTATCAGGCAATTTTGAATGGAGAACCCCATGTACCGGATGTGGATTACATCACAACGCTGGACGGCTATATCCATTGGCAATTGACGGGTGAGAAGGCAGTGGGAGTAGGAAGTGCATCCGGCATGTTCCCGATTGATTCCCGTACGAAAACCTATTATGCGTCCATGATTGATGCATTTAATCAGCTGGTGGCGCCGAAAGAATTCCCCTGGAAAGTGGAAGAACTGCTTCCAAAAGTACTGGTGGCCGGTGATCAGGCCGGTGTTTTGACCGAAGAAGGCGCTAAAAAGCTGGATCCGACAGGAACATTGCAGCCAGGATGCCCCCTATGCCCGTCAGAAGGAGACGCAGGGACTGGTATGGCAGCGACAAACAGTGTGGGACAGAGGACTGGCAATGTGTCTGCAGGTACGTCTGTATTTGCCATGATTGTTCTTGAGAAAGAACTCCAGAAAGTTTATGAAGAGATTGATATGGTGACCACACCCAGTGGTGATGCGGTGGCGATGGTTCATTGCAATAATTGTACTTCTGATTTGAATGCATGGGTGAATATTTTCAGAGAGTTTACGGAGAGCTTCGGAATGGAAGTGGATATGGACCGGTTATTCAGTACGCTGTACAATAAAGCACTGGAGGGAGATAAAGACTGCGGTGGCCTGCTGGCCTATAATTATTTCTCCGGGGAACACATTACTGGTTTTGAGGAAGGGCGTCCTTTGTTTGTTCGTACTCCGGACAGCAAGTTTAATCTGGCGAACTTTATGCGGGCCAATCTCTACACTTCTCTGGGGGCTTTGAAGGTAGGGCTGGATATCCTGATGAAAGAGGAGAAGGTGGCTGTAGACCGGATCACCGGACATGGCGGACTTTTTAAGACCAAAGGCGTGGGGCAGAGCATTCTGGCGGGAGCTATGGATGCTACCGTATCTGTCATGAAGACTGCAGGAGAAGGAGGCGCCTGGGGAATCGCACTGTTGGCTGCATATATGATTGAAAAAGGTGCCGGAGAGACGCTGGAGGACTATCTGCAGAATAAAGTATTCGGCGGAGATGAGGGTGAGAAGATGGAGCCAAATCCGGAGGATGTAAAGGGATTTGATGCATTTATCAGCAGATACAGGGCTGGTTTCCCAATTGAAAGAGCAGCGGTGGACTGCCTGAGATAATATAAGACAGAGCGTCGGTTCTGAGCGGTTACAGAGAAGGTAGGCCCCGGAACCGGCGTTTTTATCCGCTGTGAGTATTATCTGGTTATATTTGGGGAATCCTGTAAGAGAACTTGCTGAATTAGCGACCGGAATGGAGGAAATGATGGGAAGGTTAAAGATTGCGGTGCTGTTTCCCTGCGATGAGGCACAGAAAAGAATACTTGCAGAGGCTGGGAAAGGCCAGTGTGAATTTTGGTATATAGACAGACAGATGCCAAGGGAAGAGCGGTTACCTGTTCTCCGGCAGGCAGAAGTGATATTTGGAGAACCAGGAATCCGGGAGATTCAGAATTGTCCGAGACTTAAATGGGTACAGATGAGCTGGGCTGGTACAGATGTTTATACCATGAGAGAGGGATTTCCGGAAAAAGTAAAACTGACGAATGCCAGAGGTTGTTTTCAGACAGTGATTGCAGAATATATCATGGCTGTACTGCTCGCCATGTGCAGGAATCTGAAGCAGTATGCCGGGCAGCAGCAGGAAGAGTGCTGGAAGCAGATCGGAAAAGAGATATTGATCAGCGGGAAGAATGCGTTGATTTTGGGTGCAGGCGATATTGGTACCGGTGCAGCCAGAAGGCTGAAAGCGTTCGGAGTGCACGTAACTGGCATGAGGCGGACCGACCGGAACTATCCGGATTGCTATGATACCATGATTACAGAGGAAGGGCTGGATGGTGTCCTTCCGGGGGCGGATATTGTCATTGGCTGCCTGCCTTTTACCAAGGAAACAAAAGGACTGCTATATGAGGAACGGCTGCGTAAAATGAAAAAGACCGCGCTGCTCATCAATGTGGGCCGGGGGAACCTGATTGATACAGAAGCACTGGTAAAAGTGCTGAAGGAAGGGCATCTTGGAGGGGTGGCTTTGGACGTGACGGATCCGGAACCGCTGCCGGCTGCTCACCCGCTGTGGAAGATAGAGCGGGTACTGCTGACACCGCATATTGCCGGACAGAGCTTTGGATATTCCAAAGAGACAGAGAATAAGGTGCTTCATATCTGCTGCCAGAATCTGGAGCGGTATCTGGGCGGAAAGGAACTCCTCAATCTGGTGGACTTTGAAAAAGGCTATGCGACGGTCTAAAAGGAAAATAAAAATTTATCTGGGAAAATATAAAAAAACACTTGACATTTAAAAAGACCAGTAGTAGAATACCTATTGTTGCGAAAGAGAGCAGCAAGACAATAATACCCAAAAGGGTTTTATATATAAGTAAACAACCCGAAAGGGTTTTCACATATATGCGGGTGTAGTTCAATGGTAGAACACCAGCCTTCCAAGCTGGATACGTGGGTTCGATTCCCATCACCCGCTTCACCCGAAAGGGTTTTACATATATGCACGAGTGGCTCAGTGGTGGAGTATCGCCTTGCCAAGGCGAGGGTCGCGGGTTCGAATCCCGTCTCGTGCTTTACAGAAGGAAAGGGGTTCCGGGAGATTCGGAACCTCTTTTTAATATCATGATTCTCATTATTCCCTGATTATAATTTTATATGCTGCTGCTCCATAAATGGAAGATATATTAACAGCAAGTTGTATATTGGATCAGTTGTAGTATGTGGTTCCTTTATGTCGGGTATACTTTTCACATAATAAGAATGCAGCAGGTGGAAAGGAACCAATATGAAAAAGACAAAAATTATCTGTACCATGGGGCCGGCTACGGAAAGCAGAAAGACGCTCATACAGCTGGCGCTGCATGGAATGGATGTGGCAAGGTTTAATTTCTCTCATGGTGATCACAGAGAGCAGGAAGAGCGTCTGAAACGGTTGAAAAGCGTACGGGAGGAGCTGGAGCTCCCGATTGCAGCGCTTCTGGACACAAAAGGACCGGAGATCCGGACCGGTATTCTAAAAGATGGCAGGAAAGTGACTCTGAAAGATGGCAGTCCTTATCTTTTGACCACGAGAGAGGTGGAGGGGAACGAGCAGATCTGTCAAATAAGTTATCAGGGGCTTCCGGAATGCGTAGAGCAGGGAACACATATCCTGATAGACGACGGCCTGATTGATCTGATTGTGGAGAAAGTGGAGAATCCGGAGATTCATTGTCGTGTAGTAAGCGGAGGGGTGCTGGGGGAACGAAAAGGGGTTAACGTGCCCAGGACAAAGGTTGATTTGCCCGGACTGACAGACAAAGACCGGGAAGACATTCGCTTTGGAATCGAACATGAGTTTGATTTTATAGCCGCTTCCTTTGTGAGAAATGCAGATGTAATCCGGGAAATCCGGGAAATGCTGATGGAAGCAGGAGCCGATATCAAGATCATTGCCAAGATAGAGAATGAAGAAGGAATGGAACATCTGGAGGAGATTATCCAGGAAAGCGACGGCATTATGGTGGCAAGGGGAGATCTGGGGGTGGAGATTCCACCTCAGACATTGCCGTATATCCAGAAAGATATGATCCAAAAATGTAATATGGCATGTAAAACCGTGATTGTGGCTACGCAGATGCTGGATTCCATGATTCGAAATCCAAGGCCCACGCGGGCGGAAGTAACAGATGTGGCGAATGCAGTCTATGAGGGTGCAGATGCGGTTATGCTGTCCGGTGAAACCGCTGCCGGAAAATATCCCCTGGAAGCCCTACAGATGATGGCGCAGATCTGCAGAGATGCGGAGGCACATCTGGACAGACAGTTTTACAGAAAGCGGCGGGTTTCCAGAGAGTACCAGAGCAGTATTTCCAATGCGGTATGCTATTCGACAGTGTCTACGGCGTACGACCTGGATGCCCGGGCAATCGTGGCGCCCAGTCTGAGTGGTTTTACTGTGCGAGTACTCTCCAAATGGAAGCCGGGAACTCCGGTCATCGGCCTGTCGCCGGATGCCCGGACCGTACGGCAGATGCAGTTATATTGGGGAGTGCTTCCTTTCCAGGCAAAACGGGCAGAATCAACGGATATTCTGATCCAATCGTCTCTGGAACTGCTGCAGAAGAAAGGAATTGTTGAAAAAGGGGATCTGATTGTGGCAACGGCAGGAGTGGTATTGGAAGGCGATGCTTCAAAAAAGGCGCAGCACACAAATATCATGAGAGTGGTGGAAATATAAACAAAACATGCTTTTGATATAGATTCAGTAAAGATAAAAAGGCCCTGCATCTGCAGGGTCTGGAAATCTTCGAGGGAGTGGGGGATTTTTCAATCCCCCTAAAGTGTTATGAATGAAATACTGATGTGTTCCTGTTACAAGTATTATATTATCAGGAAAATGTGACGAAAGTGTGGCGACTGAATAAAGGATTTCTAAAAATACGAAAGAAAAGCGAAACAAAAATGAAAGAAAGTTGCAATCTGTATGGGATGTGATAGAATATCTCCAAGAGGTGTTGTATGAAAATTGTATTAGCGGCAGTCAATGCGAAATATATTCATTCCAACCTTGCAGTGTACAGTCTGAAGGCGGCGGCCCATATGTATGGAGAACAGGTGGAGATCAGAGAGTATACGATCAATCAGCATCTGGATGATATATTGCAGGATTTATACAGAAGGCAGCCGGATGTGGTTGCTTTTTCCTGCTATATCTGGAACCGGTGCATGACAGGAGATCTGATGAGGGAGCTTCCGAAGATTCTGCCGGAGGTCTGTCTGTGGGCCGGAGGTCCGGAAGTATCTTATGACGCCTGCCAGTTTCTTCAGGAGTATCCGGAGGCGACCGGGGTAATGCGTGGAGAAGGGGAGAGAACCTTTTCTGCGCTGGCTGCTTATTATATAGAAGAAAAAGGCTCACTTGCTGACATTCAGGGAATTACATACCGCGGGTGTGACGGAAATATTTATGAGACGGAAGCGGCAAAACCAATGGAGCTGGACCAGATTCCTTTTGCTTACCAGGATATTGAAGCATTCCGGAATAAGATAGTATATTATGAATCCAGCCGCGGCTGTCCCTTCCGCTGCAGTTACTGTCTTTCTTCTCTGGAGAAGCAGGTTCGTTATCGAAGCCTTTCGCTGGTAAAGCAGGATTTGGCTTTCTTTCTGAAAGAGAAGGTTTCTCAGGTGAAGTTTGTGGACCGGACGTTTAATGCGGACCCAAGACGGGCGGCAGAATTGTGGCAGTGGATTCTGGATCATGATAATGGTGTTACAAATTTCCATTTTGAAATAGGGGCAGATCTGATTACAGAGAAAGAACTGCATATTATGAGCTGCATGCGTCCGGGACTGATTCAGCTGGAAATTGGCGTTCAGTCAGTTAATCCGGATACTATAAAAGAGGTTAACCGGAAGATGAATCTGGAACGACTCAAGGAAGTGGTGGAACGAATTCGCGGATTTCGTAATATCCATCAGCATCTGGATCTGATTGCCGGACTTCCGGAAGAAGATCTTGCCAGCTGCAGACATTCATTTGATGAGGTATTTGCCATGAGGCCGCAGCAGCTACAGATGGGATTTTTAAAGGTGCTGAAAGGTTCAGGGATGCAGCAGAGAGCTTCTCTATATGGACTGGTCTGCCATGAGAAGCCGCCTTATGAAGTGCTCAGGAATAACTGGTTGTCCTATGAGGAGATTCTCCTGTTAAAAGGTGTTGAGGAGATGGTGGAAATCTATTATAACAGCCATCAATTTGAAAAGACACTTAAAAAACTGTTAAAAAGGTATCAATCCCCATTTGATTTCTTTCATGAACTTGCGGTATATTATGAAGACAGAGGATATGATGCAGTTAGTCATTCCCGGATGGCCAGGTATGAGATTTTGCGGGAATGGCTTCGGGAGAAAGACTGGCTGGATGCGTCATATGACAGATGCATGGTATTCGATCTGTATGCAAGAGAACATCTGAAAAGCCGTCCGGATTTTGCATCAGATCTGCACCCTTACCGACATCAGCTCAGAGAATATGAAAAACAATATGGAAAACAGGTTCATATTGAGGTATTTGAAAGTGATGAGGGGCCGTTCTATGTACTGTTTGATTATCGAAGACGGGATCCTTTGACGAAAGCGGCTTATGCGGAGGTGTTGGATTGACAAATAGAACGAAAGAGATTCTGGAACTTCTGGATCAGAGGTACGGGACAGAATATATTTGTTACCTGAACTATGAGACGCCGTGGCAGCTTCTGATTGCGACTATGCTCAGTGCCCAGTGTACAGATGCCCGGGTAAATATTGTAACAAAGAAACTGTTTAAAAAATATGACACTTTGGAAAAGTTTGCGAATGCAGATCTGCAGGAACTGGAGCAGGACATAAAGTCTACGGGTTTCTATCATAACAAAGCAAAAAATATCATAGCCTGTACAAGAGCTTTGCTGGATAATCATCAGGGAATTGTTCCCAATGATCTGGGAGCGCTGACGGCGCTGGCCGGAGTAGGCCGGAAGACGGCAAATGTGATTCGCGGGAATATTTTTCATGAACCCAGCGTAGTGGTGGATACCCATGTGAAGCGTATCTCCAGGAGGTTGGGATTTACAAAAGAAGAGGATCCGGAGAAAATTGAATATGAGTTGATGAAAAAGCTTCCGAAGGACCACTGGATTCTCTGGAATATTCACATCATTACATTTGGGAGAACGATTTGTACAGCGAGGAATCCCAAATGTCAGGAATGCTTTTTGACAAAATTCTGTAAAGGGCAAGGACAGAAAAAAGATGATAAATGAATACATAGCGCTGGATGTGGAGACGACGGGATTAAATCCTGCGCGGGATAAACTGTTGGAAATCGGAGCCGTTAGAGTACAAAATGGTGTAATCTGCGCAACTTATGTAACACTGGTTGACGGGGGAACAGAAGTACCTGAACGAATTGAAGAGCTGACTGGTATTACAGATGCCATGCGCCGGACAGGGAAAAAGACAGCGGAAGCAATTCGGGAGTTTCTGGAATTCCGCGGCTCTCTGCCGGTGGTGGGTCACAATGTGTCATTTGATTATGGATTTTTGAAACAGGCGGCAATAAATGAAGGGTGTGCTTTTGAGACAGAAGCGCTTGACACGCTGAAAATTGCCAGAAGAGTGTTGCCAGGGCTTCCGTCCCGTGCCCTGACAGCCATGTGCGCCTATTATCAATTGGATCCGGGCAGCTCCCATCGGGCACTGGATGATGCGAAATCAGCACATATGCTTCTCTGGAGATTGTGGGAGGACTTTGGAGAGACAGATCCGGGGGCATTTTCACTTTGTCCTCTTGTGTATATGGCAAAAAAACAATGTCCGATTACAAATTCGCAGAAACGGTACTTGAATGATTTGCTGAAATATCATAAAATAGAACTGAATATCCGGATTGAGGAGCTGACGAAAAGCGAGGCTTCGCGTATGATTGATCGGGTGCTCCTGCAGTACGGAAAGATCAGGTGACAGGAAGGATGGGGATTAATGAATTTTTATAATGACAAGACAAGAAGAAAGATTGCTGCAGTGATTGTGGCAATGCTGGTGATTGCCATGGTGCTGCCGTTGCTTTTATATGCGTTGTAAAACCACGGGAAGGAACTATATATAAGGAGGAGAATTATGATAAAGTATATGAGAAAACTGTGTCTGGGAGTATGTCTTCTCATGCTGCTAATGGGAGTGAATGTGTTTGCGGCAGAAGATACTATTTTAAGCGGAGTTCGGATCGGAGGGATTGATGTATCCGGTATGACCCGGATGGAAGCAGAGAAAGCTTTGCAGGATTACGAAGATCAGATGGAGACGCGGACTGTGACACTGGAGATTGGGGACCAGGAAGTAACCGCCAGCCTGTCTGACTTTGGAATCACTTTTGATAATATGGATATGATAGACGAAGCTTTGAGTATCGGACGTATAGGAAATATCGTAAAAAGATATAAGGATCAGAAAGATCTTCAGCATAGTGGAAAAGAGTTTGCACTGAACTGGACAGCTGATCAGACGATGGTAAAAGCTTTTGTGGAAGAGAACTGTAAACAGTTTGACAGGGAAGCAAAAAATGCATCTTTAAGCCGTTCAAATGGAGAATTTCACTTTGTGGCAGGGTCGCAGGGACTGGTGCTGGATGTAGATCAATCCGTCAAGATTATTATGGATTACCTGGAAAATGGATTGACAGAAGACAGTGCAGACAGGATTGTACTTCAGACAAAGGTGACGGAGCCAGAGGGAAGTGCAGAAGAACTGGCATATGTGAAGGATTTACTTGGAACATTTACCACAAAATTTACCAGCTCCAATGCCAACCGGATCAAAAATGTAAGCAGTGCAGCCGCCTATATTGACGGGACGGTTTTATATCCCGGGGAAGAGTTTTCCACTCATGATATGATTGCGCCATTTACAGCAGAGAGGGGTTATGCGGAGGCTGGAAATTATGTCAATGGAGAAGTCGTTGATGGTATGGGTGGTGGCGTTTGCCAGGTGTCCACTACACTGTACAACGCAGTGCTTCGGGCTGAGCTGGAGGTCACAGAGCGTGCACCTCATTCTATGACAGTATCTTATGTAAACTTGTCGGAAGATGCGGCAATTGCAGGAACTTATAAGGACCTGAAGTTCCGGAATTCTTCAGATTATCCAATCTATATTGAAGGATACACGACTTCAGATAAAAAAGTAGTATTCAGTATCTATGGAAAAGAGACCAGAGACAGCAACCGCACCATTTCTTTTGAAAGTGTAAAGCTCAGTGAGAGCAGTGGAAATACGGTGCTGGTGGCAGACCCGGGTCAGCCGATTGGATACAAAGCGGCGACTGGCGGAAGCAAGGGATATACGGCGGAATTATACAAAGTGGTTAAGGTAAATGGTGTGCAGACTGAGCGCAGCAGAGTAAATAAAAGTACATATCAGGGCGGCAAAAGGACGATTGTCTATGGCGTGGCAGGGGATCCAGTATTGTCAGAGAATCTGTGTGCAGCCATTGCACTGCAGGATGAAGCGCTGGCAGATGCGAATATTGCGGGAGCTGTTCCGCCGCCGGCAGAAGTACCTGTAGAGGTACCGCCGGAAGCGCCGGTTGAATGATGAGGATGTGCATATGGAGATAGGAAAAGTGCCTGAAAGCATACTGAAGAGGGCAGTTTTCAGACAGCTTCATACAAGGAGAGAAGAAGTCCTGGTGGGAGCTTCTGTAGGAGAGGACTGTGCGGCAGTGCAGCTGGCGCCGGATGAGGTGTTTGTACTTTCAACCGATCCGATTACAGGAACAACAAAAAATATCGGAGGGCTGGCAGTTCAGATTACAGCCAATGATCTGGCCAGTGCGGGAGCAGAGCCTGTGGGGGTTCTTCTGACAGTTCTTCTGCCTCCGGATGCGGACGAACCGTTGATCCGGCAGCTGATGCAGGAAGTGGAGTCAGCCTGTGAAGAGCTTCATATTCAGGCTATGGGCGGCCATACAGAGATTACTGAGGCAGTGAATCAGCCGCTGATCTCTGTGACGGGTGTTGGCAAAGTGAAGAAAGGTTGTCTGATCACTACAGGAGGCGCTCATAACGGGGATGATGTGGTGCTGACCAAGTGGATTGGGCTCGAAGGGACTGCTATCATTGCGAAGGAAAAGGAAATGGAGCTCCTGGGGCGTTTTGCCCGGACCTTTGTAGAAGAGGCAAAAGGGTTTGATAAGCTGCTTTCCGTGGTGCCGGAGGCTGCAATCGCCGTGAAGTCCGGTGTCAGTGCCATGCATGACGTGACCGAAGGCGGTATCTATGGAGCTTTATGGGAACTGGCAGAAGCATCCGGCATCGGACTTGAGATCGACTTGAAGGCGATTCCAATCCGCCAGGAGACAGTGGAAATCTGTGAATATTTTCGCCTGAACCCTTATCAGCTTATATCCAGCGGGAGTATGCTTATGACATCGCCGAATGGATGGAAGCTGGTCCACGACCTGAGACAGGCGGGGATTCCGGCATCGCTGATTGGCCGATGCACAGAAGGAAAGGCGAAAAAGATCATCAACGGTGAGGAGGAGGCCTGTCTGGAACGGCCAAAGACAGACGAATTGTATAAAATCTATACTTGATATTTAGAAAGTGGCGGATATATGGGCTGCTGCAGAAATGAAAGCTAGGAGTAAAGCATGAGAGAGAAGATTTTAACTTATATTGAACGCAACAGTCGTGTGAATTTAAAGGATCTGGCGATTCTTCTGGGAACAGATGAATTGACCATAGCAAATGAGATTGCACAGATGGAAAAGGAAGGAGTTATCTGTGGTTATCATACGCTGATTGACTGGGACAAAACCGGTTCGGAGAAAGTGACCGCATTGATTGAGGTTAAAGTGACGCCTCAGAGAGGTCTCGGTTTTGATAAGATTGCGGAACGGATCTATAATTATCCGGAGGTGGATTGTGTCTACCTGATATCCGGTGGATTTGACTTTATGGTTACGATTGAGGGAAAGACCATGCGGGATGTGGCTCAGTTTGTCTCTGACAAGCTGTCTCCTCAGGAATCTGTCCTGAGTACAGCTACACACTTTATCCTGAAGAAATACAAAGACCATGGTACAGTCATGGTACACCAGTCTAAAGATGAAAGGATGTTGATTACCCCATGAGAAATCCATTATCAGATACCATAGTAAATGTGAAACCGTCCGGTATTCGGAAATTCTTTGATCTGGTTAGCGAGATGAAAGATGCGATTTCATTGGGAGTTGGAGAACCGGATTTTGATACCCCCTGGCATATTCGGGATGAAGGTATTTATTCTCTGGAAAAAGGATGTACGTTCTATACATCCAATGCAGGACTGAAAGAATTAAAAGAGGAGATAGCTGCATACCTGAAGCGGCGTATCCATGTGGAATATGACCCGGTGAAAGAGACGATCGTGACAGTGGGCGGAAGCGAAGGCATTGATATTGCCATGCGTGCCATGCTGAATCCAGGGGAAGAGGTGTTGATTCCTCAGCCTAGCTATGTCTCCTATGAACCCTGTGCCATATTGGCAGGGGGAAACCCTGTGATCATTGAGCTGAAAGAAGAGAATGAATTCCGTCTGACAGCACAGGAGCTTCGGGAATCCATTACAGACAAGACAAAACTTCTTGTTCTGCCGTTTCCTAATAATCCCACTGGAGCGATCATGGAGAAAGCAGATCTGGAAGCGATTGCGGAAGTGATTATTGAGAAAGATATTTTCGTATTGTCTGATGAGATCTATAGCGAACTTAGTTACAAGGGAAACCATGTTTCCATTACGTCTCTGCCAGGTATGAAGGAACGTACAATACTGATCAATGGATTTTCGAAGGCTTATGCCATGACTGGCTGGAGGCTTGGATATGCGTGTGGTCCAAAAGAAATCATTGAACAGATGTTGAAGATTCATCAGTTTGCTATCATGTGTGCTCCAACCACCAGCCAATATGCAGCGGTGGAAGCCATGAAAAACGGTGATGAAGATGTAGCGAAGATGCGGGAGGCATATGATCAGAGGCGGCGTTATCTGATGCATGCATTTAAGGAAATGGGGCTACAGTGTTTTGAGCCATATGGGGCATTCTATGTATTTCCATGTATCAAGGAGTTTGGAATGACTTCTGAAGAGTTTGCCAATCGTTTCCTGGAAGAAGAGAAGGTGGCGGTTGTACCGGGTACTGCCTTTGGAGACTGTGGTGAAGGATTTCTTAGAATCTCGTATGCATATTCATTGGAGAACCTGAAAGTCGCACTGGAACGGCTTCAGAGATTTGTTGAACATCTGAGGGAAGAGAAGAAGCGGAGTTAGAGATGGCGCTGAATATCGTATTGTATGAGCCGGAGATTCCGGCGAATACTGGCAATATCGGAAGGACCTGTGTGGCTACGGGAACCAGACTTCACCTGATCGAACCGTTGGGATTTCGTCTGGGGGAGAAGGAGCTGCGCAGGGCAGGGATGGACTATTGGAAGTACCTGGATGTAACGGTCTATGTGGATTATGAAGACTTTCTCCAGAAGAATCCGGGCGCGAAAATTTACATGGCGACCACTAAGGGGGCCAATGTATATACGGACGTCCGGTTTGAACCGGACTGTTATCTGATGTTTGGAAGAGAAAGTGGTGGGATTCCGGAGGAGATTCTGAGCCGGAACCAGGAGCGTGCTATCCGGATACCGATGAAAGAAAAGATCCGTTCTCTGAATCTGGCCAATTCTACCGCGATTGTCCTGTACGAAGCCCTCAGGCAGCAGAACTTTGCAGATATGCAGCTTCAGGGAAGGCTTACAAGGTTTGACTGGGACAATGGGAAGGTGGAAGTATGAGGGAAAGTAAGAAAAGGTTTCTTATCAGCATTTTATGTCTGGTGCTTGCTTTCGGTTTGGCAGCGCCTTCTCTTGCCGTTCTGGCAGTAAGCAGAGAGACTCAGGCAGAGATTGATCGTTTAAAAGATGAAAAGGCGAAAGCAGAGGCAGAGAAAAAGAAAGCCGAGCAGGAAAAAGGAAATATCAGTAGCAGAAAGTCGGCTACAGAGAACTATCTGAAAGAGCTGGAAAAGCAGGCTGGAAGTCTGAATGAGCAGATCAGCATTCTGGAAAAGGATATTGCAGAGAAACAGGCGGCAGTCGAAGCAAAGAAAAAAGAAGTAGAAGCAGCAGAAGAGGCGGTAAACAGGCAATATGAAGATATGAAGCTCCGGATTCAGTATATGTATGAAAACGGACAGGGCAGCATGATGAATTATATGTCAGCGATCCTTACAGGCAGTATTACGGATGTGCTGAATCAGGCGGAATATGTAGTTAATATTAATCAGTATGACCGCAATATGCTGAACAGTTACAGAGATGCAAAAGCAACACTGGAACAACAGAAAGAAGAGCTTCAGGAAGACCAGGAAGAGCTGGAATATCTGATGGAGGAAACACAGAAGAAAAAGGAACAGGTGGCAAGCCAAAGAAAAGTTGCAGGTTCCAAGCTCAGTGAATACGATGACCTTTTGGATCAGGTATCTGGTGAGGTCAGCAGTATGGAGGAATTGATTGCAGAGAAGACACGGATTCTGAACCAGTTAATTAAAAAAGCGGAGGAAGAAGAACGCCGGGCAAGGCTTGCTGCTGCGCAGCAAACAGCTTCTTCCATGAATGGAGGCATCATAGCAGGCGATGCGCAGATATCCCAGGGGGGGATCAGTCTGAGTGATTATGAGATGATGCTTCTGGCAACTATGATTTACTGCGAAGCGGGAAATCAGGGCTGGGAAGGTCAGACAGCTGTAGGTTATGTGATCATGAATCGGGTTCGAAGTGCTTTATACCCTAATTCCCTGGAGGCTGTGCTGAGACAGTCCAAGCAGTTTGAACCGGCAGGCTCCGGACGTTTTGACCTGGTACTGAAAGCAGAACAGGATCCGGATATCAGGAATATTGTGACTCAGTCCTGCTGGGATGCAGCGCGAACAGTCGTAAATGGAACGAGCAATGTGGGAGATTCCCTGTTCTTCCGGACGTGGGCACCAGTACCTTCATTGGTAGAGAATCTGAAAGCCAACAATGTTCCGCACTGGATTATCAGAGACCATATTTTCTATTATTACTGGACAAGTTATACAACGAAACCAAAACCGGAAGCTCCCCCTGAAGAAGAGGATCCTCCTCAGGATAATGATTCTCAGGAGGAACCTGAACCTCCGGAGGAAGAGGATGATCCGGAAGGGACTCCTTCAGGAGATGATAATCAGCAGCAGGTTCCTTCCCAGAATGGTGACAATCAGCAGCAGGTTCCTTCCCAGAATGGTGATAATCAGCAGCAGGTTCCTTCCCAGAACGGTGATAACCAGGAGCAGGATCCCTCTCAGAACAGTGATAATCAGCAGCAGGATGCTTCTCAGGCAACAGCTTCTTAGATCAGCCAGCTATAATTTGCAGGGAATGACCTCTGAAAGGATAAGACTATATCAGGAGACGCCAACAGGAGGCAGAAAATCTGAATTCAGATTTTCTGCCTTTTCCTGACAGGTCTGTTATATGATCATGGATTATTACTGATTTCCTGATAACTATGCAGGTATTTAATCTTGTTTGCAAAACATTCGTAAAAAGAGAAAATGAATCATTTAATAGTCTTGTATATGAACAAAAATTATCATATAATAGCATCATCAAGAGGTAAACACTCATAAGAAGAGGAGGAACTAAGAAATTATGAGCAAAGTGACAGAGATAACAAGAGAAAGCTGGATCATGGATACATTTCCGGAATGGGGTACCTGGCTGAACGAAGAGATTGAAAATGAAGAAGTGAAGCCGGGAACGATTGCCATGTGGTGGCTGGGATGTACTGGGATATGGTTAAAAACTCCGGCAGGATGCAATATTACTATTGATCTGTGGTGTGGTAACGGAAAACGTACTCATGGGGATGGTAAGATGAAAGTGGGGCATCAGATGGCTAATATGTGCGGCGCACGTTCCATGCAGCCAAATTTAAGAGCAGTTCCGTTTGTCATTGATCCTTTTGCAATCAAACAGGTGGATGCAGTGCTCGCCACCCATTATCATCAGGATCATATGAGTGCAGAATATGCGGCGCATGTGATTCAGAGCGGTATGACAACTACAGACGAGAATGGGAAAGAGATTCCGGTGCCATTCATTGGACCAAAGAAATCGGTGGAATTGTGGCAGAAGTGGGGCGTACCTTCTGACCGCTGTATAACGGTGAAGCCTGGAAACACCATTAAGATCAAGGACCTGGAGATTGTGGCATTGGATTCTTTTGACCGCACCTGTCTGGTTACAACGGATTCTACAGGGGCTGACAGAGAAGAACTGACAGGTATCTGCCCAATAGACATGGATGAGAAAGCAGTGAATTATCTGATTAAAACTCCGGGCGGAAATATTTACCACAGCGGTGACTCTCATTATTCTATCTATTTTGCAAAGCATGGAAAAGATTATGATGTGGATGTGGCATTTGGCTCTTATGGTGAGAATCCTGTGGGTATGGCCGATAAGATGACAAGTGTGGATATTCTCAGGATGGCGGAAGCTCTGCGATGCAAAGTGGTAATACCGATTCATTATGATGTGTGGACGAATTTTATGGCAGATATCAATGAAATCCGTGTACTCTATGATATGAAAAAAGATCGCCTGGATTATCAATTCCATCCTTTCTTCTGGGAAGTGGGAGGCAAATATATATACCCAGCAGACCGGGATAAAAGAGCCTATCACCATAGAAGGGGATTTGAGGATTGTTTTGAAGCTCCTCAGAATATTCCGTTCAGGTCACTTTTGTAAGGAAAGTGTGGAGTGGGAAACGGACATTTTTATAACAGGTGAATATTGGAAAGGAGAGCTCTATGAAGCGAGAGCGGGTATTTGTTGAAAACAGAAGAAAAGAGATATTGGATAAAATAGTGTCAACTCCTGGTATCCGTGTGGAAGAACTGGCGGAATTGTTTGATGTATCTGCCATAACGATTCGCAGAGATCTTCAATTTCTGGAAGATCAGAATCTGCTTACCAGGTATTATGGAGGCGCCTCTCCCAAGAATCAGAAGCATTTACCGGAAGAAGAGGATGAAGTACAGATGTACCGGGACCTGATTGCCCGGTATGCTGCGACGCTTGTGGAAGATGGAGACTCTCTTTTCATTAATACCAGCAGGAATGCACTTAGCATGGTACAATATATCACCTGTAAGAATGTCACAGTCATTACGAATAACGGACGTGCGATTGATTGTGAGCATCCGGTTGGCGTTAATGTCTTCCTGACCGGTGGCGAGGTGCGTTACCCGAAAGAAGCTCTGGTAGGAGAATTTGCAGAGCGCAATTTGTCGAAAGTATATGCCAGAAAAGCATTTGTAGGATGCAGCGGGATCTCTAATGAATGTGGGGTAACAACAGAAAATGCCAATGAAGTTTATTTGAATGAGTTAATGCTGACCAGAGCCACGAAAGAGGCATATATTCTGGCAGATCATACGAAGATTGGGCATAACAGCAGTTTCCGTACCTGTAAGATCGAACGGATAACACATTTGATCACTGACGAAAAGGCTCCAGCAGAGATTCTGGATGTTTTTCGGGAAAAAGGAATCCAGGTTCATCAGGTGGGAAAAGAAGATGTGAAATTGTAATAAGGCGGTAAGGGAATGAAAGAATACACATTGGGATTATACGAGAAAGCCATGCCAAAAGAATTGTCCTGGAAGGAGAAACTGACAGCGGCCAGGGAAGCAGGCTATGATTTTGTTGAGATCAGTATTGACGAGACAGATGAAAAACTTGAACGGCTTTATATGTCGGCGGCAGAACGCCTGGAACTGGTCCGTCTTATGGATGAGGTGGGAATACCCATCAGGACCATGTGTCTGAGTGGTCATCGGAAGTATTCACTTGGCAGCAGTGATCCGGAACTATGCAGGCGTGGGATGGATATTATGGAAAAAGCCATCGGACTTGCAGAAGATCTGGGGATACGCATCATACAGCTTGCAGGCTATGATGTGTATTATGAAGAGTCTACAGAAGAAACCAGGAGAAGATTTGAGGAGAATCTGAAAAAGGCAGTTATGATGGCAGCAAAAGCCGGGGTGGTCATGGGTTTTGAGACAATGGAGACAGAATTCATGAATACCGTGAAAAAGGCCATGCATTATGTGGAACTGGCGGACTCCTGTTATCTGAATGTCTATCCGGATTCCGGAAATATTACCAATGCAGCGGTAAGCTATGGAACTAATGTACAGGAGGATCTGAAAAGTGGCGCCGGGCATCTGGTGGCCATACACCTGAAGGAAACTGTTCCTGGAAAATTTCGGGAAATTCCTTATGGAACCGGACATGTGAATTTCGAAGCGATTGTGCATACTTCCTGGGAACTGGGAGTTCGCAGATATGTAACAGAATTCTGGTATACCGGCAATCCGGACTGGAAGAAAGATTTGTATGCTGCACGGGAGATGATGGGGACTCTTCTGGACAGAGAAAGAGGAACCGTGTAAAACAGTTTTGGAGGGAAGTATATGAAAGTAGAAAAAAAGGTCATATCGAAGCTGACCAAATGCTATTCGATTGCACCGCTTCAATATCAGGGAAAAGCACATTTTCTGGTAGCTGCGGAAAAACAGGACCCCTGTTATCTTTTTGACCTGGACGGCAATCAGGTGGATAAAGTGTGGGACGGCCCCGGAGGGGTCATGAGTATGGTGCAGGTACCGGGAAGTGATGGGCAGTACTTGTCCACCTATAAATTTTATTCACCAAATGATTCTAAAGAGGCAAAAATTGTTATTGTAACTCCGAGGGAAAGAGGGGACTGGGAAGTACGTACGCTGGTGGATCTTCCTCACGTGCACCGCTTTGATCTGCTGGAGAGAGACGGACATGTATATCTGATTGCTTGTACACTGAAGTCCGGGCATGAGTTCAAAGAGGACTGGAGTATGCCAGGGAAAGTGTATGCGGCTGAGCTTCCTGAAGATCTCTCGGGTTTTGACGAAGAACATCAGCTTAAGTTGACTGTCCTGAGAGAAAACATGCTGAAAAATCATGGTTATTATCGGGTGACGGAAGATGGTATCTCTGCTTCTATTATATCTTGCAATGAAGGTGTATTCCGGTTTATACCTCCTGCGAACGGTGGAAGCGAGTGGATGATAGAGACGCTTCTGGAGGAGCCGGTCAGCGACGCGGTCCTTGTTGACCTGGACGGAGACGGCGAGAAAGAACTCTGTACACTGGCGCCGTTTCATGGTGAAAAAGTAAGCATTTACAGGAAGCAGAAAGGCGCATATGAAAAAGTATATGTGTTTCCTGAAGATGCGGAATTCACTCATGCCATTTATGGGGGGGATTTGTGCGGTATTCCGTCTTTTGTAGTCGGACACCGGAAAGGAAAGAGAAATCTGATGGTGTTTCGTTATGATGCATCTGCAGAAAGCTATGTCAGTGAACTAATTGATAAAGACTGTGGTCCGGCTAATGTATACCATTATGTATACAACGAAAAAGATGTGCTGATTGCTGCCAATCGGGAGACAGATGAAGTGGCAATGTATATCATTACAGAGTAAAGGTTCGACGGCGTCAGATATCATCACAGAAAAACATATTCCAGACAATCTGCCTGTGTAATGTGCAGATTGTCTGGGTTTTTGAGAAATCCCTACATGGATTTCGTTAAAATGTCGAAAATAAGAAAACATAAAAAAACTGTTTACAAAAATATAAAAATATCGTATAATAAACGAGTTCGCAGTTGAGAATTATAATCTTATGACGATGCGTGGCTCAGCTTGGTAGAGCGCTGCGTTCGGGACGCAGAGGTCGCAGGTTCAAATCCTGTCGCATCGACTCCTTGGCAGGGGCGCCGGAAACCTTATTTTAGAGGGTTTCCGGTCTTTTTTTGTGTCTGAAAACGGACGTTTGGAGGTTGCTCCGATGGTGATTTTTAAGTGATTTGACTAACAAAGTTACATAAAAAGGTAAAAAGCTATGCCTTTTTTATTCTATTCCAGATTTTTCTGAGAGAAATTTCAGCCACTTATCCCTTTTCATCATAGAGATCTTATCGCTGACTGTCTTACCGGTCTCTGGATGCTCATAGGTGATTTCGATACCTATGGGCAGCATACTTTGGGTGCATCTCTTGAGTCTGAGGATCCGGTTATAAGGAATGATTAGATTATCTTCCAGAAGTCCGGTAAATAGGATTAGACGTTTTTCAGTAAAATAAGCCCAGCCTTGTTTCCAGGAACCAAAATTTCCGATCAGGCGTTCCACATAACTTGCCTGGAAAAAATCAATAAGGGTATCTTCTTTTTCCATTACACCCAATTCTAAAAGTTTACGTTGCTGTTTTTTTGTCTTGCTTTCTTTCATTAATACTGCTCCTCTCATTTTTCACTGACTGACATTCGGGCGGCATCCTTTGTAGGAAGAATTGCATCTGCTTCTGATTACTTTGTGCGCCATGATGTTTTTTCTTAATATTCATAATCTCACTGCAGAGTGTTTTGTTGTTATTACAATGAACTGGCTTTTCCAATTATAGTGTATCTTGATCAAAAATACAATTACAATGAGGAAGCTGTTGGGACATATACAATTTGGGATTTCCTTTTTAAGCACACATTTCTGTTTGTATTGGATGTACATATAACATCCTACAAAGGATGAGGGATGGAGAAAAAAGGAAGGAGAAATGCTTATATGAAGCAGAGAATGACAGGGCTGATCCTTGCAGCGGTACTGGCATCGGGGATGTTGGCGGGATGCGGTTCCGGAACGGAACAGGCGTCTGCGGGAACCGGTGACACGTATCAGGAAATTGAGCTTGTGATGGCGGTCAACGGAACGGATATCCAGATCGACACCATGGTGGCGAAGAAATTCGCAGATCTGGTGGCAGAAGAGTCCGGCGGCAGAGTTACCGTTGCGGTATTTCCAAATGATCAGCTCGCAGGGGGGAATTCTACCAAGGGAATCGAGATGATCGCAGTGGGAGGCGTGGACCTGGCTGCGTATGCCACTTCCGTCATGTCGGTGCTGGACGGCCAGATGTCCATCGCCACGATTCCGTGGAGCTTTGACAATTACACGGAGGCCAGAACCGTCATCGATGAGACCGGGGGCGACTACTATGCGAAGGTTCTGGCAGAGAAAGGAATCACATATCTGGGATCTTTCCACAACGGATTCCGTCAGATCAGCAACAGCAGACAGGAAGTGCGGACACCCGAGGATGTGCAGGGGCTTAAAATCCGGGTGCCGGGCAGCGAGGTCTATATGGATTTTTTCCGGGCGCTGAAAGCAGACCCCATCTCCATGAGCTGGAGCGAGGTGTTCACCGCTATCCAGCAGGGGGCCATCGACGGACAGGAGAACGGCGTGAGCATCACCGACTCGGCCAAGATGTATGAAGTACAGGACTATATGACGCTGTGGAACTACACCTATGAAAACGACCTGTTTGTGGCAAACACCGAGATCTGGAACAGCCTGGAACCAAAAACCCAGGAACTTCTGAGAGAAAAGGCAAAAGAAGCCTGCGACTGGGGAAGAGATCAGGTGGAGCAGGAGGAGGCCGAGATCGTACAGAAATTCCGGGACGGCGGTATGACTGTGACAGAACTGACGCCGGAAGAACTGGAAGTATTCAAGGAAGCCGTACAGCCGGTCCGGGAAAAATTTATGACAAAATACGGAGAAGAGGCGTGCACGGCTTTCCAGATCGACTAGCAGAGCATGCAGAAAGGGGTAATACATGCGGATATTAGACAGAATAGAGGAGATTGTGGCGGCTGTCTGCCTGTCGGTCATGACAATTCTGGCATTTGCCAATGTGGTAGCCAGATATGTGTTCAGCGCTTCCTTCTCCTTTTCGGAAGAGATTACAACGTACCTGTTCGTACTTTTGAGTCTGCTGGGCACCGCCATCGCAGCCAGAAGAAGAGCGCATCTGGGTCTGACCATCCTGACGGACGTGGTAAATCCCGGAGTTCGCAGGATCTTACATATCATTGGCTATGTGTTTGCCGTGGCATTTACCGGAGCGATTTTTTACTACGGCATTCAGATGGTCTTAAGCCAGAGGCAGCTTCATCAGGTGACTGCCAACATGCAGTGGCCGGAATGGATCTTCGGTTCCTTCGTACCTATCGGGGCGCTGTTCGCCACGGTCCGGTTCGTGCAGGTACTGGCAGAAGAGATCCGGGGAACCGGTGAGAAAGGGGGAGAAAACTGATGGTTGCAGCTGTATTGTTTCTTGTATTTGCGGTTCTGCTGCTGATTGGGGCGCCGATTGCAGTCTGTCTGGGGGCGTCCAGTGTGCTGGCCATGATCGTCCAGGGAGCAGGAAGGCCGCTGGATACCATCATGAGCAGTCTGCCAAGGCTGGTGTCCTCTTCCACAAGTAAATTCGTACTCCTGGCGATTCCGTTTTTCATCCTCGCCGGGAACATCATGGAAAAGGCAGGCATCTCCGGAAAGCTGATCCGGCTGGCGGAGGTCTGTGTGGGACATTTAAAGGGCGGTCTTGCCATTGTGTGCGTCATTGTCTCCTGCTTCTTTGCCGCCATCTCCGGCTCCGGTCCGGCGACGGTGGCGGCGCTGGGACTCATCATGATCCCGGCCATGATCAAGGCAGGATACAAGCCGGCTTTTGCAGCGGCGCTCATGGGCGCTTCGGGAGCCATCGGAGTGGTCATCCCGCCCTCCATCACCTTTGTGGTGTACGGGTCCATTGCGGACGCCTCCATCGGAACCCTGTTCCTGGCCGGAGTCCTTCCGGGACTTCTGATGGGCCTGGGGCTGATGGTTACGGCGCTTCTGGTGGGAAGCAAAAGTAAGCTGGAGACGTTGCCCAAAGCATCCGGAAAGGAACGCTGGGATGCATTCAAGGATGCTTTCTGGGGACTTCTGATGCCGGTCATCATCCTGGGAGGCATCTACGGAGGGATCTTTACCCCAACAGAGGCGGCGGCTGTGTCCGTCATCTACGGACTGTTCGTAGGGATCTTCATCTATAAGCAGATCCGGGTACAGGAGCTTTATACCCTCCTTCTGGATTCGGTGTCCACCACGGCGACCGTTATGTTTATCACGGCGGCGGCCAGCCTGTTCGCCTATGTACTGACCCGGGCAAGACTGGATGTGGCGATCAGCACGGCACTGCAGCAGGTGACGGGAGGAAGCACGATCATTTTCTTCATCATTGTCAACATTATCCTTCTGATCGCGGGCTGCTTCCTGGATTCCACGTCGGCGCTGTACATCTTCACTCCGCTGTTCGTGCCGGTGGCAAATGCCCTGGGCATCGATCTGGTGCATCTGGGCGTGGTCATGATCGTGAATCTGGCCATCGGACTTTTCACTCCGCCGGTGGGCGTCAACCTGTATGTGGCCTGTGGTGTGGCGGATGTGAACCTGAAAGAAATCTCCAAAGCAGTGGTGCCGCTTTTAATCGCTTCCATTGCCATACTGTTAATCGTTACTTATGTGCCGGCGGTATCCCTGGCCTTTGTATAAAAGACAGAGCAGAATCTCTTCCCTGCAAAAAACAGCGCTGCAGACTCTGTACGGAAGTGCTTGCATTTGATCACGGCCTGTGATCTTTGGGCAGCGGCGGGCATGGAAGGGATTGTTCAGACGCAAAACGGAAATAAAAAAGAAACTAAAAAGAGCATCTGCCTACAAGGTATTCGGATCATTTTGAGGATACGAAAAAACGGATGCAAAATTTTCAATAAGAGGTGAAATCATAATGAAAGAAGCAAGTGTAAAAGATTTACAGAAACAGTGTATCGAACTGAAGAAAAAAGTTATCAGCATGATTCATAAGGCCCAGTCCGGGCATCCAGGTGGATCTTTGTCAGCGGCAGACTTTGTGACGGCTCTTTATTTCCGGGAGATGAACCTGGATCCGAAGAACCCCAAATGGGAAGACCGGGACCGTTTTGTCCTCTCCAAAGGCCATGTATGCCCGATCCAGTATGCGGCGCTGGCCACCAGAGGCTTTTTTGATGAAGCAGTGCTGGATACGCTTCGTCAGGAGGGCTCCATCCTTCAGGGACATCCGGATATGAAGAAATGTCCGGGAATCGACATTTCCACCGGTTCTCTGGGACAGGGTTTTGCCTGCGGTGTCGGCATGGGCATTGCGGCAAAGGCCGACAGGAAGGACTATCGGGTGTTTGTGGTGCTGGGAGACGGCGAATGCCAGGAGGGCGAAATCTGGGAAGCGGCTCAGACGGCAAACAAGTATCAACTGGATAATCTGGTCGTATTTGTGGACAACAACAATCTGCAGCTGGACGGAACGACGGACGAGGTCATGCCCAACATCAACCTTGGAAAGAAATTCGAAGCGTTCGGATTCGAGACCTTCGACGTGGACGGACACAATATGGAAGAGATTCTGGCGGTGCTGGATAAGGCAAGGGTATCCAGAAACGGAAAACCCAAATGTATCTTTGCACATACCGTGAAAGGAAAGGGCGTGTCCTTTATGGAAAATCAGTGCGGCTGGCATGGAGTGGCACCCAACGACGAGCAGTACGCACAGGCGATGAAGGAGCTGGATGAACAGCTGGCGGCGCTGGCGTAAGAGCTGCATACAGCCTGATCAGAACATCCGGTCATGAAACGAATTTCTTTTTAGATCAGGGCCCAGTCCGGATTGGGCGCTGCGTGGGAAAAACTCCTTTATAGAAGTGGCTCCGGAATGATTTCGGGACGTGGAAGAGAGGATATGGTTTGAAAAACAGGAACATGACAACAAACAATAAAATCATGGAAAACAGGAGAATATAAAATGAGCGAAGTAAAAAAAGCAACCAGAGACGGATTTGGCGAAGAGATCGTAGAGCTTGGAAAAAGAGACAATAAGATCTATGTGGTGGACGTGGATATCGGAAAATCCTGCAAGACCGGTCAGTTCCGCGCAGAGCTTCCGGAGCAGTATTTCAATGTGGGCATCGCAGAACAGAATGCGGCAGGTGTGGCAGCAGGTATGGCAACCTGCGGAAAGACTCCCTTCGTAGTTACCTACGCGGTGTTTGGTTCCCTTCGGATGTGTGAGATGATCCGCCAGGAGATCTGCTATCCCAACCTGAACGTGAAGATCGCCTGCTCCCACGGCGGTGTGACGCCGGCCAACGACGGCGCCAGCCATCAGTGTATCGAGGACCTGGGCGTGCTGCGTACCCTTCCGAATATGACAGTCATCATGCCGGCGGATTATTACTCCGCAAAGAAGCTGGTGGCAAAGGCAGCCGAGATGTATGGTCCCTGCTATCTCCGGTTTACGAGAGATGCAGTTCCGGTTATCTATGATGAGAACACAGAGTTCGAGATCGGAAAGGCAAATCTCCTTCGGGAAGGGAAGGACGTGGCAGTGATCGCCAACGGAGATACGGTCTGCATCGCGCTGAAGGCGGCGAAGATGCTGGAGGAAAAAGGCATCCAGGCGAGAGTGCTGGATATGCATACGATTAAGCCGCTGGATAAAGAGGCAGTCATGGCATGTATAAATGAGATCGGAAAGATCATCACCGTGGAAGATCACAACATCCTGAACGGCCTGGGCAGCGCAGTCAGTGACGTGGTGGCAGAGACCGGCAAGGCCGTAGTGAGAAGAGTCGGTATTCAGGATCAGTTCGGACAGTCGGCGCCCTATAAGAGACTGCTGGAGATGAACGGCATCACGGCAGAGCATATCGTGGAGCTGGCGGAGGAGCTGGTCAGGTAGATACAGTCGTCTGACCGTAAAAGCGTCCTGGCAGAAACCGTCGGCTGTCTGCAAATAGGATTGTGCAGAAGTTTCAGATGTCTGAATACAGGGCAAAATCGAGCCTATAACATCCTATCTTATACATAGTATGTTGTGTGGATTAATATTGGAAGCCAAAAACAGGGAATAAAAGGAATGCAGGATGGAAAATCTGCTGGAAGTTCTTCCGGAACCGAAAGCATTGTCCAGGGCAGAAACAGAACTTGAATGGAGGATAAGAACATGTTTGAATTTCATGATCAGGTAGTCATCGTAACAGGGAGCGGCTCTCCCAAAGGAATCGGCAGGACCATCGCCCGCACGTTTGCAAAGCAGGGGGCTGTGGTGGTCATCGCAGATATGAATGAGGAAGGAATCAAAGATACTGTTGCAGTGATCGAGGGAGAGGGCGGAGAGGCCATGGGGGTAACCATCAATGTGACTTCTCCCGAGTCCGTACAGCAGATGGTGGACACCATCATGGAGAAATACGGCCGCATTGACGTACTGGTGAACAATGCCGGCATCTCTCAGAAAGTGACCGTGGAAGATATGAAGCTGGAGGATATGAGAAGAATCTTTGAAGTGAATATGTTCGGTCTGTTCCTCTGCACCCAGGCCTGCATGAAGCCCATGCGTGCGGCAAAATATGGAAGGATCGTGAACCTGTCCTCTGTATCCGGCAAAAGAGGCGGAGGCGTCTTCGGCGGAGCGCACTACTCGGCTTCCAAGGCGGCAGTGCTGGCATTTTCCAAAAATCTGTCCAGAGAGATCTCTGCAGAAGGCATCACCATCAACAGCGTGTGCCCGGGTCTGATTAATACCGAGATCTGGAAATCCCTTCCGAAGGCAGATGCCGACAAAGTCATCGACGGTATTCCCATGGGACGCCCGGGCGAGACCCAGGAGGTTGCCAACGCGATCCTGTTCCTGGCTTCCAGAGAAGCTTCCTATATAACAGGCGAGGAGATCGACATCAACGGCGGATCTCATATGGACTAAGCTCTTCCTAAAAGTTTATATATTATAGAAGCAGCCTTGCAGAGTGATCTGCAGGGCTGCTTCTGCAAGACGCGATTGTTCAATCTTTTTGATCCACGACCTCGCACAGTGCCGCGTTCTTCCATACCCGGCGGATCTCGTCGCGTACTTCCATCAGAGCAAAGCCAAGAAGATTCTGACCTTTCCATTTCAGCGGCTCCTGGGCATGCTCGTTGGTTTTGCCCATCCGGATTCCCCAGACCGCGTCTAGCGGACTGGCTTCTACGAGGATATCATCACCGGTGGACAGAAGATATTCCCGGAGCGCAGGGTTCTGGGTGAATTTCAGGAAATTGCCGTTCAGGACAATGGAGTATTTCACCTTGTTCCAGACGGTTTCCTCGAAGTTTCTTACCTTTCGCCCCAGTGCCTTGATGGTTTTCGGGTCTTCACATGCAAGGATCTGGCTGAGGATCTCTTTGTCTCCGAATAATTCGGCTTTATTGGCCATCATAAACTGCTCCATGCAGCAGTATGTGTGAGAGATGAACCAGAAATCAGATTTCCACCATTGTCCCAGGCAGCTTTCCGTGAGTTGTCCGTCCGGGGAAGGCTCCGGTTTCCAGAACATGGTGTAGCGGAACTTTTTTCCTGCCGCGTAGTCTTTTCGGAGCTGTTCGACAAAATATTTTGGCGTTCCTGTCTCATTCCAGAGCTCAATCACATAGTCGTTTCTTTCAAAATAACTGCATTCATCTTCTTCCTCCCAGTATCCTTTCCAGGTCAAAGGTTCCGGGAAAAGCTCCTGATAGGTTTTCTGTTCTTCCTCTGTGAGGGCGTCGAACCATGAACCCCATCTGCAGATATAGTCCTCGCCGTAGCCCATTCGCCAGCCGATGGAATATCGTTCGATCTTTGGATAAGCGATCCACGGGGGCGGCAGGATCTTTTTCTCTTTTAACATCATCGATCTCCTTTTTTTATTTTATAATCTTTAAGTGGATGTTGTTTTAGGTGCTTTGACGCACAGGCTGATCTTTCTGTTTCCATTCATTCTTTTTAAATGGATATTGTTTTAGGTGTCTGCCGGTCTGCGCAGGATCTTATCCATGGATTTTCCCTTGGCCAGTTCGTCCACCAGTTTATCCAGATAACGGATCTCCTGCATGAGCGGTTCTTCCACGTTTTCCACACGTATGCCGCAGACCACGCCCCTGATCAGTTTCCGGTTGGGATTCGGCGCTGGTGCGTTTCGGAAGAAATCACCATAGGATACACTGCCTTCGGCCGCATTTTTGATATCTTCTGCCGTGTAGCCGGTCAGCCAGCAGATAACCTGATCCACCTCATCCCGGGTCCGGCCTTTTTTATTTGCTTTGGCAACCAGCAGTGGATAGACTTTTGCAAAACTCATGGCATAGACTTTTTCGTTCGTCATCATTTCCTCCTGTTTTCCGGAATTATTTTCTGTGGGAAAATGCTGCTGCCTCTTTGATCCATGAAAGCAGCTCTTCATCAATTTCATTCGGGTCAGAGATAAGCAGATGGTGGGTCCAGCGCCCGGGGTAAGGTTCTGTGGCGACCTCAATCCGGGGAGAGTCAAGCCGGTGATCCAGACCAAGAGTCAACACGATCCAGACTGCCGGACAATCCTTCTTTTTACAGACCCGGGCAAAAGAGACGCAGGCAAAAAGGTGCCGGCTGTAAAAAGAAATCTGGCTTTTCTGGACTTTGATTCGTATGTTTTCAATATCTTCTATTACTTTTTGTTCAAAGGCTTCATATAGTGGAAGTGCATTCATGTGTTGATCAAAAAAGGATAAAATATCTGCATTCATGGTCAGGTCTCCTTATTTTGTCGCCTTTTTCAAATAGATATAGTTCTGATATTTTTATTATATAGAATTTGTTTTTGCATTTCAAGTTCAGTTGTTATATGTGGGGATTTGTATGAAGCAGCGCCTGCTGTCTGTTTCGAAAATATGCATCAGTTGGATGTGGGCGGAAAAATATGACTCAGGTGTCAGTTTGAATATTTTATCGTTCGAGAACACAAAGAAGTAGGGAGGGCTGCAAAGTGCATCTCTGTCTGCAGACATTATACAACATTGCTGAGTGTCCTCTTGTCCACGGAGGGTACGCAGACAGGAGCACATTTTGCAGCAATCCCTTTATAAAACCAGGAGAAATTGCAGCAGCCCTGTTGTCTTTCGGCTGTATGGGCTGCTGCCGGAAATCTGGCAAAATATCATTTTCTGACTTCTTTGACAATCTGAGCGGCTTCCTGGCAGAGCTCTTTGATCTTGTCAAAATCGCCGGCGGAGATTAAATCTCCTTTTACCATCCAGCTTCCGCCGCAGGCATGGATCTTGCTGGATTTTAGATAATCAGTCACGTTTTTGGCGCTGATACCGCCTGTGGGCATGAATTTCATCGTAGTATAAGCGGCGCCAACTGCATTGATCATGGGAAGTCCGCCCGAGGGTTCCGCCGGGAAAAACTTGACTACTTCAAGGCCAAATTCAATTGCCTTTTCAATCTCGCCAGGGGTGACGACGCCAGGAGTAATGGGAACATTTTTATCTATACAGTACTGTACAACTTTCGGGTTCAATCCGGGGCTTACAATGAATCTGGCTCCTGCTGCTACTGCGCGGTCAACCTGTTCGGTAGTCAGAATGGTGCCGGCGCCCACCAGAAGATCTGGAAATTTCTCGGACATAATACGGATGGACTCTTCAGCGGCAGCTGTACGGAATGTAACTTCTGCACAGGGCAGTCCGCCTTCCAGGAGGGCTTTTCCAAGGGGTTCTGCATCCTTTGCATCGTTTAATACAACAACAGGGATGATACCAATTTCATGCATTCTCTGTAAAACTTCGTTCATGATTTTCTCCTTTTTCTTGTGTCCCGCATCCGGGATTTGCTGCTGCAGGCAGGGTTATCTCTGGACCCTGGCGCCTGCACCGCCCATTATTGCTTCTACTTCTTTCTTTACTGCCATGGTTGTGTCGCCCGGGGTAGTCATGGCAAGAGCGCCATGTGCCGCACCATAATTGACGGCTGTCTCAGCGTCGCCGGTGGTTATCAGACCATAGATCAGTCCGGATGCAAAGGAGTCGCCTCCACCTACTCGATCCATGATCTCCAGGCCTTTATAATCTTTTGCTTTGTAGATCTCTCCACCTGCCCAGCAAAGTGCGCTCCAGTCATTGACTGTGGCGGTCTTTACCTCCCGAAGTGTGGTGGCAACTGCTTTAAAATTTGGATAAGTTTTTACTGCCTCATTGATCATTTTCTTGTATCCGTCAATATTAAGCGTCTTTAGATTAGCGTCATTCCCCTCGATCTGGAAACCGAGACACGCAGTAAAGTCTTCCTCATTGCCAATCATGACATCTACATATTGTGCGATTTCTTTGTTGACCTGCTGCGCCTTTTCTTGTCCGCCGATAGCGCTCCACATGGAGGGTCTGTAGTTCAGGTCATAGGATACGATGGTTCCATATTTTTTCGCAGTTTTAATAGCTGCAAGGACCGTCTCACATGCCTGCTCAGACAATGCAGCATAGATTCCACCTGTGTGAAGCCAGCGCACGCCAAGCTCTCCGAAGATGTGTTCAAAGTCAAAATCTTCCGGCGTTGCTTTAGAGATGGCAGTGTTGGCACGGTCGGAGCACCCTACAGCTCCGCGGATACCAAATCCTCTCTCAGTAAAGTTAATGCCATTTCTGCATATTCTGCCGATTCCGTCAGTCTTCATCCATTTGATCAGGGAAGTGTCAACTCCGCCCTGAAGAATAAAGTCTTCCATCAGCATACCGATTTCATTATCTGCAAATGCGGTGATGACAGCAGTATGCATACCGAAACACCTGCGCAGGCCCCGGACCACATTGTACTCTCCGCCGCCTTCCCAGGCACGAAACTGTCTTGCTGTACGGATACGCCCTTCACCGGGATCCAGGCGGAGCATAACTTCGCCGAGAGATACTGCGTCAAATGTGCATTCACCTGCCGGTTTCAGATTCAGATTCATAGTCGTTCTCCTTTTTATTTAGTTCGCATATACGAATAAAATTCGCAATTTCGAATTTATATTTATCATAACATGATTATGGAATTTGTCAATAGAAAGTACGAAAAAAGAAAAGACAAAAGACAGAAACATAAAAACAGAGGCGATTCTGCCCGGGAGCAGCGTATTGCCTCTGTTTTCCGACTTCATATCTCTGCGCAGGTTAAAATCCATCTTCATTTTCTGCGATCATCTGAAATGTAGATATCCGGGACGCCTCCAAATGCTGTGTCATGGCTTCTGCAGCCAGCTCCCAGTTCTGCTGCTGGCAGGCGCGGATAATTGCGCGGTGTTCAGTAAAAGTATCTGCCAGGCGATTTTCCACAAGGGTTCCGGACAGCATTCTCAGCCGCTGGTTTAAATTGCTGATATTTTGATATGCATCAATTAAATATTGATTATGCATGGCACTCATAACAAAATTGTGGAACTGATCATCCAGATCGTAAAAAGAATCAAAAGGGATTTTTGTATGATCAGACATGATCTGGGCAAAATACCGCAGCTGATCTGTGTCCAGATTATTTCCATAACGACGCAGCACGTATGGCTCCAGCAGCATCCGGACTTCAAAGATCCGGTTGATGTCACCAAAGCGGAGTTCAGATACAAGGATTCCTTTCTTGGGAAGGATGTCCAGAAGTCCTTCCTGTTCGAGGCGGCTTACGGCATCCCGGACCGGAGTGCGGCTGATTCCACCCATAGCCTCGCAGAGCTGCTGTTCATTCAGATGAAGGCCTGGAGCGTATTCGCAAGACAGAATCCTTTTTTTGATAAAATCGTATGCGTATTGTTTCCGGGGTTGGTTCTTAGTCGATTGTTCCATGAATGTGTGTTCCTTCTGAGTTTCTGACAGGGGAAGTCATACCGTTTGCGCTTGTATTTTCTTCTGTGTATAGCAGGAATCCTCTGCTAATTTATTCTAACATTCCATGGTAAGTTTCGCAAGTAGTTCAATCATGTGTTTTTTTGTGCAAAATATACATGATTATTATTCGACAGTCTCTTTTGAATAATTGTTGGTTGCAACGCCTGCAGGCATCCAATTTATAGAAGGCGTTCAAGTATATAATTAGAGGCTATATGGTTAAAAGACTGGCATAATGCATAAAAAAATCAAAGAAAATTGTTGAATATAGCAGAAATTACAAAATCGAAAGAAAAGTAATTGACAAAGTGCATAGATATAGTTTAGTATCAGAATAAGATGTATACAACGTTATATCCAACAAAAACATAAATTTGAGGAGGTTGGTTTGGGATGAAAGCGATCTACATAGAGGAACCAGGCAAGGTCGTGATCCGTGAGATCGAGATGCCGAAGCGAAGAAGTGGAGAAGCGCTTTTAAAAGTTCTTTATGGTGGTATCTGCGGAAGTGATCTGGGTTCGTACAGAGGAACATTTGCATATTTTGATTATCCGCGGATCCCAGGACATGAATTTGCAGCTGAGATTATAGAGATTGATGAAAATGATCAGGGATTGAGGCCGGGAATGGTGGTCACCTGCAATCCATACTTTAACTGTGGACATTGCTACAGCTGTGAGAGAGGCATCGTAAATGCCTGCATGGACAATCAGACCATGGGGTGCCAGAGAGACGGGGCATTTTGTGAGTATATTACCATGCCGGTGGAGAGAATCTATGATGGAAAAGGGTTGTCGCCAAAAGTATTGGCGGCCATTGAACCTTTCTGTATCAGTTATCACGGTGTACAGCGTGCAGGTATCAAACCTGGCGATAAAGTACTGGTAATCGGTGGGGGAACTATCGGTGTACTGGCAGCCAACGCAGCGAAGGCTCTGGGAGGAGAAGTTTATCTGTGCGATGTTCCCCAAGCAAAAGAGAAGTTAGAGCGCAGCAAAGAGATGTTCGGGTTTGCTGGAACTGTTCTGAATGAAGGGCCGGAGAGCCTGGAGGCTGCCGTGAGGAAGATTACGGGCAGCACAGAAGTGGGAGGAAATATATTGGGCAGTGGATTCGATGTCTGTATCGAGGCAGTGGGTCTGCCGGCTACCTTCCAGTCTTGCGTTGACTGTGCGGCTTTCGGCGGCAAGGTAGTGTTGATCGGCGTAGGCAAGCAGAATCTGGACTTTAACTTTACTTTGCTTCAGAAGAAGGAACTGGATGTATTCGGCAGCCGGAATGCTCTGAAGAAGGATTTTCTGGAACTCATTGACCTGGTTAAAGAAGGAAAGGTGGATCTGGAAAAGATCATTACTAATGTGTACCGTTTTCAGGATGCTGCACAGGCATTCGAAGATTTCAGCACAAAAGGCGGAAGCATGTTGAAAGTGGGCATTGATTTTACGGATATCAACTGAACGGACCATTGGGCGACACTGTATTGTACTGTCTGAGAAGACAGCAATAATAAAACAATTTATTTTAAGGAGAGGAAAAAAATGAAAAAAGCAATTGCACTGGCTATGGCGATGACCATGGCACTGTCACTGGCGGCATGTGGTTCTTCCACACCGGAACCTGCAGAGACAACGACACCTGCAGACGGAGCAGAAACGGAAGCGGAAACAGATACTGCTGAAGAAGGCGAAACCTCCGAGACACCGGCGGCAGCTTCCGGAGATGTCGTTACCATTAATGTAGGATATGAGAATGCAACAACAGAACCTGCGGCAAAAGCAGTTGAGAAATGGAAAGCGCTGGTGGAAGAAAAATCCGGCGGAAGCATTGTTCTGGAGCTGTTCCCGAACTCTGCACTTGGAAAGAAGACGGACCTGATCGACCAGATGATCATGGGAGAGAATGTAATTACCGTTGCAGACGGCGCATTTCTTGCGGATTATGGAGTGCCGGATTTTGGTATCTTCTATGCGCCGTTTATGTTTGATACATGGGAAGAAGAGTGGGCAGTTATTGATTCTGACTGGTATGCAGGGCTTTGCGACCAGCTTGCAGAGAAAGGCGGGCTGCGTGTGCTGTCTTCCAACTGGATCTATGGTTCCCGTGATATCATGTCCATCAAACCGGTGACCACTCCGGCGGACCTGAAAGGAATGAAGCTTCGTGTGTCTTCCAATGACCTGTCGATCACTTCTTTCAACGATCTGGGTGCAGCTTCTGTAGGTATGGATATGGGCGATGTATATCAGGCATTACAGGCTGGAACCATTGACGCAGTGGAGAATCCGGTTGTGTCTCTGGCAAACCGTTCCTTCCATGAAGTGGCAAAATATGTAGTGCGTGATGGACATATCCTGGCAACTTCCATGTGGGTGTGCGGAGATTCCTTCTATCAGTCACTGACTCCGGAGCAGCAGCAGATTTTAAGCGAATGTGCAGATGAAGCAGGTTTGTATAATAACGAGCTTCAGGATGATGCGACAGAGGAAGCTCTGAAGATTCTGGATGAGGCAGGCGTTACTGTAACAGAACTGACGGATGAGCAGAGAGCTGAGTGGATTGAAGCAGGTCAGTATTTCTATCAGAATGATACCGCAAACCTGGGATGGAGCGAGGGACTGTATGAGACTGTGAAAGCAGCCGGAAAACAGTAAGCGAAATAGCCTGATCGGGTTGTGATTGCCATGGGGGCAGAAGGCTTGTCCTTCTGCCCTTTGCTGACCGGGCAGATTTTTATTTGCGTATTCTGACAGGCATTAAAAGCGGTTAAAGTTATGGAGGTATATATGGATAAAAAAATGAACTGGAAGGTCATGCTTCTGAATCTGGATGTGGTAATCGCATCTGCGGCAATGGTTCTGCTGGTGGGACTGACGTTCTCCGGAGTAATTGCCAGATATCTGGTCGGACGTCCATTTGGATGGATTGAAGAGGTGCAGGCAGCTTTGATCATCTGGGTGATCTTTGGTGCGGCGGGGGCGGCTTTCCGTACGGCAAATCACGCGGCTATTGAGATTTTTTATGAGATGTTCCCGGCAGTGATCCGCAAGATTCTGGATGTATTTATATTAATTGTTTCAATTGTGACGCTCTTCTTCCTGGCTAAAAACTGCATTGCATATATCAATGTGTTTGCATCTACCGGAAGAACGACGGCAGTTCTTCATCTTTCTTATATTATGATCTACTGTGTGGCGCCTGTATCCTGTGTATGGCAGATCTTTAACTATATTCTGGTTAATTTCTTCCATTATTCGGAAAAGGAAGTCATTGAGGCGATCTCAGAAGAAGAATTTAAGGAGGCGAGAGAAAAAGAATGAATTCCATGATTATAGTTGCAGCCATTGCGCTGTTGGTACTTTTATTCCTGAAAGTGCCGGTATTTATCTCCGTACTTTCAGCGTCTGCTATTTATTTTCTCGGCAATCCCACAATCAATGCGACAGTATTTGCACAGCAGACATTGGCAGGCGCTCAGGGGTTGTCTCTTCTGGCGATTCCTTTCTTCGTTATGGCGGGAGTATTCATGAACTATACAGGGGTTACCCGCAGGATTATGGAGTGCTGTAATGTACTGACTTCCCGTATGCCGGGCGGTCTGGCGCAGGTCAATATCCTTCTTTCCACGCTGATGGGCGGCCTGTCCGGTTCCTCTCTGGCTGATGCTGCCATGGAATGTAAGATGCTGGTTCCGTCTATGGAAGCAGAAGGATATTCCAAACCTTTTTCCACAGTGATCACGGCTGCCTCCGGCATGGTGGTGCCATTGATTCCACCCGGGACCGGACTGATCATTTATGCATGTATCACTAATATTTCTGTAGGAAAACTGTTTGTAGCAGGTATCGGACCGGGACTGGTATTAAGCATTACGCTTATGATTTTCACACATTTCCTGTCAAAAAAACGCGGATATCTGCCCCACCGTACAACGAAAATTCCGGTATCGGAGAAATGGACGGCAATTAAGCCGGCAATTCTTCCCATGTTGCTCCCGATTATTATAATCGGTGGTGTTCGGATTGGTATCTTTACCGCTACAGAGGCCGGAACCATTGCGATTGTATATTCTCTGCTTTTGGGAATTCTGTACCATGAGATGAAACTGTCGGATTTCTTTAAAGGTTGTAAGGAGACTGTTACAACGACCTCTTCTATTATGCTGATTGTTGCGGCGGCGTCCTGCTTCTCCTGGATACTGACCAAGGAGCAGATCCCGCAGACGTTGGCAGCATGGATGACCTCTGCCATCTCCAACAAATTCATATTCCTGATCATTTGCAATATTTTCCTGATTATTGTAGGTATGTTTATTGAAGGAAATGCTTCCATGATCGTGCTGGCTCCGCTGCTTCATCCGGTTGCAGTTGCTTTTGGCATCGATCCGATTCATTTTGCAATGGTATATATCTTCAACTGTACGATTGGAGCCTTTACACCGCCTATGGGCACGCTGATGTTTGTCACCTGTGGTGTGACCGGGTGCCGGACAAAGGAATTTATCAGGGAAGCAATTCCGTTTTATATTCTGTTTACTATCGATATGCTGGTACTTACTTATTGTCCGCCGCTCACCACGTTCCTGGTGGATCTGGTGTACTGACAGTTTGTGAAAGAAAGGATAGTGTATCATGAGAGAGAGACCATTTGTGGCCGATATGGTGAAAGACACGTATGTTCCTAAGATGTTTCAGGTAAGGCAGACATTTCCACGGCCCAGAATTGAAGCAGATGCGATTCCGGGGTTGATAAAGGATCTGCTGAGCGAAGAGAAATTCGCCTCCCGTGTACAACCGGGGATGCGGGTTGCGATTACGGCAGGCTCCCGTGGAATTGCCAATGTGGCGCTGACTACGAAATGTATTGCGGACTTTGTCAAGTCAAGAGGTGCGTTTCCGTTTATTGTCCCTGCCATGGGAAGCCATGGAGGAGCGACGGCAGAAGGCCAGAAAGCAATTCTGGAAGGATATGGGATCACAGAAGCGTATGTTGGATGTCCAATTATCTCTTCTATGGAAGTGAAGAAGATCGGCGTCAATGAAGAAAGCGGAGATGTCTATATTGACAAAAATGCCGCAGAAGCGGACGGCATTATCCTGGGTTGCAGAATCAAACCGCATACGGCGTTTCGAGGACCCTATGAGAGCGGGATGATGAAGATGATGGCCATTGGTCTCGGCAAGCAGTACGGCGCAGAAGTGTGTCATGAGGCCGGGTTTAAAAATATGGCGAAAAATGTACCGCTGTTCGGGAAATGTATCATCAAAAATGCCCCCATTTTGTTTGCAGTGCCCACGATTGAAAATGCATTTGATGAAACTTGCAGGATAACAGCAGTGGCAGCGGAGGAGATCGAAGCACTGGAGCCGGATCTTTTGAAAGAGGCTTTCAGCTATATGCCGCGGATTCTGGTGGATTCCTGTGATGTGTTGATCGTGGATCAGATTGGGAAAAATTTCAGTGGAGACGGAATGGATCCTAATATTACCGGTACATTCTGTACGCCTTATGCCACCGGGGGGATTGATGCTCAGCGGGTGGTGGTTCTGGACCTGAGCCCGGAGACTCATGGTAACGGAATCGGACTGGGATATTCCAGCGCCACAACAAAACGTGTGTTCGATCAGCTGGATCTGGCATCCATGTATCCCAACGCGATCACCTGTACGGTCCTTGGAGGCGTGCGAATCCCCATTGTGATGGAAAGCGATAAGGAGGCCATACAGGTATGCATTAAGAGCTGCAATGAGATTGATAAGCATCATCCAAAGGTGGTACGGATTCCCAACAGTCTCCATCTGGAGCATATTATGCTGTCAGAATCATATCTGGAGGAGGCAGAAGCAAACCCGAATCTGACAATAGAGTCGGAGCCTGCGTACCTGCCCTTTGATGACAATGGAAATCTGTGGTGACAAAGAAGCAGAATAAAAACGGAGAGGACAATATCATGGAACGTTTAAATTATGATGTCCTGGAAAAGTCAGGATATAAAGGTTACATACTGAAAAAAGCACCTGAAAAAGTTCTTCAGTTCGGCGAAGGCAATTTCCTCCGCGCGTTTGTAGACTACTGGTTTGATCTGGCCAATGAGAAGGCGGACTGGAACGGAAAATGTGTGCTGGTTCAGCCCATCGGCGGTGGCCTTGCAGAGATGATCAACGATCAGGAAGGGCTCTACACACTGTACCTGAGGGGCAGTGAAAAAGGACAGAAGGTGGATGACAGGAGGGTAATCTCCAGCGTCAGCCGCTGTCTGAATCCATATGAAGCAGATGATTATAAGGCCATGATGGAGGTGGCGGCCAGCGATGATCTGGAGATCATTGTATCCAATACGACGGAGGCAGGTATTGTCTATGATCCATCCTGCAAGAAAGATGACCTTCCTCCGGCCAGCTTCCCTGCAAAACTGACCCAGGTGCTCTATCATCGTTACCAGGCGGGAAAACCAGGTATTATTATGCTTGCCTGTGAACTTATTGACAACAACGGAAAAGAGCTGCTGAAATGTGTGAACCAGTATATTGATCAGTGGGGCCTGGAGAACGACTTTTGCACTTATGTCAATGAAGAATGTACCTTCTGCGGTTCGCTGGTAGACCGGATTGTGCCGGGAAGAATCCGTGATCCCAGGGAAGTGGCAGAGTTGGAAACAAAACATGGCTATGAAGATCCGCTCCTGGATGTAGGAGAAGTATTTGGCGTGTGGGTCATCGAGGGGGATGAAAAGCTGAATGATGTGCTTCCGTTCCGGAAAGCAGGACTTGAGGACAAAGTATTTGTAACACCGGATATGAGTCCGTATAAAAAGCGGAAAGTCCGGATCTTAAACGGTGCACATACCGGGTTTGTGCTGGGGGCCTATCTGGCAGGAGAGAATATTGTACGTGACTGCATGAATGATGAAGTGATGAAAGGTTTCATGAACAAGATGCTCTATGAAGAGGTGATTCCTACACTTCCGCTTGATAAGAATGACCTGATGCAGTTTGCTGCTGCCGTAGAGGACCGTTTTAATAATCCTTTTGTGAACCATGAACTTATGAGCATTTCTCTGAATTCCACTTCAAAATGGAAGGCCCGCAATATGCCGTCCTTCCTGGGATATATCGAGGAAAGGAAAGAGCTTCCGGCCTGCCTGACCATGTCTCTGGCTGCATATATTGCATTTTACAGCAACGACATTCAGGGGCTTACGGATGCAGGGCTGGTCTGCAGACGCCCGGCAGGCAATGAGTATACGGTCAGCGATGACCGCTGGGTGCTGGAGTTTTATGAGTCCCATAAGGGAGACAGCGAGGGAGCGCTGGTTCATGCGGTGCTGACAGACACCCGTATGTGGGATCAGGATCTGACGGCCATTGATGGACTGGAAGCTGCAGTAATCGCCGGCCTGAAGAAGATACGGACGGAAGGAGCAAGAGCAGCATACCAGAGCTGCCTGTAAAGCTTATGAAGACAATTCAGATCACAGCAGTTGACAATGTGGCGGTGGCACTTCATCCGATTGCAAAGGGAGAACAGATTGAGGCAGGCGGCCGGATTGTGGAGGCTCAGGAGGAGATTCCTCAGGGACATAAGGTTGCGGTTACTTCCATTAAAAATGGAGATCATGTCATCAAATATGGATTTCCAATAGGTCATGTTACCAGAGAGGTGGAGGCGGGAAGCTGGGTGCATACGCACAATATGGTCACCAATCTGGAGGGAGAGATGGAGTACCGGTATGAACCGGAGCTTCATTATCCAAAGCCGGTGGAGCCGGAGACCTTTCAGGGATACCGGCGAAGAGACGGCCGTGCAGCGATCCGCAACGAAATCTGGGTGATCCCAACGGTGGGATGCGTGAATGATGTGGCGAAAAAGATTGTCAGGGATAATCAGTCTCTGGTGCAGGGGACTATTGACGGTCTTTATACATTCCCTCATCCTTTCGGCTGCAGTCAGACCGGCCATGATCACGCACAGACCAGAAAACTCTTGGCTTCACTGGTGCGCCATCCCAATGCAGGAGCTGTTCTGGTAGTAGGGCTTGGCTGTGAGAATCTGACCCATGAACAGTTCCTGGAAGAGCTGGGTGATTATGACGCAGACCGGGTGAAATTCCTCACCTGTCAGGAGGTGGAGGATGAGTTTGCCGAAGCGGAACGTCTGCTGAAATTATGTGCTTCCTATGCTTCTTCTTTTGTGAGGGAACCAATTCCGGTCAGCGAACTGGTCATCGGCATGAAATGCGGCGGTTCTGACGGACTGTCCGGCATTACGGCCAATCCGACAGTTGGCAGATTCAGCGATATGATCAGTGCCAGAGGGGGGTCCACGGTTCTGACTGAGGTGCCGGAGATGTTCGGGGCAGAAGGATTTCTCATGAACCGGTGCGCCAGTGAGGCGGTCTTTGAAAAGGCTGTGGATATGATCAACGGTTTTAAAAATTATTTTATCAGCCATCATGAAGTGGTTTATGACAATCCGAGTCCCGGCAACCGTCAGGGCGGTATCACCACACTGGAGGACAAATCCTGCGGCTGCGTGCAAAAAGGCGGCACGGCGCCCATCATGGATGTGATCGGTTATGGGGACCAGGTGGTGACGAAGGGATTGAATATGCTTTATGGCCCCGGGAACGATCTGGTGTCGGCAACTGCCATGACGGCAGCAGGAGCGCATATGGTTCTGTTTACAACAGGACGGGGAACGCCTTTTGGAGCCCCGGCGCCAACTCTGAAGATTGCAACCAACAGTCAGTTGGCGGAGAAGAAGAAAGGCTGGATTGATTTTGACGCCGGTCCGGTGGCAGACGGAGAATCCATTGAGGACGCAGCGGGGAGACTTCTCGACCTGGTAATCAAAGTGGCGGGCGGACAAAAGACCCGGACCGAAGAGATGGGATATCGGGAAATCTCGATCTTTAAAGATGGGGTAGTGCTGTAGAAGTTCAGTCGAAATATTCACAAGATATATAATAGAGAGTCCAATCTTTTGAAAAGGTAGGGCTCTTCTTTTGTATCCGGAGAAAGCTTTTCGGCTTACTTCAAAACACTTGAGGTTTTCAAGAATATCTTGAAATCTGGGAGTATACTGTGATATAGTATATACGATATAAGGAACGGGATGGAGGGAGATTCCATATGACTGTCAGCTATAGCAAACTCTGGAAGCTGCTTATTGATAAAAAAATGACTAAAACGCAGCTTTGTGAGAAAGCAAGGATCAGTACAAATGCAATGGCAAAATTGGGGAGAAATGAAGATGTCCGTGTTGAAATTCTTACGAGAATATGTGTTGAACTGGGATGTACGATGAATGATATCATGGAAATTGTACCAGATGAATAAAGGGGATCAGGAGGACAAGTTGGGGCTGGAAAAATATATTGACAGAGAGATTATAGATAAATTTGAATTTCATAATTATGGACATGCTTTGGAAATACTTCATGATGCGTTTTCGCCGGAATGGAGAGAATTGCAGGAATGTCTCAGGCGTCTGCGGCTTACATTATCAGATATCAAAAAAGCAGGAGGCAATGAATCTCCTATCCCGAAGAAATTTGATGATGTTTTGTATCCCCTGGGATGGAGAGAGATAAGAATCAGTGGCGACTTGATTGTAAAAAAATATCCAAGGCAGACAGCCCAAAGAAGAGGACGCTTTGCGGATGAGCCCTATGAAACAGAGACAATTAAAGGCTACATTGACGGACATAATATTGATTTTTTGAAAAACAGAGTTGCATTTGATCTGGAATGGAACAGCAAAGACCAGACATTTGACAGAGATCTACTGGCAATGAGAACTTATTTTGACTGTGGTCTGATTGATGTGGGGGTTATTGTTACAAGGTCAGAGGAACTAAACGATATATTTAAACGGGAAAAAGATGACAATGGTCAGGCTCTGATGAAAAAATATGGGGCAAGTACGACATGGATGGGAAAATTGACTTACAGACTGGATTCACGCCGTAATGGTGGGTGTCCTATTTTGGCAATCGGAATAAGAAAGGAATGCGTGGAAGGATATGGCAGACTTGGCGAGTACGATAGAAAATTTACAGATATTTACCAAAGGGAAGAGATATAATACGATTTATGCTGATCCGCCATGGCAGTTTCAAAACAGAACAGGTAAAGTGGCGCCTGAGCATAAAAGGCTTACACGATATGAAACGATGACGATTAATGAAATAAAAAAATTACCGGTTGAAGGTATTGCAGATGATAAAGCGCAGTTATATTTATGGGTTCCCAATGCGCTGCTTCCTGATGGGCTGGCTGTAATGGATGCATGGGGATTTGACTACAAAGCAAATATTGTCTGGGAAAAGGTAAGAAAAGATGGAGGACCAGACGGCAGAGGGGTTGGTTTTTATTTCCGAAATGTTACAGAACTTCTGCTTTTTGGAATTAAGAAAAAAAGTTCTCCGAACCGGACGTTGCAGCCGGCGCGTTCGCAGGTTAATTTAATCAGGAGCATCAAAAGAGAACACAGTCGCAAGCCGGATGAAATTATTCCGATTATTGAAGCCTGCAGCCAGGGACCCCGCATTGAACTTTTCGCAAGAGGGGTGAGAAAAGGCTGGGATATGTGGGGAAACCAGGCAGATGCAAGCTATGAGCCCACCTGGGACACATATGCGAATCATACGGTGGCGGCTGATGATACGGAATGAAAAATGTAGGGCGTTTAAAAGAAATTGCTGCAACGCCTTTATTAAGTAGAACAAACAAAGGTGCTTAAACTTTTGATATGAATTTCAAACAGGCAGCGATTAGCTATCAGCTATCTATGCATCGCCCTGGTATCCCAGGAGCCTCGAGATCTCTGCTGCCTTTTGGCGGACGAGATGACCGATTGCTTCATAGTCGTCCTCGGGGCGGTAAAAGCCGGAGATGCTGACGGCGCCTTCCAGACATCCGTTTCTCTGGTAGATGGGCGCACTGGCACAGACCATATGTTCTTCATATTCACGGAAATCCAGTGCATACCCGCGCAAGCGGATTTGATCAAGGTCCCGGGAGAGCTCTTCCGGGCTTTTCAATGTATATCGGGTACGGGGCTGCATCTTGATTCCGGAGAGGAGTGCGTTTGTCTGTTCCTGTGGCAGAAAGGCCAACAGGGTCTTGCCCAGGGAAGTACAGTACAAGGGCGCGGTACTGCCTATGGTGGCAGTGGTGATGATGGGATTTTCCGGCACTTCTTTCAGAATATAGAGGACTTCCCTTCCGGAGAGCTTTCCAAAGAACGCAGTCCGGTCAGATACTTTTGCCAGTTCCGTAAGTTCAGAGGAGATCAGCTTCAGCGTGTCGCTGGCATCCGGATAAGACATGCCGATCCGATAAGCGAAGATGCCGATCTGGTAGAGCTGTTTTGGTCCCGGTTTTATGGAGAGCATCCCCTCCTGTACAAGTGTAACCAGGATATCATAGGCACTGGTCCGGGGAAGGGAGAAATGTTCACACAGTTCATCCAGAGATACGCCGTCCGGATGTGCGGCAGTGTAAGAAAGTATCTGTATGGTTCGCTGTACGGTTCGATTGATCTTCATGGGGACTCTCCTTCCTCTGCAATATTATCCTATCACAGGGGTCTTGATTTAGCAAGCAGAGTCCTTGTAAAAGAAGACTGCCGCAACAGGCGGAAGTGCGTGCTGCAGCAGTTTTGCTTTTTATTTTACTTCATAAATGCAGTTTCCGCCAGTAAGTATATCCAGCGCATTCTGTGCGGCCATAAGCCCCATCTTACTTACAGCTTCCTTTGTGGCAGCTCCGGCATGGGGCGTCAGGATACAGTTAGGAAGCGTACACAGAGGACTGTCATAGGGCGGTTCGTCCACCGTGGCGTCCAGGGCAGCACCGCGAATTTCACCGTTTTTCAATGCTTCGTAGAGAGCAGCCTCATCCACAATGCCGCCTCTGGCTGTATTTACTAGGATTGCGTCCTTTTTCATGGCTTTGAACTGCTCTGCGCCGAACATATTTTCGGTCTCGGGGGTCAGCGGGGAATGAATCGTGATAAAATCTGACTCCTGAATGAGAGTCTCAAGATCTACATATTCTGCATTACATTCTTTCTGAAAAGCTTCATCCTGGTACTGATCATAGCATAGGATCCGCATCTGAAATCCAGTACAGCGTTTTGCCACGCCTTTTCCGATTCTTCCTGCTCCGACTACACCCAGGGTTTTCTGCCACATCTCTACGCCGGAGGGGCGAACCTGGTTCTTTCCTTTGATGCCATTGTCCATAACAACGATATTTCGTGCACAGTTGAGCATCAGCGACATGGCCAGATCTGCCACGGAATCTCCGTTGGCTCCGGGGGTGATGGTTACTTTGATCTGACAATCTGCAGCAGCTTTCAGATCTACTTTGTCGTATCCAACGCCATAGCGGGAGATGACCTTTAGATTGTTCGCAGATTCCATCAGCTCCCGGTCATAATCTTCCAGGCCTGCGATGACCGCATCGGCAGTCGGGAGCTCTTTCTTCAGCTGTTCCGGGATCGGACCATCTTTTGCTTCCAGTTTTATTACTTCGCAGTCATTTTTCTGCAGCAGGCTGACTGCCAGGTCGTCCACAGTTCCAAAAGAACGAGCGGTGACCAGTATTTTATATTTTGCCATAAAATGTTCCCTTTCCTTCAGCACCGGACAGCCTCTTTTTGCCTGTCCGAAGGTGATTTGCCTGAGGTGAATACTTATTTCCAGTTTGGATTGTCAATAATCACTGGTTTGCCGTCTTGCTCCACCAGAAGTTTCCGATATCCTTTTGTTTCAATAGTACCATAATCATGTCCGGCATCTGCACGGAAGACAAAGAAGGTGATGAGCTGTTCATGGGCGCTTACATTGATGCTGCGGTGGGCATATCTCTTTGGTACATATACTGCCTTCCCGGCGGTCAGTTCCAGTGCCAGCCAGTCTCCTTCCGGATTTTCCATCATCATATATCCGTGTCCTTTCAGACAGTAATAGATTTCTCCGGTTTCCAGGATTGTATGAAAATGTCCTTTGGTAAAATAATACTCATCTCCGACTTTCCCGGGGTTTACAATGGAACATCCGAAAGCCAGATCTCCGTCTGTCTCCGGCACCGGCATGGAGTGGAATTCGTAGATCAGCGGATCGCCTTCCTTCATCTTCTCATCATAAGCGTCCTGGTCTGCGAACATGCCGTTCATCTGCCCCAGATATCGTTTTCCTGTTTCGAGGGTCTTCGAAAGACCTGTCTTCAGATCAAAATCAATGACAAAGCCTCTGTCAAAATCCATTGGTTTGTCAGAACTGTTAAAATGTGCCATAGCTGCCTCCTGATTGGTATTGTAGTCTCAATGTTTCTTCGGTCATAGCTGCTCTGCTGCCGCAGGCTCACGAATATAAATATCAGCTTCGGTTATTAAATTTCGCAGCAATCGCATCCATCTTCTTCAGCTTTTCACCAAGGATCTCCTGGTGGAAGACTTCTGCGATCACCTGGGTCCATCCGTAGATGAAATACATCCAGCCGTCGTTAACCGTCAGATTCCGCTCTGCTGCCTGCGCTTCTGCCTGGTGCTGGAATAAAAGATCGCCCCGATAGTTGATTTCCCAGATCAGTGCATCTTCCGGAAATACGGCCGCATCGGAAAGGGGAGATCCCGGGCGGTCTTTTCCAAGGCCGGTGGCATTGATAATCAGACTTCCCCGTCCCATGGTTGCCAGGACTGCATCATTATCTGTGGTTTCCGGAGAGAGGTAATACTGTGTCGGAATACCTGCCGGATTCATACCGTTGTTGATTTCCTGTATGGAATCCAGACGGGGCTTGCTGCGATTGGAGATGACAATCTTTGCCGGGTCATTGCCCTTACCTGCGTTTCTCATATAATACGAACACATGGAGATTGCACTTCCGCCGGCTCCGATGATCAGAATTCCTGCTTCCGGATGTTCTTTCCAGTAATTTTCCGGAACAAACTCTTCCATGGCCATACCGCAGGTGATCGGGTCTTTTGCATGTCCGCACAGTTTTCCATCCTGTTTGGAGATGGAGGACAATTCTTCAAACTGAAGCGCATAAGGATCCAGATATTCGAACAGATCCTTTGCTGCATTGTAGATATCAATCTTATGAGTAGTCACCAGTGCACCCATGGAGAGGGGGTCGTTCTTGATGAAAGATACTACTTCCCGATATACTTCCGGTTTCTCATGGATGGCGATATCAATGCCTTTCATGATAGTATCTTTCAGTCCCAGGGCTTTTGCCCACTCAGGAAAGACTTTCATGATGGAGGAGGCGCCTGTAGTGACACCAATAAAATACATGGTTGGTTGTGTTGCTTTTTCAAGTTTCATTCTGATACCCCTTTCTGTTTGAAAACTAATAAAAGATTTGCTTCCTTCCCCTTCAGGCACATTTTGAATAGGATTCATGTGCTGCCGGAGATTCCGCGGATTTTATACGAAATCTAATATTTTAGCGGCATTTGCGGTACACATCTGCCGGATTTCTCTGTCGGTAAATCCCTGTTCCTTCAGTTGCGGGATGAAAAACTTCAGGATATAGTCAAGGCCCATATCTTCTGCGCCGTAGGACCGGAGCCGCTGATTTGTAGTATCCAGACTCAGAACAATCTGTCCGGTGAAGCCGCTTTCTTTCATGGCCAGGAGAAGTTTCATTTCTTCCGCTTCTGACACGTATTTCAACCGGTGGATACTGTCATAACACAGGTAACAGCCGGTGGATAATACTTTTTTATGATAGTCGATGTCATAATGAGTGCGGTCCAGATGGCAGATCAGCAGCTTTTCCGGAGGGATATCCCGCTCCTGGAACCAGTGAATCAACTCCAGGACGTCGCTGCCTTTCTCTGTGTGAATCATGACCGGTGCGCCGGTCTGTCCGGCAGCCTGTGCCACTGCTTCAAATAATTTATGATAAACAGGATCTGTTTGCCAGTTCTTTTCTGCGGCTGCTTTCAGAATTCCTGCCCTGCAGAAGGAGGATTCCTGGGCCAGATCGGTTATGCAGGTATTGATTTCCTTTGCATAGAGCCGTGCAAGTGCTTCTTCCGGCCAGGAAAAAAGCACCGGATTGTCAAAAAATTCTTTTTTATGAAAACCTGCAGCAGCTACAATAAAAACATTGCTTTCTCTGGAGAGAGCCGACAGCATGGAGGCATTTCGTCCGCACCCAGTAGGCTGTGCATCCACGATCAGACGTCCGCCTGCCTGATGATAGTCGTTCAGTTCTTTTAGAGACTTTTTACGATCATTCATGCACAAGGCAGGGTTGACATGGTAAGAGGCTCCTTTTTCCAGCCAGATATGTTCGTGGCACTGGGCGTGCCCGGCTTCTTCTGGCAGTATATCTTTCCATACAGTTCGGATCATACATGTTCTCCTGTCTGAAGTATAATGATAATTATGTTTGTAATAAATAAAAACATAATTATCTTTTAAAGAGTAACACTGAAAAAACAGATTGTCAACGATTTTTTGTTTTTGCTCTTGAAATTACAAAGGATTTCACGTATAATCAATCCGGATATAAAGGTACTGAACGAGTAAAAAGATAATTATCTTTACTTTGCATAGAGACGGGAGGGCGTATGGCGAGAATACCTGCATATAAACAGATGTACAGCAGTCTGAAGAGAGATATTCAGGAAGGAAAGTATCCGCCTGGGTCCTTCCTTCCCACAGAATCCGAGATGGAGATGATCTATGAAGTCAGCCGTACAACCGTCCGCCGGGCCATCGGTATGCTGACCAGCGAAGGCTATCTGTCCGTTACCCAGGGACGGGGGACAGAAGTTCAAGATGTCTCCACTTCACAGCATCTGAACAAGATCACTTCCTTTACCGAGACACTGAGGCGAAAGGGATATCAGGTAAGTACTCAGGGGCTGGCTCAGGAGAAAGTGGCAGCGCCGGATTTGATCAGAGATGCACTGTCTCTGAGAGAAGGGGAGCTGGTCTACCACATTCAGAGAGTTCAGTGTGCGGACGGCAAGCCGATCTGTGTGATGGAAGACTACCTGGCGGCAAACCAGGTACCGGATTTTGTTCTGAAGATGGGCAAGTGTGTAAGTGTGTACGCCTGTCTGGAAAATGATTATGGAATTTTTCTGAAAGATGCAGTGGAGCATATTTCGGCAGTCAGTGCTTCTTTTACACAGTCTCAGATTTTGCAGATACCGGTGGGAGCGCCACTTCTGCACAGCAGGCGGATTGCAAATACAGAGCATGGAGCACTTATTCACTCTTCTCTCTATGTGGTAGCGGAGCGTTATGAATACCAGATTTATCAGGTGGGAAGGGCGTAGTGTGTTCACATATAGGCGCTATGTCTTACAAAGGTGTAAACCGGTTTCATATGAAATATTAGAAAAGAAATCGTGATAGTGCACAAAAAAAGATGTGAAAAATCTGTAATAATGACGAAATGACAAAAGGTATGTTGACAAAATAACTAAGATAGAATAGAGTATAGAAAAAGAGGGTGTAACCGATTACATGATAGGCGGAAAGATAATTACGATCAAAGATGTCGCTGAGATGGCAGGCGTGTCAAAAGCAACTGTATCACGAGTGATGAATAACAGCGGTTATGTTGCAGCAGAGACGCGAAGGAAGATAGAGAATATCATGGAAACCTATCATTATGTGCCTTCTGCCCTCGCAGTGAATCTTTCCAGACAAGAGACAAAAACCGTCGGGGTTGTTATTCCGGAGATTGGGAACACTTTTTACTCGGATATCCTTCACGGGATTACCCAGGCAGCAGATGAACAGGATCTGTCCTTGGCGCTGTTTGACACGCAGGATAATCTGGAGAAGGAGAAGCGGGCATTTCGCATTCTCCAGCAGCAGAAAGTAAGGGGAATTATCCTGGGACCTTCTGTAGATTATCCGGAGACGCCGGAAGGAAGGGAAGTTCTGGCAGGACTCAGAGAATATTCGGTCCCTATTGTGATTATTGACCGTGATTTTGAGAATATGCCGTGGGACGCCGTCCTGTATGAGAATTATCAGTGCTCTTATCAGGCGGCGCTGGAATTATACCGGGCGGGCAACCGGAGAATGGCGATCATCACAGGAGATATGACTCTGAAGATCGGCAGGGAACGGTTCGAGGGTTTTCGGAAAGGGATAGAAGATTGTGGGTTGAAGCTGGATGAAAAGGATATCTATTACGGAAATTTTTTGATGAAGAGATCCTATGAACTATCTATGGAGCTTCTCTCTCAGAGAGAGTTGCCGGATGCGGTCTATACCTGCAACAATATGACTTCTCTCGGATTTTTGAAGGCAGTGAACGAGATGGGGCTTACAATTGGAGAAGACATTGCCATTATGGGCAATGACCGGATTGAAACATTGGATATTTTGGGGATTCCGTTTAGCTGCGTGTATCGTGATAATTATGAGATGGGGCGTATGGCGCTCAGGCTTCTGCAGGAGAGGGTTGAGTATCCGGAGAAAGCCAGGAGCATCCGTATGGTGCCCTACCAGGTAAAACTTAAAGGTTCTGAAAAAAGAAAAAAGAAGTAAAACTTCTTTTTTTATAAGGGATGTAACCGGTAACATAAAATAATGGGAAATATGGAAAAATAATATTGAAAAACACTTTAATGCCAGTTATGTAACCGGTTACATTAAATGTGCAAAAAAATGAAAGGAAATAATAAATTATGATTTACAAAAAAGTAAAAAAAATTGCTGACCATATATCTGCAATTGGCATTGGATGCTGGAATATGGGAGGCGACTGGGATTCATCAGAAGAGAAAACTTCCATTCAGATTATTCATGCGGCTATTGATTTGGGAGTGAACTTTTTTGATGTGGCGCCGGTGTATGGCTGGGGTGTGTCGGAGACTATTCTTGGGAAAGCGCTGAAACAGGACGGACTTCGGAATAAAGTATTGATTGCCTCAAAAGGGGGGCTCCTCTGGAACGAAAAGCATGAGACGCAAAACAATCTGTCCAAAGAAAGTCTGCTAAAAGAGATTGATGATACGCTGCTTCGTCTGCAGACCGATCATGTGGATATCTATCAGCTGCACTGGCCGGATCCGAAAGTCCCTCTGGAGGAAACGGCAGAAGCTTTAAATGTGATGAAAAAAGCCGGAAAGATCCGTTATGTGGGGCTGAGCAATTTTTCACAGGCTGATGTGGAGAAAATGATGGAGTACATACCAGTGGACTGTCAGCAAAGTCTCTATAATATGCTGGAGCGCAATCCGGCCAGTTATCATGGGATTCCGCTGGAGTACCGCACAGAGAAAGAGGTATTTCCGAATGTGAAAAAATATGGTCAGGCGTTTCTCCCTTACAGTCCCCTGTTCCAGGGACTTCTGGCCGGCAGATTTCTGGATGGGCTTACGATATCCCCAAAAGATATCCGTAATGAGAATCCAAAGCTTACAGGAGAAGTGTTTAAGATTTATCAGGACGGGGCAAGAAAGCTGAAAGCTTTTGCGGATGAAATTGGAAGACCTATGAATGAGATGGCGCTGAACTGGCTTCGTCAGAAGGATGAAGTCACTTCCATAATTGGCGGTGCATCTTCCATGGAACAGCTGGAGAAGAACATCCGCTGTACCAGCTGGGATTTGACGGAAGAAGAACTGGGTGAGATTCAGAAAATTCTGGAACCTTTCGAAAATATGGATTAGCCCGCATCCAAATACTGCGAAACAAAAAACAGCAGCGACCTGGAGGGGGAGCCTGCGGAATTGAAATAGAGGAAAAAATGGGAAAATATTTAATTGCACACGACCTGGGTACATCCGGAGATAAGGCGACTTTATTTACGACAGACGGGGAGCTGGTCAGGAGTGTTACCTATGTCTATCCGACGAATTTCTTTAACAGTACCTGGGCGGAACAGAATCCGGAAGACTGGTGGAAAGCCGTCTGTGAGAATAACCGGGCGCTTCTGAAGGATATGGATAAGAAACAGGTGGCTGGTATGGCATTCAGTGGACAGATGATGGGCTGCGTACCGGTGGACCGGGAAGGAAAGGCTCTGCGGCCGGCGATTATCTGGGCAGATCAGAGGAGTCAGCAGCAGGAGCAGTCCATCCGGGACCAAATCAGTGAGCAGGAGTTTTATCGGATTACCGGACACAAGATCAGTGCTTCTTACAGTATCGAAAAACTGATGTGGATCAGGGAGCATGAGCCGGACGTCTATAAGAAGACATATAAGATGCTGCAGCCGAAAGACTATATAACCTGCAGACTGACAGGGGCCTTTGTTACAGATTATACGGATGCATCCGGAACGAACTGTCTGGATCTGAACAGGTTGGAATGGTCAGAACGACTTCTGAGTCTTACGGGGATCGACCAGGAGAAGCTCCCGGAAGTCTGTCCGTCCACTTATGTGGCAGGGGAACTGACGCAGATGGTGGCGGATGAGTGCGGACTGGCCCCGGGGACGCCTGTTGTCATTGGAGGGGGAGACGGCGTATGTGCGGCAGTGGGAGCCGGAAGCGTGCGGGAAGGAGATACCTTTAACTACCTTGGGTCCTCCTCCTGGGTGGCATTGACCAGCAGGACGCCTATCTATGATCCGGAACTGCGGACTTACAACTGGGCTCATATGGTGCCAGGCATGTATTCACCTAACGGAACCATGCAGGCGGCGGGAAATTCCTATCAGTTTATCAAGAATATCCTGTGCAAAGACCTGGAGGCGGAGGCCAGACATCAGGGAGTAAGCCCATATGAACTGATGAACCATGAGATTGCACAGTCACCGGTGGGAGCAAGAGGTCTTTTGTATCTTCCCTATATACTGGGAGAACGGAGTCCCAGATGGAATCCAAATGCCAGAGGCGCTTTCGTGGGACTGAAGATGGAACATACCAGAGGGGATATGCTCCGCGCCACGGTGGAAGGAATCCTGATGAATCTCTGTATTATCCTGGACGTGTTTCGGAAGGATATGGATATTACGGAGTTGAACGTGATCGGCGGACTTGCAAAAGGGGATCCAATTCGGCATGCACTGGCAGATATCTACGGAGTAAAGGCGAGAAGACTGAACTGGCTGGACGAGGCGACTTCCATGGGTGCGGCGGTCTGTGCAGGGGTAGGAACCGGCGTTCTGAAGGACTTTACCGCTATTGACTGCTTTATCAAGGTAGATGATGTGATTGAACCGGATTCGGAGAATCACAGACGTTATGGAGAATTGAAGAACTATTTTGACGAGTGTTATACAGCATTGTTGACAACATATGACCATCTTGCGCAGTGGAAATAAAACAGTGAATGCTTGTTTAAACACAACGAACAAATGTTTGAAATCTTGGACGAAAGAGTTGAGGCAATACATGAACAGGAGGTAGAAAAGGTTGAAGTATGGAATTTATTATGCCTACTGGGAGCGGCAATGGGGTGCAGATTATCTGAAGTATATTCAAAAGGTTAAAAGGCTGGGATTTGATATACTGGAGATTTCCTGCGCAGGACTCAGGGACCTGACGGAAAGGGAGGCAGATCAGCTAAGGGTATGTGCGGAAGAAGAGGGGATCTTGCTTACCGGAGGATATGGTCCCAGGGCGGATGAGAATCTTGCTTCTGCAGATCCGACAGTGGTGGAGAATGCGTTCCGGTTCTGGAAAGAGACATTCCCGGTGCTTCAAAGGCTTGGGATCCGTCAGGTAGGGGGAGGGCTGTATGCCTGCTGGCCGGCAGATTATTCCAGAGTTCCGGATAAAGCGGGCGATCTGGAGAGAAGCATTCGGAATATGAAGGAACTGGCAAAGATCGCAGAAGAATATGACATGGAACTGGATATGGAGGTTCTGAACCGTCATGAAGGATACCTCATTAACACTGCAAGAGAATGTGTGGCATATGTGGATGCAGTAGGGGCGGGCAATGTCAAAGTTATGCTGGATACCTATCATATGGGGATGGAAGAAGATGACTTTGCGGAGGCCATCCGGACAGCAGGAAGCAGGCTGGGACATGTTCATGTGGGTGAAAATAACCGGAAGCTTCCGGGGCAGGGACATATGGTTCCCTGGGAAGTTATTGGAAAAGCGCTCAGAGAAGTGGGCTATCAGGCCAATATTGTAATGGAACCTTTTGTAATCCATGGAGGAGAAGTAGGGCAGGACATCCGTATCTGGAGAGATTTGAAGGAAGACTGTTCCGAAGAGACGCTGGACAGGGAAGCAGCAGAGTCGGTGGCATTTCTCAGAAATGCGTTTGAAGGTTGAAATTGGAAGATTTTAAATACAGTCGTGTATTTGAAATAAAAAGAAAGGAAAAGGAGAAACAAAATGAAAAGAATGGAAAAGTATTTGGCACTGGGACTGGTTGGTATGATGGCAATGTCATTGACTGCATGCGGCGGTAAAACTTCCGAGCCTGCAGCAGCTCCGGAAGAAACTCCTGCGGCAGAAGCAGAGACAGAAACGGGAACAGAGACAGAAGCGCCGACTGCAGATGCATCCGGGGGGGGGTATGATATTATCTGGGTAACCTGTTCAACGGAGTCTGAGTTCTGGCAGTATCAGCAGATTGGTATGGAGAATGCGGTAGCTGATATGGAAGCAGAACATGGGATTGACATTAATTTCACAACTGTAGGACCCGCTACTGAGGCAGAGACAGAAGCATATATCCGTGCATTTGAGAATGCCATCGCATCCAAACCAGACGCAATCATCTCCGCTACACAGGTACCGGATTCCACCAGAAGCGTGTCTAAGGACGCTATGGATCAGGGGATCATTGTAAACTTCACCAACTGTGGTCTTGAGACACTGGATTCCACAGAGTATTCGGATTGCTACAACCAATATTACACGACGGTCAGCGCAGACATCGGCGATATGGCAGGCGAAGTGATGCTTAATATGCTGGATGAGGCAGGAATTGCAAAAGAAGGCGTGATTGCTATGGAATTCTCCAATGTCAATCCTTCTCTGCAGCCCAGAATGGATAATTTTAAAGCATATGTAGAGGCAAATTCTGACATTGAAGTATTGGATACGCTGTACAACAACAATGACCTTGCACAGGCACAGGCGGATATTGAGAATCAGATTGCTACATATGGTGAGAAACTGATCGGTATCTATGGTGCAAACAACACCTCCGGAGACGGTATCGCACTTGCAGTCGAGAATGCAAACATTGCGGATAAAGTTATCACCATCGGCGTGGATTCCGACCCGACAGAAATTCAGGCCCTTGAAGATGGATTTATCGACTGTATTATTGTGCAGGATGCATATGGACAGGGTTATGCAGCTCTTAAGAATGCAGTGGAAACTCTGATTCAGGGTAAGAATCCGGAGACCGAGCAGAAGATCGCCATGCCGCCGGTCGCAGTTACTACTACGAACATGCATGAAGATGAGTATGCGGCAATGCTTGACCCGACTTTGCTGAAAAAATAAATTTGTGATGTACATTCAAGGGGCCGGCGGGCGAAAGAGCCCGCCGGTGCCTGATACAGGCACTGAGAAACGGGTGCCGTATCCGTGATGCGGCACAATATTGTAGAAAGCTGGAGGAAAAGGGTATGGAACAAGAGGTTCTGCTTAAAATTGAAAATGTCGTAAAGACCTATCCTGGAGTCCAGGCGCTGAAGGGAATATCCACTACCATACGCAAAGGAGAAGTACGCGCGCTGGTAGGAGAGAACGGCGCAGGTAAGTCCACACTGATCAAATGCATTATGGGTGTCGAAACGCCTACCGAGGGAAAAGTGGAGATCAATGTGGACGGAAAGTGGGAGTGCCCTAAAAATGCTATTGATGCAAAGAATCTGGGCATGCATGCGAATTATCAGAATGTCAACATTGCCGGAAATTTAAGTATAGCGGAAAATTATTTTCTGGGACGCCTTCCTATGAAGGGCAAAATTGTGGACTGGAATACCATGTATTCTGAGAGTCAGAAGATTATTGATAAATTTCAGCTGAATGTAAATCCGAGAGATACAATTGTCTCTCTTCCGGTTGCCATGCAGGCAATGATCACAATCAGTAAGATTTCAGTAAATGACAATATTCGTCTTGTTATCTTTGACGAGCCGACTGCGCTTCTGGAAAACGAAAAGGTAGAGACGTTATTTCGATATATTAAGGAATTGAAAGAAAGCGGTGTCAGCATTATCTATGTATCTCATCGTTTGGAAGAGATCATGGAGATCTGTGACAGTGTTACGATCATGAAAGACGGTACTTATGTGGAGACCAAAGATGTGAAAGATGTGGATAAAGACTATTTGATCTCTAAAATGGTTGGCCGTTCCATGGCGGATATTTATAATATTGAACACCAGAAGCCCGGTGAAGAACTTCTACGGGTGGAGCATCTGACCGGTGAAAAGTTCCGGAATGTCAGCTTTTCCCTTCATAAGGGGGAAATTCTTGGCTTTTTCGGTCTCGTGGGTGCCGGAAGAAGCGAGGTTATGCGGGCGGTCTTTGGTGTGGACCGGATTATATCCGGTAAAGTATATGTGAAAGGGGAAGAAGTGCAGATCAGGAGTCCCAAAGAAGCTATGCTAAAGGGGATTGGCTTTCTGACAGAAGACCGGCGCAAAGACGGTCTAGCGCTTCAGCAGTCCGTGAAACTGAATACCAATATGTATTCTTATGATATGATCAGCAGATACGGAATCATTAATCTGACAAAAGAAACCAGTCGTGCAGAGGAATACAAAGAGAAAGTGCTGATCAAGACACCTACTGTGGAGCAGACAGTCAATAACCTGTCAGGCGGCAATCAGCAGAAGGTGGTTATTGCAAAACTTCTGTGCCGTGATCCGGATATTCTGATCTTTGACGAGCCGACGGTCGGTGTGGATGTGGGAGCGAAAGATGAGATTTTCAAAATTATAGAAAGTCTAGTCAAGAAGGGCAAGGGTGTAATCATCGTGTCTTCATACCTTCCAGAAGCTATGGGATTATCCGACCGGATGGTGATTATGTCAGAGGGCCGCGTGTCCGGAAGCCTTGAGAATGAAGAACTGAAAAAGATGGAAGAAGAAGATGTGCTGAAACTGGCTTCTACCATCTACTATGAGGATGAGCAGGAGGTAGTATAGGAAATGAAAAATAATCAGCAGCAAGCCAATCTGAAGGCAATTTTGATGAAGACAGAAGTATCTATGGTTGCCATTATCGGCCTGATCTTTATCCTGACGTCGGTGGGAACAGAAAATTTCCTGACCGCATATAACTTGACCAATATTTTAAAACAGTGTGCAATTATCGGTATTATTTCCATCGCAGAAACCTATGTTATCATTACTGGCGGTATTGATATCAGTTGCGGTGCAGTAGTAGGTATGAGTACCCTGATGGTTGCCATGGCTCAGGCCAAGTGGGGACTTGGAGTGCCGGTCTCTATGGTGCTTGGTATTGTAGTGGCAGTCATCTCCGGCCTCTTTAATGCTATGCTGGTGTATGAATTTAAAGTGCCGGCATTTGTGGCAACACTTGGTTCGCAGACGATACTTAGAGGTTTGATTAAGGTAATTTCCAATGGTGGAACTGTGTCGGGTATTGATAAAGGATTTTCAAGCTTCGCTTCTCGCTCCTTCCTGTTTGTGCCAAATCTTGCAGTTGTATGGTTTGTAATTGCGGTGATCTGTTTCCTTTTACTGAAATATGCGATTTTCGGACGAAATTTGTTCGTACTTGGTTCCGGGGAGGAAGTGGCGAAGCTGAATGGTATTTCCATTCGGAAGACCATCTATTCCACCTATGCATTTGCAGGACTTCTCTATGGAATTGCAGGTATTTTGCTCTGTGCCCGCATCAATTCGGCGATTCCGACAGCAGGAGAGGCTTATGAGACCAATGCCATTGCAGCCAGTGTTCTTGGCGGTGCATCCCTGGCAGGAGGCTGCGGTTCGGTCTTTGGTACGGTCCTGGGAACGATCCTGATTATTCTAATAGATAATGTGGGGACCCAGTTTGGCATTGGCGCTTTTGCCATGGAGGTGATTACAGGGTGTGTGATTGTCATTGCTATTGTGCTTGACCAGTTGAAGAAGAGAGGAAAACGGTAAATGCAGAAAGGCAGACAACTTTTGGATAACTGCAAAGGGCTTCAGCATATAGGAATACCTGCAGATAATCTGGATAAAACATGTGATTTTTATACGGATTTGGGTTTCAGGAAAGTATTTGAGACCAGAATTCGGGAAGGTCAGAGGGTTGTTTTTCTGGAGTTTCGCGGTCTGACCCTAGAATGTTATGAGGGCAGTTGTATCGGGCAGGCAGGGGCTATTGACCATATCGCCATTGATTGTGCGGATGTGGAAACAGCATATGCATATGCATTGGAGAAAAAATATCCCATTATCAGTGACGGAATCGAGGAACTTCCCTTCTGGAAGAACGGAGTGCGGTTTTTTATCATCGAAGGACCAGATAAAGTGAAAATTGAGCTGAATCAATATTTATAGAAAAGTTTATATCAGATGATACAGGGCAGATGGTTACCGGGCCTACGGACCGCCTGCCCTGTATCTTGATTTTATGGATATATTTGGCAATGTGAAGTTTTAAAGAAAGTCTCTTGCCATTTAAAATAGAGTCCATTATACTGTAATCATTACTGAACATGGAAAAGGAGAGTTGAAATTATGCCAATACGTATTGCAGAGTCCATGCCGGCCCATGATATACTGGAGTCTGAAAATATTTTTGTAATGACAGAGCGCAGGGCCATGTCCCAGGATATCCGCCCACTGAAGGTTCTGATTCTGAATCTGATGCCTACCAAGATTGTGACGGAGACGCAGCTTCTTCGAAAGCTTTCCAATACTCCGTTGCAGATCGATGTGGAATTCCTGCAGACGGCCAGTTATACGTCCACACATACAGATCCGGGGCACCTGAAACAATTTTACTGTGTCTTTAATCAGATCAAGGAGCGACATTTTGACGGGATGATCATCACGGGAGCGCCGCTGGACTATGTAAAATGTGAGGATACTGCTTACTGGAAGGAAGTATGCGAGATCATGGAATGGACAAAGACCCATGTTCACTGTACGTTTCATCTGTGCTGGGGGGCTTATGCCGGCCTTTATTACCATCATGGAGTGGAGAAGAGAGACTTGGAAAGAAAGCTGTTCGGAGTTTTTCCGCATAGGATGCTGAAAAGTACTTCACCTTTGTTCCGCGGTTTTAACGACGTCTTTATGGCGCCTCATTCCCGGGCGACGGATGTGCATCTTTCCGATGTGGAGGCAGTACCTGAACTGGAGGTCCTGGCAGTGACGGAAGGCGGCAGTCTGACGATAGCTAAGACAAAGGACAGCCGTCAGTTTTTCGTGACCTGTCATGCAGAGTATGACCATAATACGCTGGCGCTGGAATATTTCCGGGATATGGAGAAAGGGTTGACGACAGTGGATCTTCCTATTAACTATTTTCCGAATGATGATCCTTCCAAAGAACCACTGGTGAGCTGGAGATCAACCGGTCAGCTTCTCTATTCCAACTGGTTGAATTATTATGTCTATCAGAGTACACCCTATGACATTAATACGATCTGTTGATATGAGAAAACCGGAAAGCTTTTGGTAGAAGGAAGTGGGGAAGTTGCAGACAGAACTGATAGAGATAGACAGAAGGAATATGCCGGTTCATTTAATTGAGAGAGCCGGGATGATCTTGCGCAGCGGCGGGCTGGTGGCATTTCCGACCGAGACTGTCTATGGATTGGGAGCAGACGCATTGAATGAAGAAGCAGCACAGAAAATCTATGCGGCCAAAGGGCGGCCATCCGATAATCCGTTGATCGTTCATATTGCGGATATGGAGGCGGTTGGTCAGATTGTGAAAATGGTTCCGGAAGAGGCCCGGGCTCTTGCGGAAGCTTTCTGGCCTGGTCCGCTGACCATGATCTTCCATAAGAGAGAATGTGTTCCCATGGGGACGACCGGCGGCCTTTCGACTGTGGCAGTCCGGCTGCCGTCAGATGAGATTGCCAGGGAGTTGATTCGTCAGAGCGGCGGATATATTGCGGCTCCCAGCGCCAACGTCTCCGGCAGACCAAGCCCTACGACGGCGCAGCACGTGTATGAAGATATGAACGGACGGATTCCCATGATTCTGGACGGAGGCCCGGTGCCGATTGGCATTGAGTCTACAATTGTAGATTTGACGGAAGATCATCCAGTGATTTTGCGTCCGGGATATATCACTTTGTCCATGATTCAGACAGTGGTGGACAGAGTGGAGGTGGACCGGGGACTGAGCGCAGAAGACTCTGTCATACGTCCGAAAGCTCCCGGGATGAAATACCGGCATTATGCGCCGAAAGCAGAACTTCAGATTGTGGAAGGCCCCGTGGAACGGGTAGTTTCTTATATAAATAAGCAGTGTTCCGGCGCCGGGAAGACGGGGATTATCTGTACAGAAGAAACAAAGACATGTTACTCCCATGGGGATGTGAAATGTATTGGTTCCAGGAAAGATGAAGCGTCCATTGCCAGTCATCTGTTCGCGATTCTGCGAGAGTTTGATGAAGACGGAGTGGAGCGAATCTATTCCGAATCTTTCGAGACTCCAGGACTTGGCCAGGCGATTATGAACCGGTTGTTGAAAGCAGCCGGACATCGGAAAATTGATGTGACTCAATAAATGACGGAACTTTTAACAGAGGAACTTTTGATAAGCAGGAGAATAAAGATGGCAAAGATAGTGATTATGAATCATCCGTTGATTCGGCACAAGATTGGTATTATCAGACGGAAAGAAACTGGTTCAAGGGATTTTCGGCAGATGATCAGTGAGGTTGCCATGTTGATGTGCTATGAGGCGACCAGGAATCTGAAAGTAGTGGATGTGAGTATTGAGACGCCCATATGCCAGATGACAGCAAAGGAACTGGAGGGCAAGAAGCTGGCAGTCGTGCCGATTCTGCGTGCCGGGCTGGGGATGGTGGACGGGATGCTTACCATGATACCGGCGGCAAAGGTGGGACATATTGGATTGTACCGGAATGAGGATACATTGGAACCGGTGGAATACTATTGTAAGTTGCCCAAGGACTGCGCAGAGCGGGAAGTGTTCGTAGTGGATCCCATGCTGGCAACCGGAGGTTCTGCATCGGCAGCAATCACGATGCTGAAAGAAAAAGGGGTGAGAAAGCTCCGGTTTATGTGCATTATTGCAGCACCGGAGGGAGTGGAGCGGATGAAGGCAGATCATCCGGATGTGGATCTCTATATTGGCGCCATGGATGAGCGATTGAATGAAAATGGTTATATTGTACCGGGGCTTGGGGATGCGGGAGACCGGATCTTTGGGACAAAATAACTTATAAAGAGGTAGGATAATATGACTGGAAAAAGAACAGACTACATATCATGGGACGAGTATTTCATGGGGATTGCGTATCTGTCGGCCATGCGCTCCAAGGATCCGGGAACACAAGTGGGGGCATGTATCGTCAGTCAGGAGAATAAAATATTATCCATGGGATACAACGGGTTTCCAACAGGCTGCGATGACGACGACTTTCCCTGGAACAGAGAAGGAGGATTGTGTGAGAGTAAATATGCATATGTTACACACAGTGAGCTGAATGCAATTCTCAACTACAGGGGCGGAAGCCTGGAAGGGACCAAGATTTATGTGACCCTGTTTCCCTGCAATGAGTGTGCCAAGGCGATTATCCAGTCCGGTATCCGGGAACTGGTCTATGCAGACGACAAATATGACAAAACGCCTGCCAATACTGCATCCAAACGGATGCTGAAAGCGGCAGGCGTAAAGATTACGCCGTATAAAAAGAACGGAAGGGAAATCACATTGAACGTATGAGAAAGATTTAAACAGCAAAGAACAAAGGAAAAGCAAAATGAACTGCCGGGTACAAAGCAGTATTTGTGCATAAATATAAGTAATTTTTGATTAACAATCCTTTCAGCTGCCGCTTTTCTGTTGAAGTTGCAAAAGAAAGGTGATATAATATGCTGGAAAATGTAAAGCCATGGAATAAGAGGGAATGCTGGAATAAAAAGTAATCGGAACTCATATCAGAAATATGGCCCTACAATTCAATTTATAAGAGCAAGGTGGTGAAGTGGTGTTAGAAGAGACTTTAAAGTCAGTAAAGGCAGCAGAAGCAAAAGCGGAAGAGCTGATTAGAGAAGCAGATGCCAAAGCAGCCTCAGTTCTTGAAGAAGCAAAGGTCAAGGCCCAGGCGATGAAAGAGGATATGAGTCAGAAAGTAAGATCCTTAAGCCAGGAGACGGCGCAAGCAGTGCAGAAAGAGGGAAATGTCCAGCTTGACGCGGCGGCAAAAGAAGCAGGGAAAGAGATTGAAGCTTTGAAGGAACTGATCATTCCAAAGAAGCAGGAAGCGGTGGAAGCTATTATTTCAGCGCTTGTTTAGGAGGAAGGAGAAATTAAGAAAAAAGGAGGGATGTGGATATGGCAGTATTGCAGATGCAGCGGATCAGTATCTGTGCGATGAAGAAGAACAGGAAAGCGATCCTGGAACGTCTGCAGGAACTGGGTGCCATGGAGATTGATATCCAGCTTGAGGATGACAGTGATTATAAGAAGATGGATATTGCCAGCTCCAAAGCCACATTTGAAAAGCAGGCACAGACTGCGGATCATGCATTGGAGATTCTGCAGGAATATGTACCTGAGAAGACAGGTCTTCTGGCGTCTCTGAATGGGAAACCGCTCATTGATCGCGCGTTGTTCGGAAAGGCGGCAAAGGGTCAGGATAATTATATTGAGACCGCCCGCAGGATTGTAGCGTTGGATAAGCAAATTGCAGAACAAAAAGCAAATATCCAGAAGATTCAGAACCAGATGGAAGGATTGGTCCCATGGATGGGACTGACTGTGCCGGTGAGTTATACGGGAACTCGTAAGACTTCAGTTCTGATTGGAACCATTGCCGGGGCTCAGAGTCTGGAAGGGCTCTACGGACTTCTGGCCAAAGGGGCGCCGGAGATAGAGGCGCTGGATATTCAGGTGATATCCACAGATAAGGACTATACGTATCTTGCAGTAGTTTGCCTAAGGCAGGATACACAGGCTGTGGAGGAAGCCCTTCGGGCAGGAGGTTTTGCAAAACCGGCACAGACGGTGAACAAAGTTCCCGCAGAATGTCAGAAGGAACTCCAGACGGAGATGGATGTGTCCATTCGGCAGATCGAAGCATTGGAAAAAGAGATTGCAGATTGCGCAGGCAGCAGACAGGATTTGCGTGTAGTATCTGATTACTATCGGATCCGTGCAGAGAAATATGAGATCCTTGGGCAACTTCCTCAGACGGAAAATACGTTTGCCCTCAGTGGTTATGTTCCATCCTATCAGGCAGATAAAGTTGTAAAAGAGTTCTCGGAAAAATACGATGCAGTTGTGGAGATAGAGCAGATTCAGGAAGAAGAGACACCGCCGGTTCTTTTGAAGAATAACGGTTTTTCGGAATCCGTGGAAGGCGTGCTGGCCTCTTTCGGTCTTCCAGGCAAGGGAGAGATGGACCCCACGTTCTTTACCTCCGTATTTTATGTGTTCCTGTTCGGGCTGATGCTCAGTGATGCGGCTTATGGTTTGATCGTGGCGCTTGCCTGTGGGATTCTTCTTGTGAAGTGTCCGCGTATGGCTACGAACATGAGAAAGTCCATTAAGCTGTTTTTCTGGTGTGGACTTTCCACTTTGTTTTGGGGTGTCATGTTTGGCGGATATTTTGGCGACGTAGTGGATGTGGTATCAGAAGTGTTCTTTGAGCATAAGGTGTCAATACCGGCGCTCTGGTTCATTCCGCTGAACGATCCCATGCGGCTGCTTCTTTATTCCATGTTGTTTGGTGTGATCCACCTGTTCACAGGTCTTGCGTTGAAGGGATATATGTGCGTCCGGGACGGACGTTATATGGATTTCCTGTGTGACTGTGTCCTCTGGTTCCTGCTTCTTGTGGGACTCATCGGAATGCTGCTCCCAACGGAGCTTTTTGCAGGAATCGCGGGACAGCAGATCTACTTCCCGGAGGCTCTGAAAGTAGCTGTGAAGTGGATGGCCATCGTGGGTGCACTGGGAATCGTGCTCATGTCAGGAAGAGCAAACAAAAATTTCGGCGTGCGGATTGCATTGGGAGCTTACGATCTGTATGGTATGACCAGTTGGCTGAGTGATGTGCTTTCCTATTCCCGTCTGTTGGCTCTGGGCCTTGCAACCGGCGTTATCGCTTCCGTTGTAAACCAGATGGGCAGTATGGGAGGACGCAGCATTATCGGCGTGATCTTATTTATTGTAGTATTCCTGATCGGACATACGTTCAATATCGGTATCAACCTTTTGGGTGCCTATGTGCACACCTGCCGTCTCCAGTATGTGGAGTTTTTCGGAAAGTTCTATGAGGGCGGAGGAAAAGCGTTTGAACCGTTTATGTTAAAAACTAAATATGTAGATATTAAGGAGGAAAATTAACAATGGCAGCAATGTTAGAGATGATTGGTGGAAATGGATGGGCATTATTAGGTGCAGCACTTGCAGTGATTCTTGCAGGCTGCGGTTCTGCATATGGCGTAGGCGTTGCCGGACAGGCAGCCTGCGGTGTGGTAACAGAAGATCCTGGTAAATTTGCACAGGTACTGATCCTGCAGCTTCTTCCAGGTACCCAGGGTATCTATGGTCTGCTGATCGCATTCGTGGCTCTTTCCAGATACGGACTCCTCGGCGGAGGCGGCGGAGATCTGGATGTGATGCAGGGCCTGATGGTGCTGGCGGCATGCCTTCCGATCGGTATCGTTGGTTTGATCTCCGCAAGACATCAGGGCAAGACCGCTGTGGCAGCTATTGGTATCGTAGCAAAGAAACCGGATCAGTTCGGTAAGGCAATGCTGTTCCCGGCAATGGTTGAGACCTATGCAATTCTTGCACTTCTGATCTCCATTCTTGCACTTCCGACCATCTAATCTAAGGAAGACTGTTGACAACGAACAAATTGTAAGAAGGAGAGCTTTAGAATGACCGGATTGGAAAAGATTACGGACCAGATTCAGGAAGAAGCAAAAGCCTCCGCAGCCAGAAGGATAGAAGCGGCACAGAAGGAAGCCGATGCGATTCTCGCAGAAGCAAAAGAAGTCTGTGCGGCGATGGAAGCCGAGGCGGCAGAGAAAAACGCCGCTATGAAGGTGAACTATGAGGGACGTGTGAAATCCTCCGCAGAGCAGCAGAGAAGAACGGCTCTTCTGCGTGCGAAACAGGAGATCATCGCGGACGTGATAGAGGAAGCTTATGTGACGCTGAAGAAAAAGGACGCACAGAGCTATTTCCTGACCATGGAAAAGATATTGAAGACCTATGCGCTGGCAGAGGACGGAGAGATCTATTTCTCTTCGGAAGATCTGTCCAGGATGCCGGCTGATTTTGAGAAAAAGATCAAGGCGGCTGCAAAGGAAAAGGGCGGAAGCCTGGTTCTGAAAAAAGAGCCAAAAGCGATTGCAGACGGTTTTATTCTCGTCTACGGAGGCGTAGAGGAGAATTGTACCCTGAAGGCTTTGTTCGACGCGAAGAAGGATATTCTTCAGGATAAAGTGAATGCAATTTTATTTTCATAGAAGCCGGTTCGCCGAAAAGGAGGGTTTTAATGTCTAAAACACAATATGCCTATGCGGTTGCGCGAATCCGTGCTCTGGAAGTGTCTCTGTTCTCGTCTTCCACTATCGAGCAGCTCATTGCCTGTAAGGATGAGGAAGCGGCTCTTCGTTTTCTGCAGGAGAAAGGCTGGGGCGGGGCCGATGTGCCCGATGACGCTGATGCTGTCCTGACAAGAGAGCGGGAGAAGATCTGGGAGACCATCGGCGAAATGCATGTGGATATGGAAGTGTTTGATGTCCTGTCCTATGCAAGCTGGTTCCATAACCTGAAAGCAGCAGTCAAGGAAGTCTGCACTGGAAAAAGTGGTGCAAACATCTTTTATGAAGGAACGCCCATCTCACGGGAGGAGCTTCTTCGCATCGTAAAAGAGAAAGACTTCAAAGCGCTGCCCCAGAACATGCAGACGGCGGCAGAGGAAGCGGTGGATGCACTGCTCCATTCGGGAGACGGGCAGCTCTGCGATGTGATTATTGACCGGGCCACCATGGAAGCCATCAAAGAAGCCGGTAGATTGGCAGAAGATGACATCATCCGTGATTATGCGGAGTCCACCGTGGCAGTGGCTAATATCAAAATCGCTGTGAGAGCTTCTAAGACCGCGAAGACACTGGAATTCATGAAACGTGCCATGGCGCCCTGCGATACACTGAATATCGACAGTCTGGCTCTTGCGGCACTGTCAGGCATGGATTCGATCATCGAATATTTAAACGGGAACGGATATGCGGAGGGTGCAGAAGCATTGAAGGAATCTCCTTCTGCATTTGAGCGCTGGTGCGACAACCGGATTATCCAGACTATCAAACCCCAGAAGTCCAATCCATTTTCTGTGGGGCCTCTGGTGGCATATGTCATTGCAAGGGAAAATGAAATCAAGACGGTAAGAATCATACTTACCTGTAAGCAGAATGGCTTATCAGATGATTCCATCCGGGAAAGGGTAAGGGAAATGTATGTATAAGATCGCAGTAATGGGCGCTTATGACAGCATCTATGGTTTCGCAGCTCTGGGGCTGGATACATTTCCGGTATCCGATGTCCAGGAGGGAGAGAAACTGCTTCGCAGGATCGCAGAAGGCGACTATGCGGTGATCTACATTACCGAAGCGCTGGCAGCGGAGCTGAAGCATGAGATCAGCAGATATCAGGAGCAGGTGGTTCCGGCCATTATCCAGATCCCCGGCGTGTCCGGGAATACGGGTGCCGGAATCACAGGCGTGAAAAAATCCGTGGAACAGGCAGTAGGATCTGATATCCTGTTTGGTGATAATTAAGTCTGCGAGATGTGCATGACGACAAAAAAGAAGAAAGTGGGTGAATCCATTCAAATGAGTAAAGGCACGATTAAAAAAGTGGCGGGACCTCTGGTTATCGCTACCGGTATGCGCGATGCCAACATGTTTGACGTGGTACGTGTTAGTAAGCAGCGCCTGATCGGTGAGATCATCGAGATGCACGGGGATGAAGCTTCCATCCAGGTGTACGAGGAGACGGCCGGTCTTGGACCGGGCGAACCGGTGGAATCCACCGAGATGCCCCTGTCCGTGGAACTTGGTCCCGGACTGATCACCAGCATCTATGATGGTATTCAGAGACCGCTGGACGATATTATGAAAGTATCCGGCGGAAACAACTTAAAGCGCGGTGTGGAGGTTCCCTCCCTAAAGCGTGATCTGAAATGGAACTTCGTCCCGACGGCCATCGTAGGCGATACGGTGGAAGCCGGAGATATCATCGGTACTGTACAGGAGACTGCAGTAGTAGAGCAGCGGATCATGATCCCCTACGGTATCCAGGGTACGATCAAGGAGATCAAAGCGGGAGAATTTACGGTAGAAGATGTGGTTGCAGTCGTTACGACGCCGGACGGCGACAAAGATGTGACCCTGATGCAGAAATGGCCGGTGCGTAAAGGCCGTCCCTACAAGGAGAAACTGCCGCCCAGCATGCCGCTGATCACCGGACAGCGCGTGGTTGACATGTTCTTCCCCATCGCAAAAGGCGGTGTGGCAGCCGTACCGGGACCCTTCGGAAGCGGCAAGACGGTTATCCAGCATCAGCTGGCAAAATGGGCGGAGGCAGACATCGTGGTCTATATCGGCTGCGGCGAGCGCGGAAACGAGATGACCGACGTTCTGAACGAGTTCCCCGAGCTGAAGGACCCGAAGACCGGAAAGTCTCTGATGGAGCGTACCGTTCTGATTGCCAATACATCTGATATGCCGGTGGCAGCCCGCGAGGCATCCATCTATACTGGTATTACGATCGCGGAGTATTTCCGTGACATGGGATATTCTGTGGCACTGATGGCAGACTCCACCTCCCGCTGGGCAGAGGCTCTGCGTGAGATGTCCGGACGTCTGGAAGAGATGCCCGGTGAGGAAGGTTACCCGGCATATCTGGGTTCCCGTCTGGCACAGTTCTACGAGCGTGCGGGCCACGTAATCAACCTTGGAAAAGACGGAAGAGAAGGCGCTCTGTCCGTAATCGGAGCGGTATCCCCGCCCGGCGGTGATACCTCTGAGCCCGTATCCCAGGCGACCCTGCGTATTGTCAAGGTGTTCTGGGGCCTGGATTCCGCCCTTGCATACAAGAGACATTTCCCGGCCATCAACTGGCTGACCAGCTACTCCCTGTATCTGGACAATATCTCCGGATGGTTTGACAAGAACGTATCCGAAGAGTGGATGGCGGGACGCCAGTCCATGATGTCCCTTCTGCAGGAAGAGGCAGAGTTAAATGAGATCGTGCAGATGGTTGGTATGGACGCGCTTTCCGCACCGGACCGCCTGAAGATGGAAGCGGCCCGCTCCATCCGTGAGGACTTCCTCCATCAGAACTCCTTCCATGAGGTAGATACCTACACTTCACTGAAGAAGCAGCTTCTGATGATGAAACTGGTGCTGGCTTACTACGATCAGGCAATGGAGGCGCTGAAAAACGGCGCAGGCGTGAAAGGCCTGATCGATCTTCCGATCCGCGAGCAGATCGGACGTTATAAATATGTGGCAGAAGAGAATCTGGATGCAGAGTACGACAAGATCATGAAAGAACTGGCATCCCAGATCAAGGACGCATGCGGAAAGGAGGACTTCTAAATGCCGAAAGAGTATAGAACCATACAGGAAGTAGCCGGACCGCTGATGCTGGTACAGGGCGTGGAAGGCGTTACCTACGACGAGCTGGGCGAGATCGAGCTGGCCAACGGTGAGATCCGCCGGTGCAAGGTGCTGGAGGTAAACGGAAGCGACGCCATGGTACAGCTCTATGAGAGCTCTACCGGTATCAACCTCTCCAACAGTAAAGTACGTTTTCTGGGAAGAGGCGTGGAGCTTGGCGCATCTGAGGATATGCTGGGCCGCGTCTTCGACGGTATGGGACGCCCCATCGACGGCGGCCCCGAGATCCTTCCGGACAAAAGAATGGATATCAACGGCCTGCCCATGAACCCGGCAGCCAGAAGCTACCCCAACGAGTTTATTCAGACCGGTGTGTCCGCCATCGACGGACTGAACACCCTGGTCCGCGGGCAGAAGCTTCCGATCTTCTCCATGTCCGGTCTGCCTCACGCACAGCTGGCGGCGCAGATCGCAAGACAGGCGAAGGTCCGCGGAAAAGATGAGCGTTTCGCCGTTGTTTTCGCCGCTATGGGTATTACCTTCGAGGAGTCCAACTTCTTCGTGGAGAGCTTCAAGGAGACCGGTGCTATTGACCGTACCGTCCTCTTTGTCAACCTGGCAAATGACCCGGCCGTAGAGCGTATTGCGACCCCGCGTATGGCTCTGACCGCAGCCGAGTATCTGGCATTTGAAAAAGACATGCATGTGCTGGTTATCCTGACGGATATCACCAACTACGCAGATGCACTTCGTGAGATTTCTGCAGCGCGCAAAGAGGTTCCGGGACGCCGCGGTTATCCGGGATACATGTATACCGACCTGGCTCAGTTATACGAGCGTGCAGGACGCCAGAAAGGTAAAGAAGGCTCCATCACCATGCTTCCGATTCTGACCATGCCTGAGGATGACAAGACCCATCCGATCCCTGACCTGACCGGTTATATTACCGAGGGCCAGGTGATCTTAAGCCGTGAGCTTTACCGTAAGGGCGTCAATCCGCCCATCGACGTACTGCCGTCTCTGTCCCGTCTGAAAGATAAGGGTATCGGCGAAGGCAAGACCAGAGGCGATCATTCCAATACGCTGAATCAGCTGTTTGCCGCTTATGCCCGTGGAAAAGACGCGAAAGAGCTGATGACCATTCTTGGCGAGGCTGCGCTCTCCGACATGGACCTGATCTATGCGAAGTTTGCAGATGAGTTTGAGAAAGAGTATGTATCTCAGGGCTTCCAGGCAGACCGTGACATCGAAGAGACGCTGAATATCGGCTGGAAACTGCTGTCCATCCTTCCGAGGTCCGAGCTGAAACGTATCGATGATAAATATCTGGATCTGTATTACGGAAAACAGTAAGGGGGTGTGTTAGTTGGCAGCTACACAGGTAAACCCAACCCGTATGGAGCTGACCCGCCAGAAAAAGAAGCTGGCGACAGCCAGAAAGGGCCACAAGCTCCTGAAGGATAAGCGAGATGAGCTTATGCGGCAGTTCCTGGATCTGGTCCGGGAGAATATGGCGCTTCGCCAGAAGGTGGAGGCAGGTATTCAGGCGGCAAATAAGAATTTTGTCGTAGCGAAGGCCGGCATGTCGGAAGAGACGCTGCATACGGCTCTGATGGCGCCCAAGCAGGAGGTCTATCTGGAGACAGATAAGAAGAATGTCATGAGCGTGGATATCCCGGTTTTCGAATACAAGACCAGGACTGCGGATGAGAATGACATCTATTCCTATGGCTTTGCCTTTACTTCCAGCGATCTGGATGATGCGGTCAAATCCCTGGCAGATATTCTGCCGGAGATGCTTCGTCTGGCAGAAGCGGAAAAGGCATGTCAGCTTATGGCTGCGGAGATCGAGAAGACCCGCCGGCGTGTAAACGCTCTGGAGCATGTCATCATCCCGCAGGCACAGGCCAACATCAAATATATCACGATGAAGCTGGACGAGAACGAACGTTCGACTCAGATTCGTCTGATGAAAGTAAAAGACATGATGCTGGAAGAAGCGCATCATTACAAAGAGAAGCAGGCGGCGAAGGCGTAATCATTGCGTCTGGAAATGGCACTGTAAACAGAAGAACTCCATTGCTGGAAAATTTGATTCTTTTTTCGGCAATGGAGTCTTTTTTAGATTAATGTTTCTATATTAAGTTCAATATCAGTCAAAAATCTTTTTTCAAAACTGATCATATTCACAATAATTTATACAAAAACAGCGCTGTCTATGGGGTGGACAGCGCTGTTTTTAAGGTGTGTAAGGTGATAGGGGTTTCTCTATCGGGTTCATATTAAGTATACCATAACAAAAAAATATATACAAATTCAATTTTTTTATGGAAATTTGCTACGTTTAGGTTATAATATAAGAATGGGGTATGAAACAGGTGCTTTTTTGGGGAATGCAAAACCAAGGGGGAAACTGAATGCGTTTAAATCAGTTGGAGTATTTTATCAAGGTTGTGGAATGCGGTTCCATAACGAAAGCAGCGCAGGAACTTTATCTAAGTCAGCCCAGTCTTACTAAGGCAATCTCCAGTCTGGAAGCAGAGTACGATCTGAAATTATTTACCAGAAGTTCGAAAGGATTGTATCTGACACCAAAAGGACGGGATTTTCTGGAATATGCCAGGGGAGTGGTGGACAGTTCCCAGGCGCTTAACAAAACTTTTGGAAGAAAGGAGACGCCAATCCAGCGGGTTGCAATTGCCAGTCAGCAGTTTGACTTTATCTATGATATTTTGCTGTCGCTCTACCAGGAGAATACAGAACAACACCTTCAGATTGATCTGAAGGAAGATGACCGGGGAGAGATCGTGAAGATGGTGGAGGAGCGAAGAGCTGATATTGGACTGCTGGTCATGACGGAACGAGATTCCAGGCCATTTAAAAGTGAATTGCAGGGAAAGAATCTGGAGATGAATACGCTGGATACTTCCGGAATCTATGTAAGTATGGGAAAAAAATCCAGGCTGTATGACAGGGAAAGCATAGATGTGGAAGAAACAGAACGGTATTTGCACGTAGTTCTGGACACAGAACAGACGCTGCGCAGAGAGCTGCGGTATAAAAATGAGTTTAATAAGGGTATCAATCATGAGCATCTGATCTTCTGCAATACAATGGGGGTATGCAGAAAATTCCTCGAAGAGACAGAAGCGCTGCTACTGGCGCCTAAATGGGTGCTTGGCTTTTTTGAAGATACCGGAATTCGTTCTGTACCGCTCATAACGGACGGAAAGCATGCTACGGAGGCCAATCAGTTGGTGTGGATTAAACGTGCAAATGAAGAGTTTCATCCGCTGGAGGAGCGGTTCATGGTTCTTCTAAAAGAACGGTTTCCGGAGGAGAATCAGAACTGAACATATCAAGTGTCAGCAGGAAGGTCGAAATCCTCTACAATTCTGCGGATGATTGTATGCAGATAGGGCTTTAGCTCTTCAATGTGTGCAGGATCCTGATAGAGGATGGCATTATAACTGACGCCGGCCACTAATTCGATGACCAGATAGATGATGATCTCAGGATTGTCAAATCGACAGCCGGATTGGGCAATCAGCTGTTCATACAATTCCCTGGCGGAGATTCCGTCAGGGGATTTTTCTTCTGTCATAGAATTACGGAAGATTCCCCAGCTCAGATGTTTGGACAGGAAGAATAGAAGGGAGCGGTCCTGTTCTAAGGCCTGAAGTATTTCGTCGGTGAGAAAGATAAACTGTTCATCCAGTCTGGTAAGCGATGTCTGATTCAATTTCAGACAGGCATCCCGGAACAATTGAGTTGCCTTGGAGGAGATCAGGCGGTTGCGGATATCAGTCTTGTCTTTGAAATACAGATAAAAGGTGCCTTTGGCGATTCCAGCTTTTTCTACGATATCGGCAATGGAAGTGTTGTGGAAGCCTTTGGATATAAACAGATCGAAGGCAGCACTCAACAGCTCTTTTCGCTTATGTTCTTTTTTTGTCTCTATTTTTCCCATTTAATTTTCCCCGTTTTTCCTTGTTTTTTATACTGTATCCTATCCATCAGGAAAATGCAACGTACATTTTGCATTAAATATTGACTATTAGTCATTTTTGGAGTCTAAAATGGAAGCAATAAGGGGAGAGAGCTTGTCCCTTTTGAACTTTGTCAAAGACTGTGCATATAGTGATTATAAAGAAAGAGCAAATGGAGTATACTTCATGAATGAATCCAGAGAATGGAATCCTTACTATATGAATTCTCCATATACCATGTATCCCGATCAGCGGGCCTTTCCATGGCTCTATCCTTATGGAAATCAGATGAATTACTGGAACCTGTGGAACACACCGGAATATATGGAAGATGAGATGGACACCAGGCGCCTTCGGGAACTTTATCCACTGATGGCAAGGAGGCTTCAGCCTTATGTGGAGGAGGTATGTATGGGCCTTGAATATTCGGGCAGCATGATGTATGATGAATATCCGGATCGGCTGTCATTGCTTAAGAAGGCGAAAGAAGTATGGGAGAGGGCGGAAGCAGGAGAAGATTTTGGAGAGAAAAAACCTGTCTGGGAACAGCTTCAGGATCTGATTGGCGTGCTGCTTCTCCAAGAAATGATGAGACGCAGAAAAAAGAACAGAAGTTGTTTTCTTAGGTAACATGGGTTGACCATGGAATAAAAGCTTGTTAAAATAGTTACAGCCATGTGGGACAGGAACACATGGCTGAATAATTATGTGCATGAGACAGATAAGTTGTAAAAGAAGACCGGCTTTGGAGAAAATAGATGAAAAAACTGATCATAAGATTTGTCACAATCCTGCTGGCGTTTGTCGCCGGGGCTGGATTTATGAATTATGTGACTTATATGGGTAACCGGGATATGACCACAGTGATGGCGGATGCAACGCTGCCTGTGGTGTATGCGGAGCAGGACGGAGAGTATTATAATGAGATGCATGGTTATGTGATTCCCATGGATGGAAGCTATATGAAAGAATCACTGCTGGGACTTTCTGAAGATCACAATCTGGGCATTGCGGTGGAGAAATATAATGCCCATATAAAAGGATTTGCCTATGAGGTCCGAAGCCTGGATGGGAGCAGGCTGATTGAGAATGGAGAGAATCTTCCGTACAGTGACGACGGCAAATATGTGCATTTGGAGATGAGCTTTAAGGATCTGCTGGAACGGGGAGAAAAATATCTGTTTGTTTTGAAGATTGAGACGGACGAACATCCGGAGATCTGCTATTATTCACAGATCAGTTATCTGGGGGAAAATTTTGTAAAAGAATGTATGGATTTTGCCAGACAGTTCCATGATGCAGCATTTCAGAAAGATACCAACCATGAACTTTTAAGGAAACTGGAACCGGATATTAGCATGGATGGAAAGAATCTGGGCTATGTAAATATCCATTCCTATCCCCGTACGGTTACATGGGGAGAGATGTCCGTAGAGCAGATCACAAAAGAGCGGGTTTGTTTTACAGATATTCGGGGGAATGTAGTGTCCCTGGTGATGGAATATCAGATCCAGAATAGGGATACAAAAGAACGATACGACGTGTCGGAGGCCTTTTGCGTTCAATATACAAAAGATCGTATGTACCTGCAGAATTATGAAAGAACAGCAGACCGGATCTTTGACCCGGGAAGTCAGATTGTGAAAGACAAGGAGATTGATTTTGGTATCCAGAGTAACGGGTTTCAGTATAAGAAGAATACAGAAGAAAATGTATTTGGATTTGTTCAGAGAGGACAGCTGTGGTGCTATGATTTTGGACAGAATCGTCTGAGTCTGGTATACGGATTCGAAGATGGAGATGATGCGAGAGGGCTGTACCGCGCGCATGATTTTCGGATCATACAGATTGAAGATTCCGGAAGTATGGACTTTCTTGTATATGGTTATATCAACCGGGGACTCTATGAAGGCAGATGCGGAGTTCTGCTCTGCCGTTATGATGCGCTGATGAACACGGTGGAAGAGAGGTATTTCCTCCCAAGTGACCGTCCTTATGAAATTATAAAGGAGGAGATCGGGAAATTATCGGTAGTTAATGAGGGAAATACTGCCTGGCTGTCCTGGAGGGATATGATTTTGCGGATCAACCTGACAGACTGTTCTGTAAGAATCCTGGCAGAAGGAATCAGCGAAGATCAGCTGCAGGTATCCGGGAGCGGATATCTGGCGGCATGGACAGGAGCAGAGGGTGAGAGCATCAGTCTGCTGAATACAAGGACCGGGGTCGTCAGTGAGATTGAAAGCGAAACGGATGAGATGCTGCAGGTGCTGGGATTTATGGAAGAAGATTTTATCTATGGAGCAGCAAAGCGGGAGAATGTGCAGACCAATCTGACAGGGCAGAGGCTTGTTCCCATGCACCGGGTAATTATCAGGGATCATACAGGCAGTGAAATACGGGAATTTGACTATGCTTCCAAAGGAAAATATGTAACGGATGTGGATATCATTGAGAACCGGATCGATCTGTCCTGCGTGACACAGATGGGGGATGGAAGTTTTGAGGAGACATTGCCGGAGCCTATTACCTATACCAGTGAACCTGTAGAGGAAAAACTGCGTCTTGCAGTTGTAAGTGATGAGGTGAGACGGAACGAATATCATTTTATCTATGAGGGAACAATGAAGTATGGTTCTATGAAACAGCCGAGAGTGCGGTTGGTCTTATATGAAGAGAATCGTGTACTGGATCCGGAAGCAAAGGGTGAGGAATATTATTTTGCATGGTCCTTTAACGGGAAGGCAAAAGGCTTTGAGACGCTTCCAGAAGCGGTGGTACAAGCTTATGAAGGTATGGGGACCGTGTGGCGGAACGGACATGAACTTTTGTGGGAGCGGTGGAATCGGCTGACAAGGACGCAGGTGGAAAACTTTGAGATGCCGGAACCATCAGAGACGACAGGAGACAGCTTGACACAGTGTCTTCAGCTCTTGCTTCGACAGAAACAGCTGTATCCGGACATCCAGGCATATCTGGATCAGGGAATGGCAGCGTGGGAAATCTGCGGACAGGAACTTGGGGAAAGCTGTTGTCTGCTTCCGGGGGTCAGTCTTCGGATGGCGCTGTATTATGTGAATCAACAGGCTCCGGTTCTGGGCATTACGGATACAGGAAATGCAGTATTGATCGTGGGCTATGACGCACAGAATATTATTTACTATGAATCGGGGCAGGCGGCCCTGAAAAAAGCAGGTATCAAAGACAGCACCGCCATGTTTGAAAGCGCGGGAAATCTGTTTATCTCATATCTGCCATAAGGAGGAAAGCATATGGACGAGAGAATTACAACTTTGGCAAAGGGACTGGTTAACTATTCCTGTGAGGTAAAGGCAGGGGACAAAGTCTATATCCATTATACGGGGGAGAGTACGAGACCGCTGGCAAAAGAACTGGTTCGTGAAGTCTATGCGGCGGGGGGCCTGCCTTTTGTTCACTATACGGATCCGCAGCTTCAAAGGCTCCAGATCATGGAGTGTACACAGGAGCAGATACAGCTGATGGCAGAAGTAGATGCATTGGAAATGAGCCGGATGGACTGCTATATTGCTGTGCGCGGAAGTGATAATGTTGCGGAGCTGTCAGACGTGCCGCATGAACGTATGGCAATCTATGAAAAATATTATGTAACTCCGGTGCATCATGAAATACGGGTGCCGAAGACCCGCTGGGTAGTGCTTCGCTATCCGAACGACTCCATGGCGCAGCTTTCCGGAACCAGCACAGAGGCATTTGAAGATTTTTATTACCGGGTCTGCAATCTGGATTACAGCCGGATGGAGGAAGCCATGAGACCGCTGGTGGAACTCATGGAACGGACGGACAAGGTGCGGATCACAGGACCGGGAACAGATCTGACATTTTCGATCAAAGGGATTCCGGCGATTCCCTGTGCGGGGAGAATGAATATCCCGGATGGAGAAGTCTTTACCGCTCCGGTGAGGGAATCTGTGAACGGAACACTGAGTTACAATACTCCTTCTGTATTTCAGGGCTTTACTTATGAAAATATCTGTCTGACGTTTCGGGAGGGGAAGATTGTGGAGGCTTCGGCAAACAATACAGAGCGGATACAGAAAGTCTTTGATACGGATGAGGGGGCCCGTTATGTGGGAGAATTTGCGATTGGGGTTAACCCCTATGTTCTGTATCCCATGAAGGACACACTGTTTGATGAAAAGATCATGGGTTCGATTCATTTCACACCGGGGAATTGTTATGAGGATGCACCCAACGGAAACGCATCTTCCATTCACTGGGATCTGGTGCTGATTCAGAGGCCGGAATATGGGGGAGGCGAGATTTGGTTTGATGATGTACTGATACGAAAAGACGGGAAGTTTGTATTGCCGGAGCTTCGGGGGCTGAATCCGGAAGAACTGGTGAAATAGGGATTTTTGCCGGCGAAGGCGCCGGAAAATGATAAGACAGATGTCGCGTCTGCGGTCTGACCAATATGGGAGGACTGCAGGCGTTTGTTCGCTTTTGGGAGTAAATTTAAAAGAATCTTAATAATTTTGCAGCAGTCGTCTTAATAATAGAGTGATATAACTATAGACATGGGAAGGACCAACATATGTGGGAAAATCGGAATAGTAAAGGCAGGGTTTTAGAACAATACAGTCAGTCGGGAGGGCAGAATATGAATATACTGGTATGTGATGATGATCGCGAGATCGTGGAGGCAATCGAGATTTATCTAAGTCAGGAAGGATATACGGTGTTGAAGGCATATGACGGACAGGAAGCTATTCAGATGCTGGAGGAGCATGAGGTGCATCTGCTCCTTCTGGATATTATGATGCCGCGTCTGGACGGTATCCGGGCAACGATGAAGATTCGGGAGACAAATCCGGTACCGATTATCTTCTTATCAGCCAAGTCAGAAGATGTGGACAAGATCCTGGGGCTGAATATCGGAGCAGATGATTATATTACAAAACCCTTTAACCCGCTGGAACTGACGGCGCGGGTGAAATCGCTGCTGAGGCGGTATACGCAGCTTGGAGCTATGGCAGAACCGCAGTCCTCTGTATTCTGGATCGGCGGACTGTGCGTGGATGACGAGCGTAAGGAAGTGACTGTAGATGGGGAGCCGGTGAAACTGACACCCATTGAATACCGGATTCTGCTCCTTCTGGTTCAGAATCCGGGAAGGGTATTTTCCATCTCTCAGATCTATGAGCGGATCTGGAATGAAGACGCCCTTGGAGGGGATAATACGGTGGCGGTACATATCCGGCATATCAGGGAAAAGATTGAGATCAATCCGAAGAACCCCAGATATCTGAAAGTGGTTTGGGGTATCGGGTACAAGATTGAAAAGGGAGATGTGGAACTTTAGAAACTTTTAATGGGAGGTAAATATGAAAAAGGGATATAAAATATTTTTAGGCTGGATGCTGGTGCTGCTCAATCTGGCAGCAGTTGCGGCTCTGGTTGCAGGACTGACTTTGGGGGCCAGAAGCGGTTATACGCAGGAAATGTGGGGAGATATTCTAAGAGGAAAATCCTGGCTTGAGTCTGCCCAGTACGGACAGATGGCAGCAGATTCGGTCTATCGTGCGTTGGAGGTGGCAGCGAGAAGCAGCCGTCTGGAACAGGGAGGGGAATATACACCAGAACGGGTGATCAGGATCCGGGATTATCTGAATTCCAGGGTCGTCTATGATACGATTCCGGAGAATCAGAAAAGCGATGGCATATGTTATCGGCTTGGGGATCTGTATCAGTGGAGCCTGAAGGGGACAAATGTTTATAATAATATTCTGCAGGAACCCTGCCAGCCGCTTTTTTATCAATCCATTCAGCAATATGCCAATGAATGTAATGAAGAGTATAAGGTGGTTGTGGGGCAGATTACAGAAGCTATGGAAATTCTCCGGAAAGAAGTGGCGGATTATCAGCAGTTCAGAAAACTCTGGACTTACGAGGCGGTGAATATACGATATGCGCTATGGGATCTGGGTAACGGAAATGTCTATACGAACGTTCAGGAGCTTCAGAAGGGAGATTTGGCGAAGGATGAGCTGGAAAGTTATTTTTATAAGTTAGGAAGCTATTATTCCTTTGACAGCCGCTCAGCCAATGTGGTACAGAAGAATGTGGGAGATTATTATTCATATAACACCCATGCGCTCTTAACCGGATGGAATGCGCACCTGGTGGGAGAGTACCAGGTATATGTGGGGATCGATACTGGTTTTCCGGTGGCAGACGAGCTTGCACTGGGAGCTCAGGTGTACGAGTCCGGGCAGAAGAAACTGTTTGGATATGCGGGAGCCATGGTTGGCGGGGCGCTGGTTCTGCTTGTTACCTGTCTGTGCCTGTTCTGGAGATTGTCCGGAAGAATCAGTTGTTTTATGACAGAGTTATTCAACCATGGGCACATGGCGGTTCGTTCTGGTATCCTTTTTACATTCTATGTGCTGATTCAGATCTTTCTCTGGTTTATGCTGGGGAGAGGGGCGTTGGCAGAATTAGTGTTGGTTCTTTATCAGGTGGCAGTATTGATTCTTATACTCGTAGAAGCAGTCCAGAAGCAGAGACTGCTGGATGGAGTGGAAGCGCTGGCAGCCGGAGAGAAGGAGACAAAGATACGGACAGATCATCTGTTTTACGGGAATCGTAAAATGGCGGAGGCAGTCTGTAATCTGGGAGAAGGTCTGAAGGATGCGCTGCGGGAACAGATGAAGAGCGAACGCATGAAAGCGGCATTGATCACCAATGTGTCCCATGATCTGAAAACTCCTCTGACTTCAATTATTAATTATGTGGATCTGATGAAAAGAGAGCAGATCGGCAATCCCAAAGCGGAGGAATATCTGCAGATATTGGATCAGAAATCTCAGAGACTGAAACAACTGACAGAAGATCTGGTGGAAGCCTCCAGAGCCAGTTCTGGAAATATGGTGCTGGATATTCAGAAGATTGATTTCAGAGAACTTCTGATGCAGACAAGTGGAGAGTTTGGGGAACGCTTTATGGCAAGAGGGCTAACGTTGGTGGCAGATTACCCAAAAGAACCGGTGTATGTGAACGCGGACGGACGGAAGCTGTGGAGAATTATCGAAAATCTGTATCGGAATGTGGAAAAGTATGCGTTGCCCGGAACTCGGATTTATCTGGAGCTAAAAGAAGACGAGAAACTGGCGGTGCTGTCCATGAAGAATATCTCGGAACAGCCGTTGAATATTTCGCCGGAAGAACTGACAGAACGTTTTATCAGAGGAGATGAGTCCCGCAGTACAGAAGGGAGCGGATTGGGTCTGTCTATTGCGAAGGATTTGACAGAATTGCAGAATGGCTCTTTTGTAGTTTTCCTGGATGGCGACTTATTCAAAGTAACTCTTTCATTTCCCAGCGTGTCAGAGACGTAATCAGAAGGCAGGAAAGGACGGAAGTCTGCAGTTTGCAAACAGCCGGACCAGAGACCAGGGAATCTGTATCCCGGTCTTTGGCCCGGCCGTTTTAGATCAGATTTTTTAAATTTCAGTCAGTTTTGTTGTAATGTGCTTCTATATGCTGCGTTTCCGGATTGACAATCAGCAGTTCTTTGCCGCAGGCGACAGCTTTTTGAACGGATTCTTCCGGCGCTTTATTATCTGTAATGATAATATCCAGCTGTTCCAGACTGATGGAATTGCACAGAGAATTCACATCCCATTTGGAGTGATCCAAAAGAAGTATGCGCTTGTCGGCGATGGAGACAAGCGCTTTTTTAGTTGTGGTCATAGTCTGGGTATGTTCAAATGCGCCTCCTGGTATGCGGAAGGAACGACAAGACAGAAAAGCAACTTCAGCCCGGTAATTTTTCATGTCTTTCTCATCCGGGATCAGGATGGAGCGGTTGCTGTGATGCATCAGCCCTGCAGGCAGGAAAACCTGAATGGATTCCCTGTCAGAGAAAGCCATGGCGGCCGCCAGGCTGGGCGTGATGACAGACAGCGTGAGGTGGGCAGGCAGCAGGTTGACCAGCTGCTGGATCGTAGTACCGGAATCCAGACAAATGCTTTCATTCGGATGAATATACTTCAAGGCAACGGAAGCGATTGCTTTTTTTTCTTTGGCGTTTTCTTCAATCTGAACATAATAATCGGTTGCCTGTGCATTTTTCAGCAGCGTTGCATATCCACGTTCCCTTTTTACAAAATTCATGTTTTGAAGTTCATCAAGATTTCTCCTGACTGTCATCCCCGTACAATTCATAAGTTCAGCAAGTCTTTTGATGCTGATCACATTTTCCTTTTCCATAATTTCGATAATTCTGGCATGACGGCTTTTTTTCATAAAATAATTTCCCTCGGTGGTTTTATTTTCGGAAATGAATGATACATTACACTGGCATTATTATATTGTAGAAACGAACAAAATGTAAGGGGAAAGAGGCGTGCATGTTCTTTATAGAACATTAATCGAAAATAATTACAAAAAAATGTTTTAATTCAATTAAAGAAACATAAATAGAACATATGAAATGACAAAAAAGATTGAAACAGAACATTTTTAAAAAATTTAGCTAAATTTAAATAAAATTTGTTTCAGAAAATCAGGTTAACAGATGAAAGGAGGAGCTTATGGAAGACTTGGCCGTACTGGCATACGAGTTAAGAGAAGATGTGGTCAACATGATCGTTGAGGGAAAAGCAGGACATATCGGGGGTGATATGAGTGTGATGGAGATTCTGACGGAGCTGTATTTTGATCAGATGAATATCACTCCGGATAATATGGAGGATCCGGATCGCGATAAATTTGTCATGAGCAAAGGACATTCAGTGGAGGCATACTATGCGGCACTGGCGAAAAAGGGATTCTTTGATATCAATGAAGTAATCGCAGAGTTCAGCAAATTCGGGACAAAATATATTGGGCATCCCAACAACAAACTTCCCGGTGTGGAGATGAATTCTGGTTCTCTGGGGCACGGGCTTCCGGTATGTGTAGGCATGGCGCTGGCAGGGAAGATGAATCATCAGGATTACAGAGTCTATACTGTCATGGGGGACGGCGAGCTGGCGGAAGGATCCGTATGGGAAGGGGCTATGGCAGCGAGCCATTATAAGCTGGATAATCTCTGTGCAGTAGTTGACCGGAACCGCTTGCAGATATCAGGAAATACGGAGGATGTGATGGCTCATGACGATCTGCATGAGAGATTCCGTTCCTTTGGATGGTATGTGATCGATGTGGAAGACGGCAACAGCATCCCACAGCTGAAGAAAGCATTTGATGAAGCGAAGAGAGTTAAAGGAAAACCGACGGTCCTGATTGCCAACACGTTGAAGGGGAAAGGCTTGAAAGTTATGGAAGATAAAGCAGGCTGGCACCATAAAGTGCCTGCAGGAGAAGAACTTGCACAGATCAGAGAAGATTTGAAAAAAGGAAAGGAGGCAGTAAGTAATGGCAATCGCTAACAAACAGGTCATCTGCGACGTATTTTTAGAGGAGGTAAAAACTGTCCCAGAAAAACGGTGAATATCACACTTCCGGACGAACCAGTGATCTCAGGCACATCCAAAGAAGTGTTTGCTTATTATGGCATGAATGCAGCAGGAATTGCAGAGAAAGTGCTGGAAAATATATAGAATGGAAAGCAACCGGTTAATGGAAGGAAGGATGAAGGTATGTGTTTTGACTGGAAAGCAGATGCTGGAGTGGAGAGAGTATGAGATTCCGCAGCCAGGCATAGGAGAATTGCAGATCAAACTGGAATATGTGGGAGTATGCGGTTCAGATCTCCATTTCTATCAGGAAGGACAGCTTGCTAACTGGACGCTGGACGGTCCGTTGGCGCTGGGGCATGAGCCTGGAGGTATAGTAACTGCTGTTGGAGAGGGTGTGAGCGGGTTTGAGATTGGGGACAAAGTCTCCATAGAGCCTGCAGTTCCCTGCGGACAGTGCGAAGCCTGCAGGAAGGGACGCTATAATCTGTGTAAGAATATCCGGATGCTGGCGATCCCGGGGGAGCGGGATGGTGTTAATGCCGAATACTGTGTACATGACGCCAGTATGTGCTATAAGCTTCCTGAACATATGAGTACGCTGGAAGGAGCTATGATTGAGCCGTTGGCGGTTGCAATGCACGGAACCGAATTGTCTGATGCGAAGATCGGGGAGACAGCGATTGTTCTCGGGAGTGGCTGTATCGGGCTCTGTACGGTCATGAGCCTGAAAGCGCGGGGAGTCAGCGAGATCTACGTAGCAGATGTCATGGATAAGCGGCTGGAGAAAGCGCTGGAAGTGGGTGCAACGAGGGTATTCAACAGCCGGACGGAGAATATCGAAGAGCTACACTGAATGCCATGGAAGGAACGATCTATTCGGTATACAGGTATCGGAATCTGTGGCCGAAAGCGATAGCGGCGGTATCTTCCGGACTGATTCCGGTGAAAAAGATCGTATCCCATGAATTTGACTTCAAAGACTGTATTGAAGCGATTGACTACAGCTTGAATCATAAGGATGAGGTCATTAAATCAGTCGTTAGATTTGGGTAACTGTTGACAAGTATATATAAAGACAAAAAGAGTAAATGGAGGTTTTACAATGTCAAGAAAAACAGTAGCTTTATTTTTAGCAGCGGTGATGGCTGCAACGGCAGTGACCGGATGCGGCGGAGGCGTAAGCAATGAAGGCGCGTCCGCAGAGCCGACAGCAGAAGAACAGGAAGAGGCGCCAGCGGAAGAGGAAGAAGTAAAAGTTGATGCAAAGGCCGGAGACGACGGCAAAAGCGATCAACGAGGCAGTGGCAGCCGGAGTGAAGGCGGCAACGTTTGCCAGCAGTGATATTGACGACTGTGACCGCGCGTTCTTTGTGGGGAATACAGACAACTATGGAGACGGGTGCGCGCTTGCCAAAGCGGTATGTGAACAGATGGGCGGCAAGGGACAGATCGCGATTCTCTCTGGTACCATGGGTGCGGCATCTCATGAAGAGCGCCTGAAAGGATTCTACGATACAATTGCAGAATATCCGGACATTGAAGTGGTCGATGAGCAGAGAGACAATGACACAGTGGAAAAGGCGATTAGTATTACGGAATCCTGGCTTCAGGCGTATCCAAATCTCGGCGGAATTCTGTGCAATAACATGTCCAATCCGGTAGGCGCATGCAAGGCAGTAAAAGACGCGGGAAAATCCGGACAGATCGTAATCGGCGGTATGGATCATGATCTTCGGACGCTGGAATATCTGAAGGATGGTACCTTGTATGTGGCGCAGGTACAGAATTGTTACGATATGGGATACAAACTGATCTACAATGCAGTCAAAGCAATTGATGGAGAGGCGGTAGAAGATTCCACCAACGTAGGCTCCACTTCTGTTTATGCAGCAGATGCAGACAAATACATTGAGATGTTATATGGAGAATAAGCAGATGCAAGAAAACACAGGAAAGCTTTTAGTTGAAATGAAAGAGATTGTCAAGACATTTCCGGGAACAAAAGCTTTGGATGGTGTGACGCTGAAGCTGAGAAAAGGCGAAATTCATGCTTTGATTGGAGAAAACGGCGCAGGCAAAAGTACATTGATGAATATTCTGACCGGTCAGTTCTCCATGGACAGCGGAGAGATCATCATGGAGGGAGAACCAGTCCGGTTCTCCTCTCCAAGAGAGGCAATGTCCAGGAATATTGTCCTGGTGCCGCAGGAATTGAATCTGATTCCAGAAGCAAGTATCGCCGAAAACATATTTCTGGGCAACGAAGTCGCCAAAAAACATCTGATTGACTGGAACCGGACACAGCAGGAAGCGGAGAAGCTTCTGGAACTGCTGGATGTGAAGATTGATGTCTCCAGGCCGGTAAAGGAACTGTCTGCGGCATATCAGCAACTGGTATCTATTGCCAGAGCGTTGACCTATGAACCCAAAGTGCTGATTCTGGATGAGCCAACAGCTGTTTTGACGAACCGGGAGACGGAAAGCCTCTTTGCGTCCATGCAGAGGTTGAAGAAGAACGGAACTGCCATGGTGTTTATCACACATCATCTGGATGAAGTCATGGAACAGGCAGACCGCATTACGATCATGAAAGATGGTTGTCTGGTAAAAGAAATTCTTGTATCTGAGATCACCAAAGAAGAGATGATCAATCAGATGGCAGGAAAGAAAGTTCAGATCAAATCTCCCATTGATGCGATCGGTTATGGGATGGGGTATGTATCTGAAGAACGCAGGCATGACGGAATCGCTCCAGATATGTCGGTTATGGAAAATATGATACTTCCGTCTTATGATAAGATTAAGAAAAACGGATTGATTGACTATCGTCAAGCAGTCAGGATCGCAGATCAGTATATCGGTTCTTTTAAGATCAAGACAGCTTCCCGCGAGACACTGATCAAAAATCTTTCAGGGGGAAATCAGCAGAAAGTGATTGTGGCCAGATGGATGGCAAAAGGAATTCGCATGTTGATTCTGGATGAACCTACCAGGGGGATTGATGTCAACGCCAAAGGGGAGATCCATCAGTTAATTCGGGAACTGGCAGACCAGGGGGTATCCGTTGTTGTTATTTCATCGGAGATGGAGGAAGTTATCGCGCTGGCGGACAGAATCATGGTCGTTCATAACGGGAAAATCAGCGGGTATATTACGGAAGTAGATCAGATCACACAGGAAGATGTTCTGAAAGTGGCATTTCAGTAGGGAGGTTTAGGCAAAATGGATAAAATAACAAAGTTTTTTAAGTCCACGGCAGGAATGGTCTTACTGGTGACCATTTTGGTGGGAATCGTTGTGCATATTACAACTGGTAATTTCTTCACGGCGTATAATATCAGCACTCTTACAAGGGCGGCTTCTTTTGTTATTATTATTGGATTTGGACAGACCATTGTACTCCTGACAGGAGGAATTGATCTGTCAGTTGCAACGATTGGTTCTGTCTGTGGTATGGCGAGCGCCATATTTATGGTGGATTATGGAATGAATCCGTTTCTCACAATTATTCTGTCAAGTTTGATTGGAGTGGTTCTGGGCGGTATCAACGGGTTTTTCATCGCATATTTCAAGATGACACCTTTTATTGTTACGCTGGCAACCATGCAGATTTATAAAGGGATTGTCTATGTAATTACGAAAGGTATGCCGATTACGGGTATGCCAGAGGCAGCAGAGAAGCTGGCGAACGGTGTGATCGGGGGCATTCTGCCGAATATTGTAATCATTATGGCACTGATCTGCATCCTTCTGATGGTGATGCTGAAACGGACAAAGCTGGGACGTTATATCTATGCGCTTGGAGGAAATCGCAATTGTGCGAAGATCGTAGGTATACCTACGGAGCGTATTGAGATGATTGTGTACTGCCTGAGCGGATGGCTTTCGGCTGTTGCAGGCATCCTGATGTCATGCAAGCTGGCGTCTTTCCAGGCGAGTATCGGAGAGAGCTGGCAGATGGATTCCATCACTGCGGCAGTTCTGGGCGGTACATCCATGGCAGGAGGGATCGGAAGCGTAGCCGGGACGATCATCGGCGGTATCTTAAGCAGTGTAATCAGTACCTGTATTACTTTGCTCCGGATCTCTTCTTACTGGGAAACAATTGTAACCGGTGCGGTGGTACTGATTGCGGTTCTAATTGATGCGATCAAGGATAATCCTGTGATCCAGATAAAAATAAAGAGATTTTTTTCCGGAAATTAGCGGAATCAAATGAAAGGATTCGCAGATGATGAAAACAAAATATTTGATTTCTATTGATCAAAGCACGCAGGGAACAAAAGCCCTGCTGTTTGATCCGTATGGGAATCTGATAAAGAGGACAGATAAGGCTCACAGGCAGATCATCAATGAAAAGGGATGGGTATCTCATGATCCGCTGGAGATCTATAAAAATACAATTTATGTAGTACAGGAGGTTGTACAGCAGGCAGGTATCGCTCGGGAGCAGGTTGCCGGTCTTGGGATCAGCAATCAGCGGGAGACGACGCTCGCATGGGACCGGACAACAGGAGTTCCTGTGGGAAACGCTGTTGTATGGCAGTGTGCAAGAGCATCCGATCTGTGTGATCGTGTGGCGAAGACCGGACAGGCAGAGAAAATCCGTGAGAGGACCGGGATTCCTTTGTCTCCGTATTTTCCGGCTTCGAAGATTGCATGGATATTGGAAAACGAGGCAGGAGCCGGTGAAAAGGCGGAGAAAAGAGAACTATGCCATGGGACAATTGACAGTTGGCTGGTCTATAAACTGACCAAAGGAAAGTCTTATAAGACAGATTTTTCCAATGCATCCCGGACACAGCTCTATAATATCTTCGAATTAAAATGGGATGAAGAAATCTGCGCAATATTCGGGATCGATCCGAACAACCTGGCAGAGGTATGCGAGTCGGACTCCTGCTTCGGATGGACAGATTTTGACGGATTTTTTCCAAAGCCGATTCCGATTCATGGAGTAATGGGAGATTCTCATGGCGCTCTTTTCGGACAGGGATGTTTGGAAGCGGGAATGATCAAGGCAACTTATGGAACCGGTTCCTCGATTATGATGAATATCGGTGAAAAACCGCTTCTCAGTACTCATGGGGTGGTGACTTCTCTGGCATGGAGCATAGGCGGAAAAGTGAGCTATGTGCTGGAAGGCAATCTGAATTATACCGGTGCAGTGATCACATGGTTAAAAGATGATCTGAAGCTGATCGAATCTCCATCAGAGACAGAACAGCTTGCCAGACAGGCGTCTCAGGAAGATCGAACCTGTCTGATTCCCGCATTCTCCGGTCTGGGAGCGCCGTACTGGGACAGCAGGGCAACGGCAGCATTCATAGGGATGAGCAGGACAACCAGGAAACCGGAAATTGTGAAAGCTGCTCTGGAATGCATTGCCTTTCAGATTACGGATGTTGTGCAGGCCATGAGTGAAGATGCAGAAATGAAAGTAGAAGAACTGCAGGTAGACGGAGGGCCGACCAGAAACAGATATCTGATGCAGTTCCAGAGCGATCTGATGCAGACGAAAGTACAGATTCCGGAAGCGGAGGAACTCTCAGGGATCGGTCCGGCTTATGCGGCCGGACTGGCTCTTGGACTGTGGGACATGGCTGTTTTTGACAAGATCAGTCGGCAGACATATGAACCGAAAATGAATGCGGAAACAGCCAGGCAGAAATATGATGGCTGGAAAGAGGCTGTCCGGAAGGTTCTGGCATAATTGGCTGCAGAATCGTAACAGTTCAGCCGCGCCATTCGCAAAGGCGACTCTGTCGCTTTCCCGCTGCTGACGCAGCTAACTTTGCTCATAATCAGGCGCTCCGCTCATCCTCCGCAAGATGTGCTCATTCATGCGAGCATGACTCGCCCATTTTGCAGAGGATGGCTGAACTGTTACGCAGAATCTGTGAAAAATTCAGGAAAGACATTGAAAAATTGTGCGTTCAATTGTATAATTGTATACAATTAAAATAAGCAGATAATTTGGAGGTGTCTGATGATTGAATTATATAACGGCGGAGCTTACGTGCTGAACGGTACGGAGATTGTGCCGGATACGCCGGAAGCAGCCGGGATACTTGCAGGCAGGATGGCCGAAGTCCCCGGAAAAGAAGAAGCCAGAATGCAGACCATCGCATATGGGATTTTAAAAGAACATAATACATCCGGGAATATGGAGAAGCTTCAGATTCGGTTTGACAAGCTGACTTCACATGATATTACATTTGTAGGAATTATTCAGACGGCCAGGGCGTCGGGGCTTACAAAGTTTCCCATGCCCTATGTACTGACCAACTGCCACAACAGCCTGTGCGCTGTTGGAGGTACTATCAATGAAGACGATCATATGTTTGGACTGACCTGTGCAAAACGGTACGGAGGAGTCTATGTGCCGCCTCATCAGGCAGTGATTCATCAGTATGCCCGGGAGATGCTTGCAGGAGGCGGGAAGATGATCCTGGGTTCGGACAGTCATACCCGCTATGGAGCTCTGGGGACTATGGCCATGGGAGAGGGAGGTCCGGAGCTGGTCAAGCAGCTTCTGAACCAGACATACGATATTAATATGCCTGGCGTGGTTGGTGTCTATCTTACAGGTGCTCCTGTAAAGGGCGTAGGCCCGCAGGATGTGGCCCTGTCGATCATCAAGGCAGTTTTTGAGTGCGGTTATGTGAACAATAAAGTCATGGAGTTTATCGGTGATGGAGTGGCGAACCTGAGTGCGGATTTCCGGATCGGGATTGATGTTATGACTACAGAGACTACCTGCCTGTCTTCGATCTGGAAGACAGATGAGAAGATCCGGGAGTTCTATGAGATCCATGGAAGAGGCGGAGATTATCAGGAGTTGAATCCGGGCAATGTGGCATATTACGACGGCATGATCGTAGTGGATCTGGGGAAAATCAAACCAATGATTGCCATGCCGTTCCATCCAAGTAACGCATATACCATTGAGGAACTGAATGCGAATCTTGAGGATATTCTGGCAGACTGTGAGGCCCGCGCCCGGGTAAGTCTGGGAGATAAAACCGAATTCTCTCTTCGCAATAAAGTCCGTAACGGCAGGTTGTATGTGGATCAGGGAATTATTGCCGGATGTGCCGGGGGCGGTTTTGAGAATATTTGCGCTGCTGCTGATATTCTTGAGGGGAAGAGCATTGGAGCAGATGAGTTTACGCTGAGTGTATACCCGGCGTCCATGCCGGTCTATATGGAACTGGTTAAAAATGGTTCTGCAGCCACACTGATGCAGACCGGAGCCGTATTGAAGACTGCATTCTGCGGACCGTGTTTTGGTGCAGGAGACACGCCGTCCAATAACGGTTTCAGTATCCGTCATTCTACCAGGAATTTCCCGAACCGGGAAGGTTCCAAATTGCAGAGTGGGCAGATTGCGTCGGTTGCATTGATGGATGCCCGTTCCATTGCGGCGACGGCTGCCAACAAGGGATATCTGACAGCAGCTACGGATCTGGACGTGGAATATCGGAATCCGAAATATGTCTTTGACCGCCAGATCTATGAGAACCGTGTCTTCGACAGCAGGGGAGTGGCGGCTCCGGATGTGGAGATTCACTTTGGTCCAAATATCAAAGACTGGCCTGCCATGAGCGCGCTACCCCGGTATCTGATTCTGAAAGTAGTATCCGAGATTCACGATCCGGTGACGACTACGGACGAACTGATTCCATCTGGAGAGACTTCTTCGTACCGTTCCAATCCGCTGGGGCTGGCAGAGTTCACGCTTTCCAGAAAGGATCCGGAATATGTAGGAAAAGCAAAAGCGATCCAGGTAGCCCAGAAAGCAATCGAAGCAGGGAATTGTCCGGCAGAGGTTGTACCTGAGCTGAAACCTGTCTTTGAGAGTATCCATAAGTCTTATCCGGGCGTGGATAAGACGAACACCGGTATCGGCAGTACGATCTTTGCTGTAAAACCGGGAGATGGTTCTGCACGTGAACAGGCGGCTTCCTGTCAGAAGGTACTGGGCGGCTGGGCTAACATTGCCAATGGATATGCTACAAAACGCTATCGCTCCAACCTGATCAATTGGGGTATGCTTCCATTCCTGATTGATGAAGGAGAGCTCCCGTTTGCCAATGGCGATTATCTGTTCGTTCCGGATATTATAGAAGCAGTGAAGAATAAAGCGTCCGAAGTAAAGGCTTATGTAGTAAAAGATGGGTTAAAAGAGTTTACTCTGAAACTGGGAGAGATGACGGATGATGAACGGGAGATTATTCTGAAAGGATGTCTGATCAATTACAACCGGGTGTAAATCAAGAGATTTTGTGCGGTTGAAGTTATAGGGGAGTGCTGATAAAAGCATTTTTTGTACCGAAGATATGCCGTGAAACGGCAGATTGGAACCATATTGAGGAAGCTGTGTATTCCCGTTTGATATGGCATAATCTGCCTGTTTCGCGGTATTTTTTGATTTGGTTGATTTCATCAGGAAATGGATATGTATGATGGATTTCACGATTCGCTTTGTTCTGCTGCCTGTGAAGGGGTTTCTTCTGCTCTGGTCAGGGAGAAGATAAACTCACTGCCAACTCCTTCGGTACTGATCACGTTAATGTTTTCATCATGAAGCTGGATGATCTCTTTTACGATGGCCAGCCCAAGGCCAGTTCCTTTTTTGTCTTTTCCTCTGGATGCGTCTGTCTTGTAGAAACGTTCCCATATTTTCTTCAAACTGTCTTTAGGGATCCCTGCACCTGTATCCCGGACCGATACAAAAAGTTTGTCATATTTCAGAGTGGTCTCAACGGAGATTACAGAATCAGGCTGGCTGAACTTAATGGCGTTGTCAATCAGGTTGTAGAGTACTTGCTGAATCTTCCCCATATCCGCATAAACGTAGGATTCCCAGTCTGAGAACAACAGTTCGATAGAGATGCGCTTGGAGGTACAGGTGCCTTCAAAAGTTGCCGCTGTGTTCTTGATGACTGTATTAATATCAAAGCGGGTTCTGCACAGGCGATGCTGCTTTGGATCCATGGAATTCAGAGTCAGCAGGCCGCTGGTCAGCTTGGTCAGGCGTTCTGTCTCACGCAGAACAATGTTCAGGTATTTTTCCTGTATCTCAAAAGGAATCGTGCCGTCCAGTATGGCTTCAATATAGCCTTTGATAGAGGTCAGGGGAGACCGGAAGTCATGAGAAATATTGGAAATCAGTTTTCTCTGGTCTTCGTCATAGTCTTTCAGAGATTCAGCCATAAAATCCATGGTGTCTGCCAGGAACCCCAGTTCGTCTTCCCGATTCATGCCGATGGGTACATCATAATTGCCAAGTGCATATTCACCGGCGCCTTTGCGTATGCGCTGTATAGGAAAGCAGATCATCAACCAGTGGAAAGCACCAAAGAGAAACATAAGCCCCAGAAGGAGTATCATTGTAACATAGAAAGAGAACAGATACCCTTCTTTTTCCCGGACAATGACGGACATAGGAGTATGGATTGCAATGTATCCACGTACATGATAATTGTGAGAGACCGGTATCAGGACGCTTAAGGTTTCTTCGGAAAACATGCCGAAGAAATCGCCGGTCATATAATACTTTCCTCCGGGAAGTACGGAATTGAATTCCGGTATGGATATCCGTTCGGTCGCGGGGCCTGAAGAAGCAGAATCCAGAATCAGCTCTCCATCCCGGGTGATGAGCCAGATACTTGCGTTCAGGTAGATATCCAGCGAAGTGAGATGCGAACGGATATTGGAAAGTGTGCTCCGGTTTTCCTGTTCTTCGAAATAATTCACCACATATTGCTCAGACAGACAGATTCCTTCCTGATAGAAGGCTGCAGCTTTGGTAGTTATGGCGTTCTTCATCATCAGCTGAGAAGTGACCGTTGAAATACAGAAAAAGCAGCACAGACCAAATACCAGGAAGGAAAGGAGATATTTGACATTCAGAGAAATGCGCATCATTTCACCTCAAATTTATAGCCGATACCCCAGACCGTGGCCAGCCGCCAGGCTTCATGGTCTTTGATCTTTTCCCGAAGTCTCTTAATGTGTACGTCAACAGTACGGGTATCACCGATATATTCGTAGCCCCAGATGTGATCCAGGAGCTGTTCCCTTGTGAATACCTGATTCGGAGAAGCAGCCAGAAAATAGAGAAGTTCCAGCTCCTTTGGCGGCATATCCACCGTCTTCCCCTGATAAATAACAGAATAGTTGCTCTGGTTGATGATCAGGTCCGGATACTGTACCAGTTTGGAGGCAGGAGCAGTATCAGTTCTGGCAGGCTGAAAGCGGCGGAGAACTGCTTTGACTCTTGCCACCAATTCTTTGGAATCAAAGGGTTTAATCATGTAATCATCGGCACCTAGTTCCAGTCCCAATACTTTGTCGAAGATCTCTCCCTTGGCGGACAGCATGATAATGGGAGTGTTGGAGCGGGTCCGGATCTCCCGGCAGACCTGATAACCGTCCATGCCCGGAAGCATCAAATCCAGGAGTATCAGATTAGGCTGGAACGTATTGAATACCTGGAGTGCCTGTTCTCCGTCCTCTACAATCTGTACTTCATAAAATTCCTTGGTCAGATATAATGAAATGAGTTCGGCGATGTTTGCATCATCGTCTACAATCAGAATTTTCTGTTTAGATGGCATGGGATATAACTCTCCTTTCCCTTTATTTGAATTCGGCAATGGTCACGCCGGCGTCTCCTTCTCCCAGAGAACCCAGACGGAAGGTTTTTACATATTTACAGCGCCGTAGATGCTGCTGTACGGCATTTCTGAGGGCTCCCGTACCTTTCCCATGGACAATACGGACACTGGGCACATGGGCCAGGTAAGCGTCATCCAGGTATTTATCCAGATGGCCAAGGGCTTCATCCACAGTCATACCGATCAGATTGATCTCTGTGCTGACCAGAGCGGATTTGTTCATCTTAATCCGGCCGCTTCCGCTTGCAGCAGTTCGGCCTTTGGGCAGTTCAGCCCCGCCCATGTATTCCAGATCGTCGATATGGACCTGAGAACGGAGAATACCCATCTGGACGAAGAGCTCTCCTTTGGCATTCGGGAGTGTGCTGACGGTTCCTTCCAGATTCAGGCTAAGTACTTTTACACGGTCGCCCACATGGAGAGATGCAGCTTTTACCTTTTTCTTGGGCTTTTGAGCAGCAGGGGACATACCGGCTTCTGTGGATTTGATTTTCTCTCTCAGGCGTGCCCTTTCTGCCTCCATCTCTTTGGCAGAGATTCCTTCCCGGCCGAACTTATGGAAATTTTTCATGGTCTCGTCGGCGTATTCTTTTGCTTCCTGCAGGATGGCATTGGCTTTTTCCCGGGCTTCTCTTAAAATCTTCTCTTTCTGGTCGTCGATTCGGTCATGCTTTTTCTGCAGTGCATCCCGGTGCCTGCGGATCTCTTCTTTGTAACGTGCGATATCCGCCTGTTCTTTTTCCAGAGTTACCCGGCTGTTCTCCAGCTCAGTGAGCATATCTTCGAAATTCTCATCCTGGGTGCTGATTTGCTTTCTGGCTTCTTCGATCAGGTATTCGGGAAGTCCGAGTCTTAAGGAAATGGCAAAGGCATTGCTTTTGCCGGGGATACCAATCAGGAGCCGGTAAGTAGGGCGCAGAGATTCCACATCAAATTCGCAGCAGGCGTTTTCTACGCCTTCTGTGGAGAGGGCGTAGACCTTTAATTCACTGTAATGTGTGGTCGCCATCGTGCGGATTCCCTGACGATGCAGATGGTCCAGAATAGAAATGGCAAGTGCCGCGCCCTCTGTAGGATCGGTGCCGGCTCCCAGTTCATCAAAAAGGACAAGAGAATTCAGCGTGGTTTCCTTTAAGATGGAGACGATATTACTCATATGGGAGGAGAAGGTACTGAGACTCTGTTCAATGCTCTGCTCATCTCCAATATCTGCAAATACCTGGTCAAATACAGCCAGCTCGGAGCGTTCGAAAGCCGGAATATGCAGTCCCGCCTGTCCCATGAGCGTAAAAAGCCCTACGGTCTTGAGGGAGACAGTCTTGCCACCAGTATTAGGACCAGTGACAATCAAAAGGTCGAATTCCCGACCCAGGCGGATCGTGACGGGAACCACTTTTTTTGTATCCAGCAGAGGATGTCGTCCATCTTTGATATGGATCCGTCCATCTGTATTAAAGAGCGGCATGGTGGCATTCATTCCTTTGGCAAGCAATGCTTTGGCAAAGATAAAGTCCAGGCGTACCAGGATCTGATAGTTTTCCGACAGAAGTTCCAGATATCCGGCGGCAGTCTCGCTGAGAGATGCCAGAACTTTCTCAATTTCCCGCTGTTCACTGATCTGCAGTTCTTTATATTCATTATTCAGTTTGATGATTGCCATGGGTTCCACAAAGAGCGTGGAGCCGGTGGAACTCTGGTCATGGATCATGCCTGGAACCTGATTCCGGTATTCTGCTTTCACGGGCAGACAATATCGCCCGTCCCGCATGGTGATCACCGCATCCTGAAGATAAGTACGGACGGAACCGTTTACCATGGAGTTCAGAGTGCTGTGGACCTTATCGTCCATCCGCTGCATGGACCTCCGGAGCTCTCTTAATGTACTGCTGGCATCATCTGCCATGGTATCGTCTGAGAGGATGCAGCGCCGGATTTCATTGGCGAGGGAGACAATGGGTTCCAGCAGGTCAAAAGATTCGTCCAGAGAGTCTCCTGGCTCGTCCTGAGTATCTCGCTGGCCATATTGCTTCGCTTTTCCGGCAGTTTCCAAAAGTGACTGGATCTGACGGAGTTCTCCCATTCCCAGCACGCCTCCGATTTCCAGCCGTTTTACAGAGCCGCGAATATCCCGGATACCGCCAAAGGAAGGACTTCCTTTGCGGTAAATCCGGCGAAGTGCGTCTGCAGTTTCTGTCTGCGCCTGCCGGATCTCGGAGAGAGAATCCAAAGGCAGAAGACGTTCGCAGAGCTCCTTTGCTCCGGCTGAGGAAGCATGTTCTGCCAGTATATGAATAATTTTGTCAAATTCTAATTTTGTAAATACTTTCTGATTCATAAAAACCTCCTGTTACTATTACCATCATACCGCATTTGGTCCCGCTTGAAAAGGAGAAGTTCGGTTATTTTCTCACGACTGACAGCAGCTGTCTGCAAGAGTTCCAGTGGACACGATGGAAAAAATCAGGTATAATATGCATAGTCAATGAGCCATCCAGGAGGAGGACGTTGTCATGCCAGAAGGAAAAGAGAACCGGAATCTTTCATTTATTCAAGAGACAATCAAACAAAAGCGTTTTTATCAGAGCCGAATCATGCACCGTCTGGTGCGGTCCGTGGTCTCCGGGGTTCTTTTTGCCTTTGCGGCCCTTGCAGTCTGGGCGGTTGCCATTCCGCAGATAATGCCGGAAGAAAGGCAGGCGGAATTACAGCCGATCACGCTACCGGAACCGGAAGAACATCCGGAAGAGGAGGCGGATCCTCCGGTTTATATTATGGAACAGGTTAATATAGAGCTTGAAGATTACAAAAAGATGTATCAACAACTGATACAGATCGGAAACCAGGTTCAGAAGAGCCTTGTCAATGTCTCGGCAGTTACTACAGATACAGACTGGTTTGAGGAAACTTATACCAGTCAGAGCTCGGTATCTGGCGTGCTGGTGGGGGACAACGGTCTGGAACTTCTCATTCTGACGGATTATGGGAAAGTGGAGGACGGAGAGAATTTTTTGATCACGTTCTATGATCATACATCTGCGCCTGCAGTTTTGAAAAAGTATGACAGGAACACCGGTCTGGCGGTGCTCAGCGTGAATCTGGGGGATCTCTCAGATAGCACCCGGGAGGTGATTGTGTATGCAGATATCGGCTCTTCCAAGACGCTCAGGAACGGGGAGCCGGTGATCGCTCTGGGAAGTCCGTGCGGGAATTATGGTTCTGTGCTGTATGGCAATCTGACCAGTGTGTCCCAGACCGCGGGTCTGTATGACGGAAGCTACAACGTACTTACCACGGATATGATAAAGGCCCGGTCCGGCAGTGGTGTTCTGATCAGCTGGAGCGGCAAGATCATCGGGATGATACAGGAGCGATGTGAGGTAGCGGCTCAGGATCATACGATTCAGGCTTATGGAATCTCCGATATTATGGATGTAATCGAGCATTTATCCAATAATCAGGACATAGTATATATGGGGATTGCAGGAACAGATGTGACAACGGCGCTCTCTGAGCTGGAGGAGATTCCGATTGGTGTCTATGTGTCAGAGGTGGCGATGGATTCTCCGGCTATTGAGTCGGGGATTCAGCCGGGAGATATTATCACTTCCATGAGCGGCCAGCCGGTTACGAATCTGAAAGATGTGATGGCGATTCTGATGAAGTGTTCCAACGGGCAAAATATTCAGGTCATTTGTCAGAGGCTGAATAAAACCAGTTATCAGGAACTGGAACTGTCTGTCAATCTGAGAATATTAGAGTAGGGAGAATTTAGGAGAGTTATGAAATACATTGAGACCTTTCGGGAGGGTGAGCGCGTCAGCGGTATCTATCTGTGCAAATCCCGCCAGACGGCTTTGACAAAAGCCGGGAAGACTTATGAGAATGTGATTCTGCAGGATAAGACCGGAACGGCCGACGCCAAAATCTGGGACCCGAATTCCAGGGGGATCGAAGCCTTTGAAGGCCTTGATTATGTGGATATTGTGGCAGATGTGACCAGTTTCCAGGGGCAGATCCAGCTGAATGTGAAACGGGTAAGAAAGGCGCAGGAAGGAGAGTATGATCCTTCTGATTATCTGCCGGTTAGCGGAAAAGATATTGAAGGGATGTATAAGGAGATCCTTGGTTTTATAGACCGAGTGGGGAATCAGTATCTGCAGGGGCTTCTAAAGAGTATTTTTATAGATGATGAGAAATTCGTAAAGGCGTTTAAATTCAGCAGTGCGGCCAAGAGCGTACACCATGGATTTGTGGGAGGACTTCTGGAACATACGTTAAGTGTTACAAAACTGTGTGATTATTATGTGCGGACCTATCCCATGTTGAATGCGGATCTGCTGTATACAGCGGCCATGTGCCATGATATTGGGAAAGTCTATGAACTGTCTCCCTTTCCGGAAAACGATTATACGGATGCAGGGCAGCTTCTGGGACATATTATGATCGGAGCCGAACTGGTAGGGACACGGATACGACAGATTTCCGGATTTCCGGTGAAGCTGGCCAATGAACTGAAGCATTGCATACTTGCACACCATGGAGAACTGGAGTACGGTTCACCAAAGAAGCCGGCTCTTCTGGAAGCTGTTGCGCTGAACTTTGCGGATAACACAGATGCGCATATGCAGACCATGATGGAGGCATTGAAGGCTGGCGGGGACAATCAGGGATGGCTGGGATACAATCGGTTGCTGGAGTCAAATATCCGTCGGACTGGAAAATAATAGAAAAGACTGCTGTAAAACAGCCGGTTTTCGTGAAATATGGCGCAGACATTCTGCAGGTTTCAATCATATTTTGCGGGGTGGAGAGTTTTGTAGCAGTTTTTTTGTATTGTTTTATAGAAGAATTTTAATGGACAGCATCCGGGTGGATGCACCTGTCTGGCAGTAGTCGATGCAGAAATGGCTGTCAGTCGGTTGGCCTATAAAGATAAAAAGTCAGGAGATAAAGATGAAGAAGAACGATATAATTACTCTGAGGATTGAGGATATGGGAGTGGATGGGGAAGGTATCGGTAAATATGAAGGATGTACTTTTTTCATAAAAGATGCAGTGATCGGTGATGTGATTGAGGCGAAAGTAATGAAAGTCAAAAAAAGCTATGGGTATGCCAGATTAACACAAGTTCTGGAACCTTCTCCTGTGCGCCGGGAACCGGAGTGTGTCTGTGCCCGCCCTTGCGGCGGCTGTCAGCTTCAGGCGCTGGACTATGAGGCGCAGCTTGATTTCAAAGCAAGGAAGATACAGAACCATCTGATACGCATCGGTGGATTTTCGGATATGTCAAAACCTGAGATTATGGGGATGGACAACCCCTGGAGATATCGCAACAAGGCGCAGTTTCCTTTTGGAACGGACCGGGAGGGAAAGACAGTAGCGGGATTCTATGCAGTGCACAGTCACAGCATCGTTCCATGCACGGACTGTCTGCTGGGTGTAAAGGAGAATCAGATGATTCTGGAACGGGTGCTGGCGCATATGAAGAAATACAACATACCGGCATATGACGAGAAGAATGTAAGCGGGCTGGTGCGCCATGTGCTGATACGGAAAGGATTCTCCACCGGGGAGATCATGGTCTGCCTGATTCTGAACGGATGTAAGATAAAAGCCGTGGAGGAACTTTCCAAGTCCCTTCAGGAGGTTCCGGGGATGACCGGTATCATGATTAATGTGAATAGGGAGAATACTAATGTGATTATGGGAACAGAACTGAGACCCGTCTGGGGACAGACATATATTACTGACAGGATCGGCGATGTAACATATCGGATCTCTCCCCTGTCTTTCTATCAGGTTAATCCAGTGCAGACTGAGAAACTTTACCAGACAGCTCTGGAGTATGCAGAGTTGAAGGGGAATGAGACTGTCTGGGATCTGTACTGTGGGATTGGGACAATCTCCTTATTCCTGGCAAAGCAGGCGGGGCGGGTCTGCGGTGTGGAGGTCATACCGGAAGCTGTGGAAGATGCAAGGAAAAACGCGGAAATCAATAGTATTGGAAATGTGGAATTTTTTGTGGGAAAAGCGGAAGAAGTCCTACCGAAGAAATATAAGGAAGAGGGAATCCGCGCAGACGTAATCGTAGTCGATCCGCCCAGAAAAGGATGCGATATGGCAGCACTTCAGACCATGGTCCAAATGCAGCCGGAACGGATTGTATATATAAGTTGCGACAGCGCTACCCTGGCGCGGGACTTGAAGTACCTGTGCGGGGAAGGGTATGAGGTGCGAAAAGTGAAAGGGTGCGATATGTTTCCCTGGACGGGGCATGTAGAGACAGTGATTCTGATGACGTATTGTGGTGATAAGAGGAAATAAGACGGTTATACCACAAAATGTTGTGGTTTTTGAGCGTAAATCGAGCAAAAAATGGGGCAAAAAACGAGCGTTTTTGCCCCTTATTTTTTGCCCGTTTCACAGATGACATCGGGTTTTGGACAGATGAAAACAGAAAATTCAGAGGATTGGCAGATGAAAAAAGCACCGGTTCTCTTTTTTATATATGCCCGTTTTTACAAGCAAAACAGAAGAATGACCGGTGGTATTCGTCTTCTGCGCAGCGAATGAAACCGGTCTTTTTTTGTGTTCATATTCAAAGAATCGAATAGGAAGAAAGGAGTCAATATGAAAACAATCACAACCGAAGAACTTAAGAATATGAGTCATCAAGAGGGACTGATCCTTCAGGGGTGTGGCGGTGACCTTCAGGGATGGATAGATGGAATCAATGGAATTCTTCGAGAACAGGGAATTCTTTTAGATGGAAAGCCGCTGGATGATGTTGCAGTCTTTCAGCATGAAGGGCTTACCAATCTACTCTTTGCCTTTGGGGAACACAAACTGGATATCGGTAAACTTGCCATTTGGAGAATCCAAACCCGTGAGCAGTTTGGAGGAACCTGGCTCTCCGATTATGTGGAAAACAAGCTGGGCGGTTTTGCAAAGAGGCAGCAGGCAAAACCAGACTGTCCGCTCATTGGTGAAGATGGAAATATTTTTAATCTAATGGGAATCGCATCCCGAACTCTGAAAGAGAATGGAATGTATGAGCAGGCGGAAAAAATGCGGCAGAGAATCACAGGCGGAGAATGTCACAGCTATGAGGAAGCGTTGATGGTTATTGCCGATTATGTGAATATCACATCCTCGGAGCCGGAAGAAGGCATGAAAATGGATTTTTCTTAAAACAGCAAACAACAGGATCGGTCAGTCGGAAACTCAGGATGACCGGTCTTTTTTATTGCGCATTTTTGGTAAGAAGAAAGGATGTCAGAGAATTATGAAAACAAGGCAGCAAGAGCAGGTTTCTGATTTTCCATATGGATGGAACAAAGGTGATACCTGCGTGATGATCACCAATAAAGCCAAGAAAAGCACCTGTGAATATACCGTGGAGAGCTATGACGGAAGATACTTCGGTGTACGCAGCCATACCGGGCTTTTTCATCGAGCCTCTCCGCAAAGATTATTCCATTCAAAGGAAGAAGCGGTTGCAGCCTTGGAACAATCGGAAACACCAACGCAGGAAAGAGGCGGAATGACATTTCAATAGAGATTTTGAGAATAAGGAGTAAGAAGATATGACCGCAAGATTTATGAGTGATACCCCCTATGCCGGAACAGAGCAGGAAATGCAGCGCATTCCGGGCTTCCATTCCAGAGGAACCGGAATTGCGGTAAGCCATTTTAGGTACAGCGCAAAGGACTGTGACTGTCGCTTATGTGCCTATAAAAGCAGAAAAAGAAAGTGCGAAAAAGCGGATGGATGTATCTGCCTGCGTGAACGGCTTGTGGCAGGCTGTGTGCCATTTGAAGAACTGTTGGAAAGGTTGACAGCAGAGGTAACCGTCAGCCCGTTTGTGAGTCGTGTGGCCCATCTGTCAATGCAGTCTCATCCCTGTTTTTTCCTTGCCGGTCACAGAGAACGGTTTGAGCCTTTATGGGAGCGTCATATCCGAACAGCAGAAGAAGATGCCATGTGTGCCGCATTATATCTTTTGTCTGCAGACCGATTCCTGTGGGGAAAAGCAATATCCGCAATCGAACCGGATATCATCCATTTTCAAAAGATTCACATTCACGGCGTGGATTTAAACGGGTATGTGCTGTTCCATACTGCAAAGGATTTATATCAGGGAACCAAACACATCAGTCTATCTGAATTGGTTGATCCGGAATTGGTTGGTGATATGACATTTGAACTGATCATCACAGCATTTTTGATTCGTCGTTATGGATGCGGCGTATTGAATGCAGAAAGGAGTAAACGATGCTGAATGTATATTTAAGAAACACCCAAACAGATGAAAGAGCATGGCTGAATTTTCCTGCAAGCTATCAAACAGTTCAGCATCTCTTCTCTGTACTTGGGGATGCTCCTCTGGAGATTGCGGCTGCGGAAACTTCTGTAGATGATCTCCACGTACATTTAAAAGGAAAATTTTTTGATACCGAGAAAAGTCGTTATGAACTGGACTTTTTGAATCGCAGGATTGAGGGATTGACAAACCAAGAAAAAGATATCTTTACCGCAGCCTTAAACATCGAAAAACCACTGTCCATTATGGAGATTGTGAACTTATCCTGTAATCTGGATAAGTTCCGACTTTGGGAAGGCGTTCAGGATACGAAGCAGTTAGGCCGAGCAGTGATCGAAAGAGAGCAGGAGTTATCCAAAGCATTTGCAATGCTTCTGAATGAAGAACAGATCGGGCAGGCGTATCAGGACAGCCATGCCGGGAACTTTAGTGAATCCGGCTATGTTATGCGTACAGGAGAGGCACTGCAGATCATCTATGAGGGGCATTCTCTTCCAGAACCGGATTACGACCGGGATGCTGTTTTTCAACTGCGTCTATATACTTCTGCCTATGTGGATACCCATCCCAACACCTATTCCCTGTCTTTACCGGCTTCGGAAGAAAAACTGGAGCTGGCAAGAGAGAACCTGCAGGTGGATGATTTGAATACGGCAAGTATCATAAGCCTTTACAGCCCGAAAGCCTCGCTGGAAAATTTTTTACCGGTTTCCTATCGGATAGAAGATTTGAATGCTTTTTCTTATCAGCTTAAAAAGATGCAGATTACAGATTCAGAATCTAAATTGGAAAAGTTAAAGGCTGCATTGTGCGCAGAGATGCCTGATACGATGGAATCCGTTATGGAAATTACAGAGAATCTGGAGCAATATGAAATCCTTCCGGAAGATGTCCAAACAGCCAAAGATTATGCCGATTTTTTGATGGAAAAAGAAAACATCTATATTGATCCTCAGTTAGAGGATTATACGGATTTAGAAGGATTTGGAGAAGAACGAATGGATCGAGATGGAGCAGTACAAACCGCATACGGTTTTGTAGTCCGACAAGACTCCCCAATCTGTCAGCTTCCGGAGTACATGGAGCAGACTCGTTTGTTCAGTCCTCTGACCGCCGAGATTTATTCCAGAGATGACTGAGGAGATATTTCCAATGAGTCTGAGGAAGTCAGTCCGGCAGAATTATGCAGCTATGAAGATCAAATTCAGAAACAAATTCTGAAAGAGTATATGGAAAGTGAAGGGGATCGCGGTCTGGCTGCTTACTTAGATAACCAATTGCTGGCAAGAAAAATCCGCTGCATGAATCCAACCGTAGAAAGCTGGCATGGCGAACTATGGGGTGTTCTGGAAATACAGAGCTATGGAAGTCTTTCTGAAAAAGAGTTGGAAGCAGTCAAAGAGTATTGGCAAGGGCAGGAAAGCGATGGTTGGGGCGAGGGCTTTGAACAGCGCCCCATTCAGACTCCGGAGGGAGAGCTGTATGTCAGCTTCTGGAATTCAGGAAATGACTTCTTTATTGCTTCAGAGGAACAGTTGAAGGGAATGGAACAGAACTTAGGGATGCAAATGAAATACTGAAGTATTGTACTTGTTTTATGCCATAGATGAAGGGAGTGGAAAATGCATGAAGGAAATATTTGACAAAAATCCTTATTTTTTGTTGTACGATTTTGTGATTGAAAAAACTATAACACTTCCAGAAGAAACCTATTGTAGGATGTTAGATTCTCCGTTTGCAGAGCAGGCAGATATTACTGCGAATATGCACCTGACCAAGTGGGATGACAACGATGTACTTCATTGCTTGCTGATTAAAGGAGAAGGTAGGACAGATGGATACTTGATAATGCGTGTAACAAGAGATTTTAACCAACTTAATCCCTATGTTCCATATGCATGTTATTTACCAGAGACATCGACAATCTACTATCCTTCTCTTGGGAAATTAAATCAAACATTGGGTGAAGCTGTAGATTTTATCATGAAAAACAGTTCTGTGCAACGAGCAGGAGAATATCATATTTTGAGCTTTGCAGAAGTGGAACAGTATACGGGATTACATCTGGAGGGAGAATCTTTTTTACAGAAAACGCTGTATGATATGTTGTGTGATCGACCGGAAGTGGCTCATTTGTCAATTGATGGGAATAGTTCTGAGATTACGTTTTATTTGAAAGATAGCACAAGTCAACAATCAGAAAGTACGGAGACGCTATCTGATATGCAGATGGGAGGGATGTAGATGAGAAAACTGGAAGTGTATCTTGCCAATAAGAGTCTGCTTAAAAACAGATATTATGGCAGCATCACCCTTTCTCTGCCGGCAACAGAAAGTGCCATAGCAGATGCAAAATATCGTGCGCAGATTCAAACAGGTTCGGAGTATATCGTGGACTGCGACAGCAGATGGCCGGAATTTTTAGAGCAGATCATAAACGATACGGACGATTTGTCCCTTGAAGAAGTAAACCTGTTAGCGTATCAGATCAGCCGGATGGATCAATTCCAGATTGAAACTTTGGCAGGTGCGGTTCAGTTGCGTCAGGAAGAAGATATCGATACACCGGTTACAATGAAAGAACTCATTAACCTGGCGCACAATCTGGGCTGCTATGAATACCGTCCCGGTGTTGTGGATGACAGAACTTTGGGAAATGTTGCACTGGAAAATGACCTGTTAGATACAATCAGCGGGTTACCAGAAGATGTGCTGGATTTATTGGATGAAGAAAAAGTCGGGCAGGAAATGCGACGTTCGGATATGGGAACTTATACAGAAGCCGGATATATATTCCCAAACCGTATGCCGCATCAGGAATGGTATGACGGAATTCATTTGCCGGATATTCCGGATATGCCAAAAGGCGTGATATCTGTTCTGTTGAGCAGTCTTGACAAGCCGGATGAAACCGGTGTATGGCTGGAACTGCCTGCAACAGAGCAGGAAATGCAGAGTGTGCTGAAACAGCTGGGCGAACACTCTTTTGATAACTGCCTGATAGCGGGCAGTATCAGCACCGCTTTTCCCTATCCCCTTGCCGGTGACGAAGATGTGGAAAAGCTCAATACTCTGGCGCAGAAAATACAGGCGTTTCCGGATCAAAGGACTCTGGCAAAATTCAAGGCGGCATTGGAGTTGGAAATCCGCAATGAAATTGATTTTGCATTGGATGTTGCAGAAAATCTGGACTGTTATGATTTTGATCCCAAGATGTACTCCCCTGCGGCATATGCGGAATATATTTTCAGAGAAGCCGGAATCGATCCAAACGATCCGGCTTTTGCCATGTTCGATTTTATGGGATACGGTGAGCGGCAGATGCAGCAAGCCGGACATGTCCAGACCGCATACGGTATGATCTTACGCAACGAGAACCCGTTCGTATCAAAATACAGTCAGACAGAATCCATGCAGATGGGAGGAATGTAAATGAAGGGATTGGATGCCAATACACAGAAGTATGAACTGGCGGAGATTGATCATAAAGTTGTGCTGTTTACCAATATGCGGCTTGACCGGGATACGGTTCCGGAAGGGATTTTTTGCTATGATGTCAGGGATTCTGATAACCTTGACGGAAGTATGGCACAGATCAAGCCGTTTGTGCTGGTAAACCATTGGGGAACGATATTAAGCAAAACACCGTTTCCACTGGATGAGTCAGGAAGCTATTATCCGGAGGACTGGGGATATCTTGGAGAGGACATGAGCCTTTCGGAATTCCGGAAAGAAACAGCCGAACAATTGGAGGCACGATTAGAACCACAGCCATCCGGCGGAGAAATGACCATGCAGCCATGAATACCTTGCCGCCGGAAGGAGGTGATGCGGCATGAACAGTTTTATTGCATGGGTAGGCGGAAAGAAGGCCCTGCGGAAACTGATTTATACAATGTTCCCCGTTCAGTTTGACCGGTACATTGAAGTATTTGGCGGCGGTGGATGGGTATTGTTTGGAAAACCGCCGAATCTGAAGCGGAAACTGGAGGTTTATAACGACTACAATTCCAATCTGGCAAATCTTTTTTACTGTGTCAAAAACAGGACATGTGCTTTTTTGCTGGAACTGGGATTTTTACCGATCAACAGCCGGGATGAGTTTTCCATGATCCGCACATTTCTGGAAAAGCAGGAACCGGATACCACATTTTTGCATGAGGAACTGGCTCTTGCCAAACAGAACCTTCCTCCGCCTGAGTATGAGGAAATTCGTGCAATCCTCTTGGAGAATGCACAGATGACGGATGTCAAACGGGCGGCAGCTTTTTTCAAACTGATCCGGTACAGCTACGGCAGCGGCTGTACTTCTTTCGGATGCCAGCCATTCGATGTGCGAAAATGCTTTGACGCAATCTGGCAGGCATCCCACAGGCTTTCTGAAACTGTAATCGAGAATAAGGACTTTGAGGCGCCAGGGATGTTTAAGGTGTCAACAAGACGCAAAAGAATATCGATGCTTGGACGCTTTTCCTCGTTCTCTAAAGCCATAAGGAAGCGGGCGGTAGTTCCCACTTTTTCCGCAACCTCTTCCTGTGTTCGATTTGCATCTACACGGTATTTTTTGAAGATAGGCCCCATGTAGGAAATATCCATTTTTTCTGTTTCAGCCACTATCAGTTCACCTCCAATACCATTTTACAGTTCAGGTATAGAGGCGTGAACGTTCTGCGAGTTCGTGAATAACACGAAATATGAAAAAAGGTGCCATATAAAGTAACACCATATTTAACAAATGTAAGAAAATAAAAAGACAACTTTGCTATTCTGATTTTACAGAAGCAAAGTTGTCTTTTTTATTTATGCATGAGTTTAAAAAAAGAATTTCAGATCTTCTTCTACTGTGCTAATTCCCGCAATACCAAAGTTCTCTACCAAAACTTTTGCCACATTGAGGCTGAGGAATGCCGGGAGAGTGGGACCGAGATGGATATTCTTCACGCCAAGATACAGAAGCGCCAGCAGAACGATGACAGCCTTCTGCTCATACCACGCAATGTTGTAGGCGATGGGCAGGTCGTTGATATCGTCCAGACCGAAAACTTCCTTGAGCTTCAAAGCAATGACAGCCAGAGAATACGAATCGTTGCACTGCCCGGCGTCCAGAACACGAGGAATGCCGTTGATGTCGCCCAAAGGCAGTTTGTTGTACTTGTATTTCGCGCATCCGGCTGTCAAGATCACAGCATCTTTCGGCAGTGCCTTGGCAAATTCGGTATAGTATTCCCGGCTCTTGGCACGGCCGTCACAGCCCGCCATCACAACGAACTTTTTGATCGCGCCGCTTTTTACCGCATCGACCACCTGATCCGCCAGAGCCAGAACCTGCGCGTGTGCAAATCCGCCGATCAGCTCTCCTGTTTCAATTTCAGTAGGTGCAACGCATCTTTTTGCGTGTTCAATGATAACGGAAAAATCCTTCTGCTCCCCGATTTCTCCTGGGATATGGGTACATCCCGGATATCCTGCTACGCCAGTAGTGTAGAGTCTGTCTTTGTAGCTGTCTTTAGGAGGCACGATGCAGTTGGTCGTCATCAGGATAGGACCGTTGAAGGATTCAAATTCCTCCTTCTGCTTCCACCACGCATTGCCGTAGTTGCCGATAAAGTTGGGATACTTTTTGAATGCCGGGTAATAGTGGGCAGGGAGCATCTCGGAATGGGTATAAACATCCACGCCGGTTCCCTGTGTCTGCTCCAGCAGCATTTCCAAATCCCGCAGGTCGTGACCGGAAACCAGAATACCGGGATTTGTCCCAACGCCAATATTTACCTTCGTAATTTCGGGATTTCCATAGGCTTCCGTGTTGGCCTTGTCCAGCAGAGCCATACCGGATACGCCGTGTTTTCCGGTTTCCATTGTCAGAGCAATCAATTCTTCTACGCTGAGATTGTCATCCAGTGTAGCTGCCAGCGCCCGCTGAAGGAAGGCATCGACCTCCTCATCATCCTTCAGTAGAACGTTTGCGTGTTTGGAGTATGCGGACAATCCCTTCAGACCGTAGGTAATCAGTTCTCGTAGAGAACGGATATCCTCGTTTTCAGTAGAAAGAACACCGACAGTTGCGGCTTTTTCTTCCCAATTGCCAGAGCCATTCCATTTTGCCGCTTCGGGCAGACCGGAAGGATCGGCAATCTGCGCCAACAGCACATCTTTTTCAGTCAGTGTGGCACGGATTCTTGCCTCAATGCTCTCTTTGTCAAAATTTGCATTGGTGATGGTGGTGAACAGATTCAGGGTAATCAAGTGATTGATTTCCGCAGATACCTGCTTCCCTTCCTGACGCAGTGCAGTTGTAACAGCTGAAATCCCTTTTGTGACATAGACCAGCAGATCCTGCATAGCTGCCACATCAGGCTTCTTCCCGCATACACCGGACATGGTGCAACCTTTGCACCCGGCGGTTTCCTGACACTGATAGCAAAACATTTTTTGTTCCATAATAGACCTCCTAAAAACTTTTAAAATTTGAAATGATGTAGTTACTTTTCAATCAAAAAAGTATATAGATGCGCTTGAATTAATCTTCCCAAGCGATTGCAGACACAGGACACGAATCAATTGCATCCTGCACGGCGCTTTGATTGTCATCGTTTGCTGGTTGGTATGCTTCCGCCTTCTCGTGCTCATTCATACGAAAAACTTCGTCGCAGATCCCACAGCAAAGCCCGCAGCCAATGCAGAGATTCTGATCTACTTTTATTTTCATAAAATCACCTCCCTCTGTCAATTTTACGTTTGATTAAAATACAACGACCAAAAGCATCTTGAACGCTTCCTGTCCATATACCGCGTGAGGGTGTCCAGCTGGCATGACGATGGATTCTCCTTCATGCAACAGATATTCTGTGCCGTCAATGGTGATTTTTCCAACGCCGTCCAGACAGGTTACGAAAGCGTCGCCGCCCGATTCATGGGTGCTGATTTCCTCGCCCTTTGCGAATGAGAACAGGGTAATACTTACTGCCGGATTTTGCGCCAGCGTCTTGCTGACTACCTGCCCCTCCTGATAGGAGATCTGCTCCTTCAGCGTCAGAACCTCGGCTTGCGCAATGTTTTTCATTTTTTTACTCATAACAGTCACCTCCTGCAATATAATTTGTTTTTGTCTGTCGGATATATTCCAAAAACTGAAGAACCGAATCAGAGGTTATTCCAGAATCTTTCCATCAATCGAGATAGTGACCACCTGCCAGGGAATGAATTTTCCGCTTGCCTGCAATGCTTTTTTAGCAGCTAACTCCAGTCCGCCGCAGCAGGGAACTTCCATCCGCACAATGGTCACGCTCTGGATATTGTTGTTTTGGATAATCTGCGTCAGCTTTTCGCTGTAATCCACGTTGTCCAGCTTGGAGCAGCCAATCAGCGTAACCTTCCCACGCATAAAATCCTCGTGCATTCTGGCATAGGCATATGCGCTGCAATCTGCCGCAATCAGCAACTTGGCTCCTTCAAAATAGGGGGCACCTACTGGGACCAGCTTAATTTGGCAGGGCCACTGCCTCAGCTGTGACTCAGCCTGCATCGGGGCAGAAGGAGCAGATTCCTGCGAATGCTGGATTCGCTGCATTCGGCTGCCCGGGCAACCCGCATGAACACCAACGGAAGGAGAATTCATTCTGTTCTTTTTTTTCATATTTTCCTGCACAGCCTTTTCGTCATAGGCAGCAGCTTCCCGTTCCACAAAGGAAATCGCACCGGTGGGGCAGGTGGGCAGGCAATCGCCCAGACCATCGCAATAATCGTCCCGCAGGAGTTTTGCCTTCCCGTTTACCATGCCGATAGCCCCTTCATGGCAGGCTTCGGCGCAGGCCCCACATCCATTGCACTTTTCTTCGTCTATCTGAATAATTTTCCGAATCATGTTTGCTTCATCCTTTCTCTTGCGTTTCTGGATTTAGTATACTATAATATGAAATGAAAGTCTGTTGTTATAACAACAAGGAGTGAAAAATATGAATTTATCCAATACACAACTGTTTCGAGGACTGGAAGAAGCAGAGATTACATCTCTTTTGGGTTGCCTGAATGCCACAACGCGTAGTTTTCAAAAAGGAGAGGTAATCCTTTCAGAAGGAAACATCACGGAAAATATCGGGATCTTGCTGTCCGGCCTGGCGGTGATCTCCTGCAACGATATCTGGGGCAATACCAGTATTTTGGGTCATGTTGCGCCCGGCTCTGTATTCGCCGAGGTGTATGCCTGCATTCCGGGGGAGCCGATGTTGGTTACGGTGTCCGCTGCGGAGGATACATCCATATTGTTTATGAATGTGGGGCGTGTCCTGGCTACTTGTACCAATGCCTGTCCATTCCACACAAGACTTGTCCGAAATCTGCTGACTGTCTGCGCTCACAGAAACCTTCAGCTTTCTCAAAGAATCCAGCATACCAGTTCCAAATCCATTCGGGGGCGGTTGATGTCCTATTTTTCGGAATGCGCCAAACGCGCCGGGAGCAATTCTTTCCTGATCCCCTACAACCGCCAACAGTTAGCTGATTATCTGAATGTGGACCGCAGTACCATGTGTAACGAGCTTTCAAAAATGCAAAAAGACGGAATTATTGAGTACAGCAAGAATCAATTTTTATTAAAAGATAGCTTGATGTTTCAATAGAGAGTATGAGTGATTCATTGTATGTTTTCTGATGATCTATTTTATCAAAAAAATACTTTTAAGTGTCCTTCAAAAATCTCTCAAGCTGTTATATATCAATATGTTATACCTTTCCAATACATGGGAGTCATAACTTCTGCAATCTCTGGCAGAGTGACATCCCGCAAGGCCCATCGTTTGAACTCCTCAAAACCAGTACGGTCTACAATGTAGCCAATATGCTCTTTTCCGCCGGGAGCATTGGGGTCGATGTACTCCTTCACATAGTCGTAGGTATTGAGAATGATTTTGATAATACTGTCTTCGTCCACCCACTTGATGAAATCTTCACCCAGACGCGGGTTCTTTTTGCCAGTTCTACCCAGCAAAGTAAGTCTATAGTATTTCTTTTCACTACGAGTCCATGCAGCATTCGGACAGGCCAAAACACATTCTCCACAGCCAATGCATCGCCGCTCATCTCGTTGAGGACGGAAGTTGACTGGCTTCAGAGCCTCAACAGATTTCTTTTTGCAGGCTTTTACACAGGCCCCGCAGCTAACACAACGATCAGACTCAAGATGAGGTACTGTCATACCCATGATGCCAAAGTCATGCATACGTACTTTGGCACAATCATTGGGGCAACCAGTCAGAGCAATCTTAAAGTGGAGATCGTTGGGGAAAACAGCTTTTTCAATACGCTGGGCAAGCGCAGTGGTATCATAACAGGCGAATGGACAGACACGGTTGCCCACGCAAGCGGTGATATTTCGGGTTCCAGCAGCAGGATAGCCGCAGCCCACTTCATCCTGATTGATCTCCAAACCGTCAATCAGGCTTTGAAGGGCAGCATTAACCTCTGGCATCTTTTCAAAAGGAATACCAGGAATCTCAAATCCCTGTCGGCTGGTAATATGAACTGTGCCATTTCCGAAAGTTTCTGCAATATGCTGAATTTGGCTCAGATATTTGGCATCCAGATGACCACCGGGAACACGGATTCTGGAAGCAGTCATACCACGTTCTTTAGTGACACGAAACGCATTCTTTTTTAGTATTTTTGTGTTGATATCCATGTTACCCCTCCTTAATCTACTAAAAATTTCCCTTTGGTATAGTTAAATACTGGACCGTCCAGGCAAACATAGGTGTCCCCAATCTTACAGTGACCGCACTTGCCCAGACCGCAGCACATTTTCCGCTCCTGAGAAATCCAGACATTTTCTTCTGGAAGTCCAATATCCAGTAATCCCTGCACGGAAAAGCGCATCATGGCAGGAGGCCCTACTACAACAGCCACTGTGTTCTGCACATTATCCAGTTTGATTTGAGGGATGTACTGAGTAACAAGGCCCACATGACAGGCAACATCCTCTTCTGCACAATCTACCGTAAGGATGATATCCATGTTTTTTTTCCAGAGCTTCAGATCGTTGCGGAAAAGAATGTCATGCGACGTTTTGAAGCCTGCAATCAGAGTCATATGCCCCCGCTGCTCTGGATGATTGAAAAAGTAATCCACCACTCCTCGAACAGGCGATAGACCAGTTCCGCCAGCCATGACGATGATGTCCTTACCTGCATAGTCTGATACATCGAATCCATTCCCATAGGGACCACGCAGCAAAAGAGTATCACCCACATAATGTTCAAAAACTTCATTGGTAACCTTGCCCACTCGACGAATGGTTAGATCTACGAAGTTGTCTCCAATACCACTGACTGATATAGGAGCTTCTCCATATTTAGGAATCGACACTTCAAAAAACTGTCCCGGCTTAACATCTCCTTGAAACTCCATACGGAACGTATACTCAATTTTTGTGTGCCGAATTACTTCCAAAATTTTGGATGGGAAAGGAATATAATCATTTTTCATCATTGTTCAGTCACCTCCGTCATAGCACTCTGCAATTTGTTGATGCAACCTGAAAATGAGATATACTCCGGACAGATATCGTCGCATCGTCCGCAACCCACACACATGTGATAGCCATTGCGTTGTTTGTAGTCCAGTACCTTGTGCAGTACCTTGAACCGCATCCGTTCTCCGTTTTTTTTCCGATAACTGCCGCCACCGGCCACATCGGTAAAGCCATCTACCATACAGGAGGCCCAGATACGACGGCGCTCTCCAACCTTGCCATTCTCACTATAAAAGAGATCCTGCATAGTAAAGCAGGTACAGGTAGGACAGACAAAATTGCAACGTCCACAGTTGATGCAGCGGCTATTGTATTCCTCCCACATAGTACTTTTGGCCACCTCTGCGGTCAGATTTTCAGGGACTTGAACTGTAACTTGGTTTTCAGTGACATGAGCAGGGATGACTTCCTGCTGTTCACATCCAGCTTGTACTAACTGTTTCACCCATGCCTCATCCTTACAGTCCACCAGATAGGTGCCGTCAGGCTGGCGGTCGATGCTCATATCATATTTAGTGCTTACATTGGTTCCCATACTGACGCAGAAGCAATTTTCAAAGGAATGTTCACAGCCCATCAGCACAATCTTAATGTTATCCCGTAGATGCTGATAGTAATAATCTGCTGGACTGTTGTGTAGGTACATATCGTCCAGCCGCTTAAGAGCATATAGGTCGCAGCTACGCAAGAAAATGACTGCGCCTTTTTGGGGAAAATCGGCTTCTTTGGTTTGCCCTTCCGTAAAGAAGAACAGGGTTTGAGAAACGGGTGTCAGCACTTCCTTGAAGGAATAATCAGATTTTTTGTCGAACACGATTTCGTCAGCATGTTCAATTTTTCCATAACGGATACAATCTGTATCAGAAAAGCGTCCGCCGCCAGAAAAGTTGCGGGGAGCATAGATATGGTAATTTGTTTGCCATGTCTGAAATAATACATTCAGTTGCATATCAGTAATATGAAAGCCCATATATTTTCCTCCTTATACTTAAATAACTACATGATGACTATAAGGAGTGTAACACAAACAAAGAAGAATCCATGTTGCGTGTGCAACATGGATTCTTCTTTGTTTGATGCTGTAGATTATTTAATGGGGAGCTTGTAGTATTCAATTATAACAGTTGGAATGTGTTTTTTTCATAAGAAATCAGTCCATCCTTTTGCATATAAGATAGTTCTCGAGTTAACGCGCTGCGGTCGGCACATAGATATTTAGCCAATTCAAGTCGACTTAAGGGGATGGTAAATTGCCTGCTATCTTGATCAAGGGCTTGTTGCTGTAAATATGTAAGAATTTTTTCTCGTAGAGTTTTTTTCGAGATTACTTCAATTTTGTGCATCAGCTGAACATTTTTGTCTCCTATCAGTTGAACCATATTTTCAATCAACCGATGATGAAAGGTACAGCTCATTTTACATGAGTGAATAATTTTATGGAAAGGTAAAAATAGAACTGTACAGGGTGCAGCTGCGAAAAAACTAACATGTGCATCTAAATGGCTTCCACAAGAAAAAGATTCCCCAAAAAGCTCACCATCTTTCATTGCTACAAGGAGTGTCTGGTAGCCTTCTGAATCTTCCTTAACCATATGGACGATGCCAGACAATATAATGCCAACACTTCGAACCTCATTACCTTCCAGAAGGATAATTTCATCTTTTTGATAATTTTTTTGGAAGCTTCCCAAACAATTCAACATGGCTGGAAGATCCTCTTCACAAATACCATTGAAGATTGGGAGCGAAGCAAGTTGTTTGAAATTAAGTTGCATATTGTCTCTCCTTTCTTCTGAGATAAAGTATAGCATTTTGCGGTAGGTGTTGCAAGCGCAACACAGAACTGATGAAAAATGCTTTATTCTTATAAAGAGATATAAAAATTTTTCAAGAAAGGATACTTGTCAACGTGATTAATAATGAAACCCATCTTTTATACAGTGTATTGTGCTATGAAGAAGGACATTGTAGACGTACGCAACATATCCTTAAGGTTTATGCATTAGCCAAGCTGTTTGGTGAGCAAGAAAAAATCTCTGTTGAAGATCAGCAAATTTTGCAAGCAGCAGCCATTTTACATGATGTGGCAATTAAATATTGCAAAGAACATTATAACGGGGATGCCAGTCAGAACAATCAGAAACAGGTGGTATCTATCCTTGTGACTCGCTTTTTAGAATCGGCCAATTATCTTCCGTCGTATGTTCCGAAAATCATTGAACTGGTGAATTGCCATCATGATTATGACAAGCCCAAAAATAAACTATTGCAACTTTTGATGGAAGCCGATCTAATTGTAAACTGCTATGAAAACCGGCCAGATTATAAAAAAGCAGAGTATATAAAGAAAATTTTTCAAACAGATGGAGGAAAGGAACTGATGGCACTTTGTTTGAAAAAAGAAATGGAATAGGAGGGTATTATGTATCAGGAAAATATAATTGATATGTTAATGCGGAAGATGATTCATTTTAACCAGAATGATCCACAACGCATTCATCATTTGATAAAAGTTCACAGTTTTGCACAGATGATTGGTCGTATGGAACAGTTGGATGGGCATAGTCAGTTTTTGACCGAATGCGCCGCATTGGTTCATGATATTGGTATTCGGCCGGCAGAAGAAAAGTATGGGATGTCCAGTGGGAGATTACAGGAGCAAGAAGGTCCTTTTTATGCCCGCAAAATGTTGGGAGAGCTGGGATTTGAGGAAGCAGACATCAATCGAATCTGCTATTTAGTAGGACACCATCATACCTACGCAGATATAGATGGTATTGACTATCAGATTCTTGTGGAAGCAGATTTTTTGGTAAATTTTTATGAAGATAATCTGGGAAAAAACATAATAGAAACCACATTACAGAAGATTTTTCAAACAGAGTCAGGAAAAACACTGTGCAGACTTTGTTATTTCGGTCACTGAGGAAATATGGCTATGGCAGATAAAAAGCAAACTCAAATTTTATTGATCAATGATATGGCAGGTTATGGCAAGGTCGCCTTATCTGTCATGATTCCTGTTTTATCTCACTTGAAATTTGAAACTTTCAATTTGCCTACTGCACTTGTTTC